>JAZNFZ010000042.1:0-31281 GCA_045576195.1 Eubacteriales bacterium | reverse complement strand
TAAACGGTGCTGTCCTCCACGCAGCAGTGCGCGCCTACCTTCTCAACCAGAGACAGGGCACGCAGTCCACGCTCACTCGCACTGAGGTTTCCGGCGGCGGCAAGAAGCCCTGGAGACAGAAGGGCACCGGCAGAGCTCGTCAGGGCTCCACGCGCGCTCCTCAGTGGACGCACGGCGGTGTTGCTCTCGGCCCGAAGCCCAGAGATTACCGCACCGATCTCAACAAGAAGACCAAGAGAGTGGCTCTCTTCAGCGCACTGTCCTCTAAGGTTGCCGCAGGTGACCTCATTGTGGTAGACGCCATCAAGACCGAGAGCTTCTCCACCAAGACGATGGCTGCCATGCTTGAGGCACTCGGCGCCACTCGCAAGTCGCTGGTTGTTCTCCCCGGTGTTGACAATATGGTCATTAAGAGCTTTGCCAACATCCCCGGTGTGGTGACCACCCAGTACAATACCGTAAATGTTTACGACGTGCTCAATGCCGATAAGTTCATTATCGCCAAGGATGCCGTCACCAAGCTTGAGGAGGTGTACGCATAATGAGAATGGTAGAGGATATCATCATTAAGCCGATCATCACGGAAGCAAGCATGGATATGCTGGACGCCAAGAAGTATGTCTTCAAGGTGCAGAGCAATGCCACCAAGGCTGATGTTGCTCACGCCGTTGAGGAGATGTTCAAGGTAAAGGTTGCATCCGTTAACACCATCAACATGAAGAAGAAGCCCAAGAGAATGGGCGTGCACTTTGGCTACACCTCCGAGTGGAAGAAGGCCATTGTCACCCTGACGGCTGATTCTAAGACCATCGAGTTCTTCGATGGTATGAAGTAAGAGTAGGAGGTTTAGAGAAGAATGCCTACCATTAAGTATAAGCCGACTACCCCGGCGAGACGTCAGATGAGCGTTCCCTCCTTTGAGGAGCTGACCAAATTCACTCCCGAGAAGAGCCTTATCGTCTCCAAGAAAAAGCACGCCGGCCGTAACAGCTATGGCCGCATCACCGTCCGTCACCGCGGCGGCGGCAACAAGATCAAGTATAGAATCATCGACTTCAAGCGTCAGTGCCAGTCCCCTGCGACTGTGGTCGGTGTGGAGTACGATCCTAACCGCAGCGCATATATCGCACTGCTCCAGAACGAGGAAGGTGCAAAGAGCTACATTATCGCTCCTGTCGGTCTTACCGCAGGCGATAAGGTCTACTCCGGTGCCGATGCCGACATCAAGCCCGGCAACTCGCTCCCCATTGCCAACATTCCCGTTGGTACGCTGATCCACAACGTAGAGCTTTACCCCGGCAAGGGCGCGCAGCTCGTTCGCTCCGCAGGTGTGTTCGCACAGCTGATCGCGAAGGAGAACGGCGTGGCTCAGGTCCGTCTGCCCTCCGGTGAGGTCCGCATCATTCGCCTTGACTGCAAGGCTACCATCGGCCAGGTCGGTAACATCGAGCATGATACCGTTAAGGTCGGTAAGGCCGGTAAGACCCGTCACAAGGGCATCCGTCCTACGGTTCGCGGTTCTGTTATGAACCCCTGTGACCACCCCCACGGCGGTGGTGAGGGCAAGTCCCCTGTGGGCCGTCCCTCTCCCGTTACTCCTTGGGGCAAGCCTGCTCTGGGCTATAAGACTCGTAACAAGAGGGCGAGAACCGATAAGTTCATCGTCAAGCGCAGAAACGCGAAGTAAGGAGGGTAATCGATTATGAGCAGAAGTTTGAAGAAAGCGCCCTACGTCGAAGAGAAACTCTACACGCGTATTTGCGCTATGAATGAAAAGAACGAGAAGAAGGTTCTCAAGACCTGGTCTCGTGCCTCCACCATCTTCCCTGAGTTTGTCGGTCATACCATTGCCGTTCACGACGGCAGAAAGCATGTTCCGGTATACGTCACCGAGGATATGGTCGGTCACAAGCTGGGTGAGTTTGCACCCACCCGTACGTTCAAGGGCCACTCCGGCTCCAAGACATCCAACACTGCGAAATAAGGGAGGAAATGAACATGGAAGCAAAAGCATATCTTAAGTATGCGCGCATCTCCCCCCGCAAGGTTCAGATCGTTCTTGATCTGATTCGCGGCAAGGATGCGGGCGTCGCAATGGGTATTCTGAAGACCACCCCCAAGGCAGCTTCTGAGCTTCTCATCAAGCTCCTTGGCAGTGCTCTTGCAAATGCCGAGCACAATTTCCACATGGATCCCTCCAAGCTGTATGTCAGCGAGTGCTTCGTTTGTGCAGGTCCTACGCTCAAGCGTATCATGCCCCGCGCAAAGGGAAGCGCTGACCGCATCCTGAAGAGAACCAGCCATGTTACCATGGTAGTAAAAGAAAGAGACTGAGAGGAGGAAACGTAAATGGGTCAGAAAGTAAATCCCCACGGCCTTCGTGTGGGCGTGATTAAAAACTGGGACTCGAGATGGTTTGTTGACGACGAGAAGTTCGGCGACACGCTCGTTTCCGACTACCAGATCCGCAAGTTCTTGAAGAAAGAGCTGCAGAAGGCAGGCGTGCCGAAGATCGAGATCGAGCGCGACAACCACAGAGTCCGCGTATTCAACCACTGCGCAAAGCCCGGCATGGTGATCGGCAAGGGCGGCGAGCAGATCGATAAGTACAAGGCACAGCTTGAGAAGATGGTTGGTATGCCTGTTGCCCTCAACGTGGTTGAGGTCAAGTCCCCCGACCTGAACGCTCAGCTGGTTGCAGAGAACATTGCTTCTCAGCTGGAGAACCGCGTGGCATTCCGTCGCGCAATGAAAATGGCGATCCGCAACACCATGCGTCTTGGTGCCAAGGGTATCAAGATCAGCTGTGGCGGCCGTCTCGGCGGTGCCGAGATCGCAAAGACCGAGCACTACCACGAGGGTACGATCCCGCTTCAGACGCTCCGTGCCGATATCGAGTACGGCTTCTGGGAGGCTAATACCACCTATGGCAAGATCGGTATCAAGGTATGGATCTACCGTGGCGAGGTCCTCAATGAGGTCAATCGTCCCGCAGCAGCTCCTCGCGACAACCGCGAGCGCCGCGCTCCCCGCGACAACCGCGGTGGTGAGCGTCGCCAGGGCGGTAACTTCCGCGGCGAGCGCAGAGCACCCAGACAAGGAGGCACGAAGTAATCATGTTGATGCCTAAGAGAGTCAAATTCCGTCGCGTTCAGCGTGGCCGCCTGAAGGGCAAGGCTATGCGCGGCAACACGATCACCAACGGTTCCTTCGGCCTTGTGGCTCTGGAGCCCGCTTGGATCACCAGCAACCAGATCGAGGCTGCCCGTATCGCTATGACGCGTTACATTAAGCGTGGCGGTCAGGTTTGGATCAAGATCTTCCCCGACAAGCCCATCACCGAGAAGCCTGCTGAGACCCGAATGGGTTCCGGTAAGGGCTCTCCCGAGTACTGGGTAGCAGTCGTTAAGCCCGGACGCGTGATGTTCGAGATGGACGGCGTTGCCGAGGATGTTGCAAGAGAAGCTATGCGTCTTGCCGGCCACAAGCTGCCGATCAAGACCAAGTTCATGAAAAAAGAAGAAAACGGGGAGGGTTAAGCAATGAAGGCAGCAGAACTGAATACGCTGAGTGTCGAAGAGCTTAACGCTAAGCTCAAGGAACTCAAGGGCGAGCTTTTCAACCTCCGCTTCCAGCACGCAGTAAACCAGCTTGATAATCCTCACAAGATCGTGGATGTCAAGAAGGACATTGCTCGCGTAATGACCGTTCTCAACCAGAAGAACGCATAAGGAGGAACAGTCATGACTGAAGAAAGAACGCTGAGAAAAACGAGAGTCGGCATGGTTGTCAGCTCCAAGATGGACAAGACCGTTGTGATCGCCATCGAGGACAACGTCAAGCATCCCGTTTACGGCAAGATCATCAAGCACACCCTGAAGGTGCACGCGCACGACGAGAACAACGAGTGCGGCGTGGGTGACCGTGTCGAAATTATGGAGACCCGCCCTCTGTCCAAGACCAAGAGATGGCGTGTCACCGAGATCATCGAGAAGGCGAAGTAATTCGTCACCACACAGAATTCTAATAGTAAGTACGTCGAAGCGTACTGAAACAGTAGGAGGAAAGAAAAGTGATTCAGCAACAGACTTTAATGAAGGTTGCCGATAACACCGGTGCGAAGGAGCTGATGTGCATTCGCGTTCTCGGCGGCTCGGGCCGTCGTTACGCCAACATCGGTGACGTCGTGGTTGCCTGCGTGAAGAAAGCAAACGCCGGCGGCATGGTGAAGAAGGGCGAGGTCGTCAAGGCTGTTATCGTGAGAAGTGTGCACGGTCTTAAGCGTGCAGACGGCTCCTATATCAAGTTTGATGAGAACGCCGCGGTAATTATTAGAGAAGACAACACGCCCCGTGGAACCCGTATCTTTGGCCCGGTGGCGCGTGAGCTCCGTGAGAAGGATTATCTCAAGATCCTGTCCCTCGCGCCCGAAGTACTTTGATGGAGGTAACTGGTAACATGAAAAAGCTTCATATTAAAACCGGCGACACCGTCATCGTTCTGTCCGGTGACGACAAGGGCGTCAAGGGCGAGGTAGTCGCAGTTTCTCCCGAGGAGGGAAAAGTAATCGTTAAGGGCGCAAACATGATCCACAAGCATGTGAAGCCCCGCAGACAGGGCGAGACCGGCGGCATCGTGGATGCTGAGGGTGCTCTGTACGCTTCCAAGGTCGCTCTTTTCTGCCCCAAGTGCGAAAAGGGTGTCCGCGTTAAGATGACGACGGAAGACGGCAAAAAGGTCCGCGTATGCGCCAAGTGCGGCGCAAAGCTTTGAGAGAGGAGGTAACCTAACATGGCAAGACTTAAGGATATGTACCGTGAGCAGGTTGCTCCCGCTCTCATGAAGCAGTTCTCCTATAAGAGCGTAATGCAGATTCCGAAGTTTGACAAGATCGTCATCAACATCGGTGCAGGCGACGCGAAGGAGAACTCCAAGGTCATCGACAACATCATTCGCGATCTTACCATCATCGCAGGCCAGAAGGCTGTGCCCACCGTGGCAAAGAAGTCTGTGGCTAACTTCAAGCTCCGTCAGGGCATGAAGATCGGTGCAAAGGTAACCCTTCGCGGTGACCGTATGTACGAGTTTATGGATCGTCTGTTCAACTTTGCTCTGCCCCGCGTGCGCGACTTCAAGGGCATCAACCCCAACGCGTTTGACGGCCGCGGCAACTATTCTCTCGGCCTCAAGGAGCAGTTGATCTTCCCCGAGATCGAGTACGATAAGGTAGAGAAGATCCGCGGTATGGACATCTGCTTCGTCACCACCGCACAGACCGATGCAGAAGCAAGAGAGCTGCTCCGCCTGATGGGCGCTCCCTTCGCACAATAATCACGGGAGGTAGTAAACATGGCAAAGAAATCTATGATTCTGAAGCAGCAGAGAGAGCAGAAGTTCTCTACTCGTGCTTATACCAGATGCAAGATCTGCGGCCGCCCCCACGCTTACCTGCGTAAGTTCGGCATCTGCCGTATCTGCTTCCGTGAGCTTGCCTACAAGGGCGAGATCCCCGGTGTCAAGAAGGCATCCTGGTAAAAAACTGTATTCCTTCGGCGAATAGCACGCCGAGTGAATAAACCCCCAACTTTCGGAAGGAAATCAGACCTACCCTCAAACTTAAGCAGGGAGTTGGATTTAACCGCCGATTGGCCGCCGGCTCTGCCGGCAGCAAGACAATTAACTTGCATTAAAGGAGGATTTTAACTATGCAAATGTCTGACGTTATCGCCGATATGCTCACCCGTATCCGCAACGCAAGTGACGCGAAGCACGCTACGGTTGACATTCCGGCATCCAACATGAAGAAATCCATCGCTGACATCCTGGTCGCTGAGGGCTACGTAAAGGGCTATCAGGTGATCGAGGACGGCAAGCAGGGCACCATTCGCGTTACCCTGAAGTATGCAGCCGGCAAGCAGAAGGTCATTCGCGGTCTTCGCCGCGTGTCCAAGCCCGGTCTGCGTATCTATGCAGGTTACGAGGATATGCCCAAGGTAATGAACGGCCTTGGTATCGCAATCGTCTCCACCTCGAAGGGCATCATGACCGACAAGAAGGCTCGTGAGCTCAAGATCGGCGGCGAAGTGCTGGCCTTTGTCTGGTAAGGAGGTAGGGAATTATGTCTAGAATCGGAAGAATGCCCATTACCGTCCCCGCCGGCGTGACCGTAACGATTGCCGATGGTAATGTTGTTACCGTGAAGGGCGCACTTGGCACCCTCACCCAGAAATTTGAAGAGATCATCTCGATCAAGCAGGAGGGCAGCGAGCTGATCGTGACCCGCCCCAATGACGAGAAAGAGGTCAGAAGCCTGCATGGCCTGACCCGCGCCCTGCTCAACAACATGGTGGTTGGTGTAACCCAGGGTTACTCCAAGACCCTTGAGGTCGTGGGCGTTGGCTACAAGGTCGCAAAGCAGGGCAAGAACCTGCAGCTTTACCTCGGTCACTCCCTGGTAAACGGTCTGCCTCAGGCCAGCCTGGTGGTTACCGAGCCCGAAGGCATCACCTTTGAGGTGCCCAACTCCAACACCATCGTGGTAAAGGGCATCGACAAGCAGGCAGTTGGCCAGATCGCAGCGGTGATCCGCAGCAAGAGACCGCCTGAGCCTTACCATGGCAAGGGCGTGAAGTATGCCGACGAACACATTCGCCGCAAGGCCGGTAAAGCCGGTAAATAATGAAAGGAGTGGACTGAAATGGTATCGAGAAAAGACAGCAATCAGGCTCGCCTTAAGAGACATAAGAGAGTCAGAGCTAAGATCTCCGGCACTGCAGCTCGTCCCCGTCTTTGCGTGTATCGCTCCAATGCGAACATCAGCGCTCAGATCATCGACGACGTGGCAGGCGTTACGCTGGTTTCCGCTTCCACCCTTGAGAAGGCGTTTGAAGGAATCGGCAGCAACAAGGCAGCTGCAAGAGTGGTCGGCAAGACGATTGCCGAGCGTGCAGCAGCAAAGGGAATTACCGAAGTCGTATTCGACCGTGGCGGCTATCTTTATCACGGACGTGTATCGGAGCTGGCTGAAGGCGCTCGCGAGGGCGGCCTGAAGTTCTGAGTCCGGTTTGTACACTGCCCAACAACAGTTGAGCAAATTTTAGGAGGAAAAACATGGCTTACAACAGAAATCCTGCTGAGCAGGAATACAAAGAGCAGCTCATTGCTCTCAACCGTGTTTCCAAGACCGTTAAAGGTGGCCGTATTGCCCGCTTTGCCGCTATTATGGCAGTTGGCGATGGCAAGGGTCACATCGGTGTAGGTCTCGGTAAAGCAGCCGAGGTGCCTGAGGCGATCCGCAAGGGCATCGAGGATGCAAAGAAGAATATGATCACCGTATCCCTGAAGGGTACGACCATCCCCCACGAGGTCATCGGCGAGTTTGGCGCCGGCAAGGTTCTTCTGAAGCCTGCCGCACCCGGTACCGGTATCATCGCGGGCGGCGGTGTTCGTTTCATTCTGGAGCTTGCCGGCATTAAGAACATTCGTGCAAAGTGCCTGCGCTCCAACAACCCCGCAAACGTTGTGAAGGCAACGATTGAGGGTCTTAAGTCCCTGCGCAGCGCTGAGGAGGTCGCGAAGATCCGTGACATCAGCGTAGAGCAGGTAAAGGGTTAAGGAGGGTGCTGAAATGAAAAAGGTTACTCTCGTTAAGAGCACCATCGGCGCTCTTCCCAAGCAGAAGGCTACGGCAGAGTCCCTTGGCCTTCACAAAATCGGCGATTTCATCATTCATGAGGACAACGCCGTTCTTGCCGGCAAGGTAAAGGTTATTGCCCACCTTGTTAAGGTAGAAAACGCGTAAAGGAGGATAGAAGGATGAAACTCCATGAACTTTCTCCCGCAGAAGGCTCTGCAAAGGCCGCTTGGCGGAAGGGCCGCGGTGCAGGCTCCGGTAACGGTAAGACCGCAGGTAAGGGTCACAAGGGCCAGAACGCTCGCTCCGGCGGCGGTGTGCGCCCCGGCTTTGAGGGCGGCCAGCTGCCTCTCTACCGCAAGCTTCCCAAGCGTGGCTTCAATAACAGCAAGTTTGCTAAGGTTTATGCCATTGTCAACGTTGAGGCTCTCAACGTATTTGAGGATGGCGCAGTAATCGATCTCGAGGCTTTGATGGCGAAGAAAATCGTTCGCAAAGCAGGCGACGGTCTCAAGGTTCTCGGCAACGGTGAGTTGACCAAGAAAGTAACCGTTAAAGCAGCCGTCTTTTCCGCAACCGCGAAAGAAAAGATTGAAGCAGCAGGTGGAAAGATCGAGGTGGCATAAGGATGTTTAAGACGTTAAAGAACGCGTGGAAGACACCGGAACTCCAAAAGAAGATGCTCTTCACATTGTTTATCGTCCTCCTTTATCGCCTTGGTGCTTGTATTTGTGTGCCTTACGTCAGTAGTGACATTTCCAGTTCGTTTTCCGCGCTGTACGGCTCCTCTGCACTCGGTCTGATGAGTATTCTCTCGGGCGGTGCAATGCAGTACGCAACGCTGTTTGCACTTTCGGTCAGCCCTTACATTACGGCTTCGATCGTGGTGCAGCTGCTGACGGTTGCCATTCCCGCTCTTGAGCGCATGGCAAAGGACGGCGAAAATGGCCAGAAGAAGATCACTGCGATCACCCGCTATGTTACCATCGCGCTGGCTCTGATCACCAGTATCGGCTACAGCATGCTGCTGAAGAACAACGACTGGCTGGTTCGTGATGACGGGTTCGCTATGGTCGTGATCAACGCCACCTTCTGTGCAGGTGCTGCACTTGTGATGTGGCTGGCTGAGAAGATCAATGAGAAGGGTATCGGCAACGGCATCTCTATGATCCTGTTTGCCAATATCGTCGCTGTGCTCCCCGGTTATGCAAACTCGCTTTGGTCCGGCGTGGTTCTGAATAACTACGTTGCAAACAAGGCGCTGTCTGTGGTGATCGGTGTCGCAATCGCGCTTGTGCTGGTTGCCGTAGTGGTTGCCGTATTCGGCTTCATCATTTGGGTCACCAACTCCGAGCGTCGCATCCCGATCCAGTACGCCAAGCGCGTGGTGGGCCGCAAGATGTACGGTGGTCAGTCCACCAACCTGCCTATTAAGCTGAATATGACCGGCGTGATGCCGATCATCTTCGCTTCCTCGATCGTGTCGATTCCCGCAACGATCGTTGCCTTCATTCCTTCGGGAAAGGCAAAGGGCTTTACCAGCTTTATTGAAAACTTCTTCTCTCCCACAACCTGGGAGTACCTGGTTGTCTACCTGATCTTGATCGTGGCATTCTCTTACTTCTATGTGTTGATCTCCTTCAACCCCGTAGAGGTTGCCAACAACATCAACAGCAACGGTGGCTCGATTCCCGGACACCGTCCCGGCCGTCCTACGGTTCAGTATATCCAACGTATCCTGAAGCGTATCACCCTGATCGGCGCGTTCTTCCTGTGCATTGTTGCAGGCGGACCTATGCTGGTTTCTGTGGTGGTAACGGCGATCCGGAGTGCAAATCCCACCGCGGCTATGCCAGATCTCAGCATCCTCACCTTCGGTGGCTCCTCTCTCCTGATCGTGGTTGGCGTTGTTCTTGAGACTGTCAGAGAAATTGAGGCACAACTCAGCCTGCGCGCAAGCAAGGGCTTCCTTGGTTGATCCATACCAGTTCATTTACGGAGGAACGTATGAATTTAATTCTGATGGGCGCTCCGGGCGCGGGCAAAGGCACGCAGTCCGAGAAAATCTCAGAAAAATGGGGAATTCCCGCTATCTCTACGGGTGATATCCTGCGTTCTGCCATCAAGGCAGGCACCGAGCTCGGTAAAACAGCAAAGTCCTACATTGATGACGGCAAGCTGGTACCCGATGAGATCGTGATCGGAATCATCAAGGAGTATTTAAAATCGGAGGCTTGCAAGAATGGCTTTATTCTTGACGGCTTTCCTCGCTCCATTCCTCAGGCCGTTGCGCTTGATGAAATGGATGTGAAAATTGACGCAGTTCTTTCCATCGAGGTCCCTGATGAAAAGATCGTAGAGCGTATGAGCGGCAGGCGCGTTTGCGCTTGCGGCGCATCCTACCATACGGTCTACAAGCCCTCTCAAAAAGAAGGTATTTGCGACAAGTGCGGCGCTGCGCTGATCATCCGTGCGGATGATGAGCCCGGCACTGTGCAAAAGCGTTTGGAAACTTATCACACACAGACCGAGCCCCTGAAGGATTATTATGCAGAGAAGGGGCTTCTGATCACGGTGGAGGGTCAAGAGGAGGTGGCAGACACCACCCGCCTTACCCTTGATGCGCTTTCTCGCATCTGAACACGATGATACAGATCAAAAATTCCCTGCAGATCGCAGCGATGCGAGAGGCGGGACGGATCACGGGCGAGGCTTTGCTCGTCGCCCGTGATCACATCCGCCCCGGGGTCAGCACAAAGGAGCTGGATACGGTGATCCGTCAGCACATCGAGAAATGCGGCGCTACGCCGTCGTTCCTCGGCCTTTACGGCTTTCCCGGCTCTGCTTGCATCAGCATCAATGATGAGGTCATACACGGCATTCCCTCAAAGGATCGCATCCTTTGCGAGGGTGACATCGTAAAGATCGATCTCGGCGCGTGCTATCAAGGCTATCATGGGGATAGCGCACGTACCTTTCCTGTCGGTAAGGTAAGTGAGCAGGCCCTTGCCCTGATCGCGGCAACGAAGCAGAGCTTTTACGAGGCACTGAAGGCCGTGAAGATCGGTAATCGGATCGGAGATATCGGCGCGGCTGTCGATTCGTATGTACGCTCCTGCGGCTTCAGCGTGGTCCGCAAATATGTGGGTCACGGCATCGGCCGAGCGGTACACGAGCAACCCGATGTTCCGAATTACGGTACGCCCGGTCGCGGCGCCCGCCTTTGTGCGGGGCTGGTGCTTGCCATTGAACCAATGGTAAACGTCGGCTCCTATCAGGTGGTGGAGCAGCCCGACGGTTGGACGGTAAAAACCATTGACGGCTCTCTTTCGGCGCATTACGAAAATACCGTGGCGCTGACCGAGGAGGGTGTGATAAATTTAACCGAGGTAGAGATCGGTGAGTAACCGATCCGTCGCAAAAATCAGAAAAAGGGAGGGATTCTTCTGCCAAAGGATGATGTGATTGAATTTGAGGGTGTTGTGGTTGAGGCGCTGCCCAATGCCACCTTCAAGGTAAAGCTTCCCAACGGTCATATCGTGACCGCACACATTTCGGGAAAGCTTCGCATGAACTATATCCGTATTTTGCCCGGTGATCGCGTAACCATTGAGGTGTCGGTATATGACCTCACCAAGGGACGCATTACCTGGCGTGCCAAATAAGAACATTTCGAAGAAAGGAATGGTAGAAACAAATGAAGGTTAAACCATCCGTTAAAAAAATCTGCGAAAAGTGCAAGATCATCAAGAGAAAAGGCCACGTGATGGTCATTTGTGAGAACCCTAAGCACAAGCAGAAACAGGGATAATCCCACACTGAAGAAAGAGGTGAAATAACTATGGCTCGTATTGCAGGTGTTGATATTCCCAATCAAAAGAGAGTGGAAATTGCACTGACCTATATCTATGGCATTGGTCGCAAGAGCGCAAACGACATCCTCCAGAAGACCGGTATCAATCCCGATACCCGTGCAAAGGATCTGACCGAGGAGGAGGTCGCAAAGCTGCGTGACGAGATCGAAAACTCCTACCATGTAGAGGGTGATCTCCGTCGTGACGTTGCCATGAACATCAAGCGCATGGTCGAGATCAACTGCTATCGCGGTGTTCGCCACAGAAAGGGCCTGCCCGTAAGAGGTCAGAGAACCAAGACCAATGCAAGAACTCGCAAGGGTCCCGCTAAGACCATTGCAAACAAGAAGAAGTAAAGGAGTGGCAAGCTAATGGCTAATGTAAAAAAAGTCGTGAAAAAACGCCGCGAGCGCAAAAATATTGAAAAGGGCGCCGTGCATATCAGCGCAACCTTCAATAACACCATCATCACCGTTACCGATGTAGCAGGCAATGCAATTTCCTGGGCATCCGCCGGTGAGCTTGGCTTTAAGGGCTCTCGTAAATCCACTCCCTTCGCAGCACAGTCTGCAGCAGAGACTGCTGCCAAGGCTGCTATGGAGCATGGACTGAAGTCGGTCGAGGTTTATGTAAAGGGCCCCGGCTCCGGACGCGAGTCTGCGATCCGTGCCTTGGAGACGGTTGGTCTTCAGGTTACTATGATCAAGGACGTGACGCCCATCCCCCACAACGGCTGTCGCCCGCCTAAGCGTCGCCGCGTTTGATTTATTACAGGAGGTAAACGAAAATGGCAAGATATACTGGACCTGTATGCCGTCTTTGCCGTCGTGAGGGCACGAAGCTGTTCCTCAAGGGCGAGCGTTGTATGACCGGCAAGTGTGCTCTGGATCGCAGAAGCACGGCTCCCGGCCAGCACGGTGCTGCAAACAAGAAGGTTCGTGAGTACGGTATGCAGCTTCGTGAGAAGCAGAAGACCAGAAGATACTACGGCGTTCTTGAGAAGCAGTTTGCAAATTACTTTGCAGAGGCTGAGCGCCAGAGCGGTATGACCGGTGAAAATCTGCTCGTGCTTTTGGAGCGCAGACTTGATAACGTTGTGTACCGTATGGGTATGGCAGAGAGCCGCAAGGAGGCTCGCCAGCTCGTTCTGCACGGTCACTTTACCCTCAATGGCAAGAAGGTTACCATTCCTTCCATCTCCGTGAAGGTTGGCGACGTGATTGCTGTAAAGGAAGCCAGCCGCGATCTCACCAAGATCAAGGGCCTTATGGAAGGCGTTGCAACCAAGCTTTCTCCCAAGTGGCTTGAGGTTGACAAGGCAAATGCCGTGGCCAAGGTTGTGGCTCTGCCCGCTCGTGAGGACATTGATTTCGACTTCAACGAGCAGCTGATCGTCGAGTTGTACTCCAAGTAATCCAGTGCCCGCCTTTTGGCAGGGCAGGGATGCTTGCTTTGTCAAAGGCATTGTTTCATGGTAAACAGCCGCATTGTCGGCGCCACACATTAAAAAGGAGGGTTTGTTGGAATGCTTGAAATTGAAAAGCCGAATATTACCATTGCCGATGTAAGCGAGGATGGTACACACGGTACTTTTATTGTTGATCCTCTTGAGCGCGGATACGGCATCACGCTTGGCAACTCGCTGCGCAGAATTATGCTCAGCTCCTTGCAGGGCGTTGCGGTAACCAGCATCAAGATCGATGGCGTACTGCATGAATTTTCCACAATTCCCGGTGTAAAGGAAGATGTGACCGAGATCGTTCTCAACGTCAAGGGCATCACCGCAAAGCTGTTCAGCACCACGCAAAAGACCGCGATCATCGATGTGATCGGTCCCCGTGTGGTCACTGCAGGTGATATCAAGCAGGATGCGGATCTGGAGATCCTCAATCCCGAGCATCACATTGCAACGGTGGCAGAGAATCAGCACCTTTATATGGAGCTGACCTTTGATCACGGTCGTGGCTATGTGTCGCAGGAGCGCAATAAGCAGCTTGCAACCATGTCCTACGGCTCGGGCGTTTCCGCTCCCATCGGCACCATCTACACCGATTCGATCTATACGCCTGTCTACAAGGTAAACTACAATGTAGAAAGCACCCGTGTTGGTAACATTACAGACCTTGATAAGCTGACCATTGAGGTTCTGACCAACGGAACTATCTCGGCAAAAGAAGCGATTTCTCTTGGCGCCAAGATCCTCAACGAACATCTCAACCTCTTTGTCAATCTTACCGATGAGGCAAAGAAGGCAGAAATCATGGTAGAACGTGAGGAGACCATCAAAGAGAAGGTCCTTGAGATGACCATTGAAGAGCTTGACATGTCGGTTCGTAGCTTCAACTGCTTGAAGCGCGCCGGCATTGATACGGTTGAAGATCTGACCAACCGTACCGAGGAGGATATGATCAAGGTTCGTAACCTCGGTAAGAAGTCGCTTGAAGAAGTGATCCAGAAATTGCACTCGCTCGGACTCGACCTGAAAAAGGAAGAGGAGTAAGTGCCACCAATAGCAAAAGATTAGGAGGGAATTACAATGCCCGGAAAACTTGGCAGACCTACGGAGCACCGTAATGCAATGCTTCGCGGTCTTGTGACTTACCTGCTGGAGAACGGCTCTGTGGAGACCACCCTGGCTCGCGCAAAGGAAGTCCGCTCTATGGCAGAAAAGATGATTACGCTTGGCAAGAAAAATACCCTTGCCACTCGCCGTGCTGCACTGGCTTATATTACCAAGGAGGATGTCGTGACCAAGGTGTTCAACGAGATCGCTCCCAAGTATGAGGGCCGCAACGGTGGCTACACCCAGATCTTCAAGATGGGTCCCCGCCGCGGTGACGCTGCTGAAATGGCGCTCATCAAGCTCGTTGACGAGGTTGTTGAGGAGAGCAAGTAATCAAGAGGCAAGGCTGCAACGCCCAATGGGCTTGCCGCCACGTCAAAAGGAGCCAACACGGTTTTCGTGTTGGCTCCTTTTCAATACCGTTATGGGGGTAAATGCGCGCGGGGATAAAATCTTGCAATACTCTTGCAAAACCGTGAAAAGTATGGTAAAATACTCTTATGACGGCGCGGGCCCCGCCCCGCGCAATACCTTAAATGGAGATACCCTTATGATCAACGGACAAAAAATATGCTATTCGGGCGTGCAGCCCAGCGGAAACCTGACCATTGGCAACTACCTTGGCGCGATCCGCAATTTCTCTACATACAGCGACCTTTATAAGTGCTTCTACTGTGTGGTGGATGAGCACGCCATCACCGTGCGGCAGGTTCCCGCGGAGCTGCGCCGCCGCACCTATGAAACGCTGGCGCTGTATATGGCCTGCGGTCTTGATCCCGAGAAAAATACGCTTTATGTGCAGTCACACGTGCCTGCTCACGCCGAGCTTTCCTGGATCCTCAACTGCTTTACCATGTTTGGTGAGCTTTCCCGTATGACCCAGTTCAAGGACAAGAGCGCTAAGCACGCCGACAATGTCAATGCAGGTCTTTTCACCTACCCTGTACTGATGGCATCGGATATTTTGCTTTATCAGACCGACGTGGTGCCCGTGGGCATCGACCAGAAGCAGCATGTGGAGCTTTGCCGCAACATTGCGGAGCGTATGAACCAGATCTATCCCGATCTCTTTACCGTCCCCGAGCCCGTGGTGGCAAAGAACGGCAAAAAGATCATGTCGCTGGCAGATCCCACCAAGAAAATGAGCAAATCCGATGAAAATCAGAACGCTGTGGTCTATATTCTCGACGACAAGGATACCATTATCCGTAAATTCCGCCGCGCCGTGACCGACTCCGAGACCGAGGTGCGCTTCGGCGAGGGCAAGGACGGCATCAATAACCTGATGACCATCTACTCCTGCTTTACGGGCAAGGAGATGGACGAGATCGAGCGCGAGTTCGCAGGTCGGGGCTATGGCGACTTTAAGGCCGCCGTGGGTGAGGTCTGTGCCGATGCACTGGCCCCCGTGCAGGCGCGCTATGCCGAGCTGCTGGCCGATAAGGCAGGCCTTGAGGCACAGATGAAGAAGGGCGCCGACGAGGCGGCCTACTACGCCCGCAAGACCCTATCCAAGGTGCAAAAGAAGCTTGGCTTTGTGCCGAGATTTTAAAAAAGAAAGCGGCAGGCGCCCCACAGGGGCGCCTGCCGCTTTCCTTTGATGCTCCCACTTACCTTCGCGGCTTGCCGCCGTGGCAGATCACCGCCGCGCAAAGACCGAAAACAAGGGCGGCGGCCGGGCCGCCTGCGGCGGCAGAAAGCCCCCCCGTCAGGGCACCAAGCAGCCCCTTTTCGTCTACTGCGGTACGCACGCCCTTGGCGATCAGATAGCCGAAGCCCGTCAGGGGCGTGGTGGCACCCGCGCCCGCGAAATCGGCCAGGGGGCCGTAAAGCCCC
This sequence comes from Eubacteriales bacterium, assembly GCA_045576195.1. Taxonomy (GTDB): domain Bacteria; phylum Bacillota; class Clostridia; order Oscillospirales; family CAG-272; genus Firm-07. The sequence goes on along the minus strand of JAZNFZ010000042.1, from coordinate 15,395 downwards.
ACCGCCCCGAGCAAAACGCCCGCCACCACATACCCCACCAGAATTCTGGCGGGGGAAAGGCTTGTTTTATCGATCAGGATCTGGGCGATGACGCAAAACGCACCGCCAACCAAAAAGGCAAACAAAAGCCGTATTACAATCTCCATTCCTTTTCTCCTTTCGCGCAAAGGCAAAGCAGATGCCCGATGGCGGGAATGCACTCGCCCTGCTGGATGGCCTGGGGGCTCATCATCGCGCCCGTTCCCATAAAGAGGATGCGTCCCAACTCCCCCTTGGCCAGCTTGGGGAGCAGATAGGAGGCAAGCACCGTGGCAGAGCAGCCGCAGCCCGAGCCGCCTGCGTGGGTGTCTTGGGTGGCGCGGTTGTAGATCATCATACCGCAATCCTGGTAGATCTCACGGATGTCGGTGCCCTCTGTACGCATCAGCTCACAGAGAATATCGCCGCCCTCATACCCCAGATCTCCCGTCACGATCAGGTCAAAATCCTCGGGCGCGCGCCCACTCTCCGCAAAAAAGCGCAGCAGTGTGTCGGCGGCGGGGGGGGCCATGGCCGCCCCCATATTAGCAGCATCGCGCACGCCCTTTTCCACCACAACACCGGGCATTACGCCGCGAATGAGCACCGAGGATTCCTCCTCGCGCCCCACCACAAACGCCCCCGCACCCGTGACCGTCCATTGGGCGGTTGGCGTGCGCTGGCCGCCGTATTCCAGCGGTGAGCGGTATTGCCGCTCGGCGGTGCAGTTGTGCGAGGATGCCACCGCCGCGCAGCGGCGGTAGATGCCTCCCGAGATCAGCAGTGCGGAAAGGATCAGCCCCTCCGCCGCCGTGGAGCAGGCACCGTAAAGCCCGAAATAGGGGGAGGGGAAGTCCTTGAGGCCGTAGGCCGCACCGATGCACTGATTGAGCAGATCTCCTGCAAAGATCGCATCCAGCGTCTCCTCCCGCAGTCGCCCCTTGCCAAGGGCGGTGTTCAGTGCGCGGCGCTGCATCTCGGCCTCCGCCTTTTCCCAGGTTTTTTGTCCAAAATTATCCTTGCTGTCGTGCAGATCGAAGCAAGCGCCCAGCGGTCCCTTTTTTTCAAGTCCCCCCACCACCGAGGCGGCGGTCAGTATGCCGCAGGATGTGGGGATCAGATTTTGCCTCATTTCAGATGCCTCCCTTTTGAGATAAATTGACAATCTGCGGTTATTTTACCACCCTTTTTCCTGATTTATGCAAAAAAAGTCCCATGCGCCGCGGCGCAAGGGACTTTTTATTTGAAAAATTTGAATCTGCTCCGCAAGCGGCAGAGGTAAAGGGTGATCAGGCGTGTCAGCGCCACGTCGTACAACATAAAAACAGGCGTGCCGAGGGGCAAAAAGAGGTACCAATGGGAGGGGAGGGCCAGCTCTGCCGTAAAGAGGTGAACGGCGAGAAGGGAGAGAGGGATCAGCACGGCGTTGAAGATCAGAATTTTGATGATCCAGCAGGGAAACCTTTTGAGGGCCCGCTCCAGCGGTGCCTTGAGAATGGGATAATAGCCGAAAAACAGCAGAAAGAAAAGGGCAGGGGTCTTTACAGGGAGCAGCAGGAGCGAAAGCAGCGAGATCACACTGTAAACAAGAAGGGGATACCACGCGCCAAGCTCAATGACGGCAAGGATCACACAAAGGGAGGCGATCACCGCCATGGAGATGTCAAGCACCTCGATCCACGCACCCACGGCGAGCAGCACCACGCCAAGCGCCGAGAGCAGCGAGGCGAGGGTAAGGCGCCGCGTTTTTTGAAGCGAGCCCTTCATATCAGCAGCAGGGAACGAGATCGCCGCCCATACACTCGCAGCAGCAATCCGCACAAAGAAGTGAGGTGCAAAGGTCACATCCGCCGCAGGCCCCCTCTTGGCCCGACTGGCGGTAGCCGCCAAAGCTGCCTGCCTTTTCCCGCATTCTTTCCTTAAACATCCAATATTCATCATTGGTCGGCTCCATACGGTAGGCAGTATCAAAGGAGCGCTGGGCATCCACATAAAAGCCCTTGCTCAGCTGCACACAGCCCGTGAGGAAGAACCATTCCGCACCGCGGTCGGCGTTCTCAATTTCGGAAAGCAGCCGTTCAGCGGTTTGAAAGTCCTTGGCATTGAGCGCATTGCGGATGCGGATGAATTTTTCTCTCGCCTCGGCCGAATAGCTCTGCGACTGATAGCCCGTGCTGTCGCCAAAGGGGTTCTGGCGGCGGTGTGTGCCACCCGCGCCCGAGGGTCCCGCGCTGCTGCCGCCCCTCGCGGTGCCGCCCTCGCGCTGCCGTTGGATCTCCTCATAGGCGGCGTTGATCTCCTTCATCTTTTCGCTTGCCAGATCGGCAAGGTCGGTGTTGGTGTAGCGGTCGGGGTGGTACTTGCGCGCCAGCTCGCGGTATGCTTTTTTGATCTCCTCGTCGTCCGCCGTGGGCGGCACGCCGAGAACCTTGTAGGGGTTATTGTTCACTTGGCTCCTCCTTGCAGGGTGCCTTGCCACAAAGAACGCGGTCCACGGTGGCGGGCATCCCCAGATACAGAATGTTTTGCAAAATGGCGTGCCGTGCCTCGTCCTCATCCTCAATGAGGTCCATGGCGGCAGAAAGATCACAAAGGCTTGCCATAAGAGATTGCTTGACGGACTTCCTTTCCTCTGCCGAAAGAGGGCCTCCGTAAAGGAGGGTAAAGGGGTTGTAGCTGCCGCTTTTCAGGTCTTTTTCCAGGTCATCTGCGGCATCGACGATATAGATAAAGCGCCCCACCAGCCGTCCGATCTCGCGGGCAAGTCGCTCGGCCTGCCCCTCAAGCCCGTGGGCGGCAACAAGGGAGAGCAGCTCGCCAAAAAGGGCGGCAGGCTCATCCACCGAGGGGCGTCGCTCCTTCTCCAGCAGGCTAAGAGAAGCAAGGCATTGACGCACCTCCTCGGCCAGCGCCGCGTGGCGCCGACACGCCCGCCGATAAGCGGGGCGAAGGAAGAGGCAGCGCAGCCACGCGGCAATGCGCCGCAGCCCCCGCTCGTCTGCCAGATCGTCGCGGCATTTTTCAAAGGCAAGAATGGCCGAGGCATCGGCGCAAAAGGCAAGCTCTCCGTTTTGCTCCATCACGGGTCGCTTTTTTATAGGATGCACCGCACAGCGCCTTGCCCGAAGGGTGACCTTGGTGCCTGTAAGCGCCATGCGAAGGTTGGCGAGGAAGGCAAAATCATAGCTGAGGGAAAGGCGCGAGCATTGCCCCGTGCATTTGCCCATACTGCGGCAAAGTCCGCAATAGGAGGCACGGTAGTACTCATATTCCCGCATTTTCAGCTCGCTGCTTTTCGTTTTGATATAGCCAAACATCACCCTCGCCTCCTTTCTTTATATTACCGCAAATGGGTGAAAAATACAAGTGTTAATTGTGACGGTTTTGCGAAGATCGCTCGGCCTGCCTGCGGCGGTAGGCCACGGGGGAGAGCCCCATATAGCGGCGGAAGATCTCGGCGTAGTAGCTGGAGCCCGCAAAGCCCGCCTGTGTCGCCACCTGCGTGATCGATACCGCGGGGTCCTGCAAAAGGGGTAGAGAGCGGCGGATACGCAGATGCTGCAGGTAGGAAAAGGGGGTGCGCCCCGTAAAGCGGCGGAAGGTGCGGCAGAGCTCGCTGCGCGAAAGGCCGCAGGCGCGGGAAAGCTCATCTAAGGTGAGCTTTTCCGTAAAATGCGCCTCCATAAAGGAGATGGCCTGCTTGACAGTGGCCGCACCGTAGCTTGGCTGGGGCGGCTCGGTCTGCACGGCGCGCAGATAAATGTGATACCAGAAGCGGCAGATCGCCGCCTTGATGAGAAGCGGATAGCCCTCCTTTACGGTGTCGCGGATGTGAAAGATCTCCCGCACCGCCGCCATCGCCTCGGCATCCTCGGGGGAGTCGCCCCGCAGCACCAGAAAGGGAAAGCGGTCACTGCCGGCATAAGGATTTACGTATTCCTGCTCCAGCAGGCTTTTGTCGTGGCCTGAGATGATCACGGGGGCAAAATTGACGGTGCGGTACCAGCAATCGCCCTCGCCGCTTTGCCAGCCCGCGTGCATCACCGAGCAGTTGGCAAACACCGCATCGCCCGCGCGCATCAGAAACACGCGGTCGTTGACCTGGTAATACATCTCCCCCTCGGTAAAAAGCGTCAGCTCGGGCTCGGGGTGAAAGTGGCACTCAAAGCGGTGGCCGTCGTAGCCGTTGATGTTTCCGCCCGGGTGCTTGCTGCAGGAAACGGGAAAGTCGGGGGTGCCCTTGGTGCCGCGCTCAAGTCCTGTGCTGTCCACGTTCAGATGATATGCCATATCTTTCACCCCTCAATATTGTTATAAAAACGAGCAATATTTCGGTTGACTGCGCCGTTTTTTTATACTATACTGATTATAGCACGGTATGCTGCAAAACACAATACCAAATAAAGAAAATATGGAGGCTTGTTATGGGAAAAATTACATTTATGGGTGCGGGCAGCACCATATTTGCCAAAAATGTGCTGGGTGATTCCATGCTTTCCCCTACGCTGCGGGATTTTGAGCTCTCACTTTACGATATTGACGAAAAGCGCCTGGAGGAGTCCTATGCGATGGTCTGCGCGCTCAATCAGAATATCAACGAGGGTCGCGCGAGAGTCACCAAGTATCTCGGCATTCCGAACCGTAAGGATGCCCTGCGCGGCGCCGATTTCGTGGTCAACGCCATTCAGGTGGGCGGCTACGATCCCTGCACCATCATCGACTTTGAGATCCCCAAGAAATACGGCCTCCGTCAGACCATTGCCGATACGCTGGGCATCGGCGGCATCTTCCGCACGCTTCGCACCATCCCCGTGATGGCCGATTTCGCCGCGGATATGGAGGAGGTCTGCCCCAATGCCTGGTTCCTCAACTATACCAATCCTATGGCAATGCTGGCAGGCTATATGCAGCGCTACACCAATGTTAAGACCGTGGGTCTTTGCCATAGCGTACAGGTCTGCACCAAGAGCCTGTTTGATTCGCTCGGTATGACCGAGGAGTTTGCAAAGTGGGGCCCCTACCATGAAAAGATCGCGGGCATCAACCATATGGCTTGGCTGCTGGAGATCCGTGATGCCAAGGGCAACGACCTCTACCCCGAGATCAGGCGCCGCGCCAATGAAATTTTGGAGAATCCCGACAAGTATGACACCAAAAATCTGGTGCGCCTTGACTACATCCGCCGCTTCGGCTACTACTGCACCGAGTCCAGCGAGCATAACGCCGAGTACAACAACCTTTACATCAAGTCGAAGTACCCCGAGCTCATTGACCGCTACCGCATTCCGCTGGATGAGTACCCCCGTCGCTGTGTCAGACAGATCGAAAGATGGGAGTCCCAGCGCGAGGAGTACGTCAACGGCAACATCACCCACGAGCGCTCCCGCGAGTATGCCTCGTACATTATGGAGGCGATCGTCACGGGCAAGCCCTATCAGATCGGCGGTAACGTCCTCAACAAGGGTCTCATTACCAACCTGCCGCACAATGCCTGCGTTGAGGTGCCCTGCCTTGTGGATAAGCTGGGCATTCAGCCCACCGTGGTGGGCGATCTGCCCGAGATCTGCGCCGCGATGAACCGCACCAACATCAACGTGCAGCTGCTCACCATTGAGGCCGCCGTGACCCGCAAGAAGGAGGCTGTGTATCAGGCCGCTATGCTGGATCCCCACACCTCCTCCGAGCTCTCCATCGACGATATCATTGCCATGTGCGACGACCTCTTTGAGGCGCACCGCGATTGGCTGCCCGAGTACCGTTGATTTCAATGAAAAAAGCTTGCCGAATGAATCGGCAAGCTTTTTTTATGCCTTCAGCGCGCGCCAGAGGGCATCGATGTCGTGTAGGGTGTTCAGCATCCCGAGGCTTACCCGCACGGCTCCCCCCTGCGGCGTGCCGAGGGCCTTGTGCGCCAGCGGCGCACAGTGCAGTCCCGCCCGCACGCAAATGCCTTGCTTGTCTAATTCCTCCGCGAGGAGCGAGGAGGGTACACCCTTTCTTGAAAACAGCAGGATCGCTCCCTTTGCCTCGGGGGCATACAGCGTGATGTCGGGGAGCGAGGAGAGACGTTCCCGCAGGGCCAAAAACAAGGCCTCCTCCCTTGCGGCGATCTCTGCAATGCCAATGCTGCGGATCTCTCTGATGCCCGCCAGCAGCCCCGCAATGGCGGGGGTGGGCAGCGTGCCTGCCTCATAGCGCTCAGGGGGGAGCGCGGGCATTTCGGGCGGGAGGGAATCCACCCCGCTGCCGCCCTCCATCAGCGTTTTGGGCAGGACACCCTCCCCCAGCGCCAGAATGCCGCAGCCCTGAATGCCGTAGAGCGATTTGTGCCCGGGGGCTGCCAGTGCATCGATCTGCATGGCGGTCATATCGAGGGGGAGGTGTCCTGCCGACTGTGCCGCATCCACGATGAAATAAAGACCGTGTGCGGAGCAAAAGCGGCCGATCTCGGCAAGGGGCAGGGAAAGAGAGCAGATGTTGGAGGCGTGGGTGACGATCACGGCGGCGGTATTGGGGCGCCGCCCTGCCGCCAGAGCCGCCAGGATCTCCTCGGTGCTCTTGCCCACCACGGGGAAGGTGTCAAGGCTGATCCGCCCCTCGCGCCGCAGACGGGCGAGGGGGCGGCGCACTGCATTGTGCTCCAGCTCCGAGATCAGCACGTGATCTCCCCTTGCGAGAAGTCCCTTGATGGCAAGATTTAAGGAATGCGTGGTATTTTGTGTGAACAGCACGCGCTGGGGATCTCCCACCCCGAGCAGCGCGGCAAGCGCCTCGCGGCAGGCATAGACCTGCTTGGCGGCCGCCAGCGAGAGGCGGTGCGCGCCTCGCCCCGGATTGCCGCCGTAGCGCGTGATAGCGCGCATCACCTCGTCGGTGACGGCGCGAGGCTTGGGAAAGGTGGTAGCAGCGTTGTCGAGATAGATCAAAGCGGTCTCCCTCCCCGTTTGAGAAATTGTGAGGGGGTGAGATGTGCGTTGCGAAGTGCGCTCCGCACCTCACCCTCGGCGGTGCAGGGATATTCAATGCCATAGGCGCAGCCCCGCTTGGTTTCCTCGGGGAGCAGGGAGACGATCCTTACGGAAAGTCCTGCTCCCTGCAGGGCGCGCTCCGCCTTGATCGCGGCCGTCATCGAGCCGATGGCGGCAATGCATAATTCTTGTGTTGGATACATCGCACATCTCCTTTTTGGCAACCGCACGACGGATCGCCTACTGTCATTCTATGTCGTTTTTGGGTACCCTGTGCCTTTTTTGTCAATTTTGTGACGGTTTTGGCAAAAAACACGATTCGCCTTGACAAGTGGTAGGTTTTCGTTTAAAATAATAGGTGAAATAATATGGAAGGGGAGGGGAGCCTGTTGGGTAGAGTTGTGGTCAAGATCAAGGAGGCATTGCTTTCGGTTTTGCCCGTCGCGCTGATCGTAATGCTCTTAAATCTCACACCGTTAGCCAGCTTTTCGGTAACGGAAACGCTGACCTTTGCCATCTGCACCGTGGTGATGGTGCTTGGCATTGCGCTGTTTAATCTGGGCGCGGATATGGCAATGACGCCAATGGGCGTGCAGGTGGGCTCGGGCCTTTCCCGCTCGGGCAATGCCACGGTGCTGCTTGCCATCAGCTTTGTGTTGGGGCTTCTCGTTACGGTTGCCGAGCCCGATCTTTCGGTGCTGGCCTCCCAGGTAAAGGATGTGGTCAACAGCACGGTCCTGATCGTGATGGTGGGCGTGGGCGTGGGCATTTTCCTTGTGCTGTCGGTTTTAAAAATTCTCACCAAAACAAGCCTTGCAAGGCTCCTTCTTCTCTTTTATATGCTGCTGTTTGCCATTGCCGCATTGGCGCTGGAGCGCGGCAATGCAGGCTTTTTGCCCCTTGCCTTTGACTCGGGCGGTGTGACCACAGGCCCCATCACGGTGCCCTTTATTATGGCGCTGGGTGCGGGCATTGCAACCACCCTCGGCGGCAAGGATGCGGGTGAAAACAGCTTCGGTCTTGTGGCAATGTGCTCGGTGGGTCCCGTGCTTGCGGTGATGCTGCTTGGTGTGCTTGCCGACGGCGAAATTGCCTACGCCCTGCCCGAATATTCGATGGAGGCAAATCTCGGCGGAGCGCTCTGGCAGGTGCTTCTTAAGATCGTGCGGGAGGTGGCGCTTGCGCTTGCCCTTATTGTGGCATTTTTCGTGGTGCTGCAGCTGACCTGCCTGCATTTGCCGCGGCGCAGGCTCGGGCAGATCGCCATTGGCATTACCTATACCTTCCTTGGACTTGTTCTGTTTTTAACCGCCGTTACGGTGGGATATATGCCCATTGGCTATCAGCTTGGCGCGTCGCTTGCCGCGCAAAGTCGCCCTCTGCTTGTGGTGGCGGGCTTTGTGCTTGGCCTTGTGGTGGTGCTGGCAGAGCCTGCGGTGCACGTGCTCAACCGCCAGGTGGAGGAGATCACGGGCGGCAGCGTCAGCAAGCGCTCCATGCTCATCGCGTTGTCCATCGGCGTGGGCATCTCCATCGGGCTTTCGATGCTGCGGATCATCTTTGATTTCAGCATTCTCTATTATCTCATTCCCGGCTATTTCATCTCGCTGGGGCTTTCCTTCTTTGTGCCGCGTATTTATACCGCCATCGCCTTTGACTCGGGCGGCGTGGCCAGCGGCCCGCTGACCTCGGGCTTTATCCTGCCCTTTGCGGTGGGTGCCTGCGTGGCGGTGCAAGGCGTAGACCGTGTTATGTTAGACGCCTTTGGCGTGGTGGCGATGGTCGCCATGACCCCGCTCATTACCATTCAGGTGATGGGCTTCCGTGCCGTGGTGGCGCGCAAGGTGAGAGACAGCATGATGATGAAGAACATTCTCGGTGCCGATGATGAGCAGATCATCCGCTTTATGTAAGGAGGTGGCCCTATGAAGGAAAATGAAGTCCTGCGGGAAAAAAAGCCGCAAGCCACCAAGAGGGCGAGTGGGCGCACCGCCAAAAAATCCAAGGAGCTTGCTCCGCAAAAGCTAAAGCTCCTGATCACCATTGTCAACCGTAATAAGGCCGAGTTCTACCTCGATCTTCTGCACGCCTTTGAGATCAACCTGCAATATTCGGTGGCAGCTGAGGGAACGGCAGGCTCCGAGGTGCTGCATCTGATGGGCCTTGAGGAGAGTGAAAAGGCCGCTATCTTCAGTCTGGTGCGCGAGGATCTGGCACCTGCTGCCATGGCGGTGCTGGAGGAAAAGTTTGCCACCATCAAAAACGGAAAGGGCATTGCCTTTACCGTGCCGCTGACGGGCGTGATCGGCGTGTCGATCTACCGTTTTCTCTGCAATAACCGCAAAGCAATGAAGGAGGAGGTCTCCCAATGAGCTTTTCATATGAAATGATCGTTTGCATCATCAATTCGGGCTTTAGTGATACCGTCATGGAGGCTGCCAAGGAATTTGGTGCCACGGGCGGCACGGTGCTGCACGCCAGAGGCACGGCCAACAAGGAGGCGGAAAGCTTTTTCAAGATCACGATCCAGCCCGAAAAGGAGGTCGTGATGATCCTGGTGCCCGCCAAGATCAAGGACGATGTGCTGCACGCCATTTACCGCAACGCGGGGCTGAAAACACCGGGCCAGGGCATTGCATTCTCGCTGCCCGTGGATAGCGCGGTGGGCCTGCCGAGCGTGTCGGCGGATGCTGCCAAAAAGGAATAAAGCAAAGAGTGGCGGGCAAGGGGCCCGCCACTCTGCTTTTTTACAAATGCATAGAAACAAAACAAAAACCTTATGGAAACATTTTTATGATATCCTGCTGGCATCTTGGTAATTCTAATCCGTAGGGGAAAGGATGAACGGATATGAAACGGAAGCTGAAATACTACGTCAACCGAAAAGAGGTGGAGCGCGAGGTGGTCTACATCCCGCTGCGCTACATTTTTGCCGTGCTGATCTCGCTCCTTGAGATCGTGGCGATCATCTCCATTGTGGTGGCGTGCTGCTATTATATCCCCTTTTTCTATGTGGCCGCGTGGGTCACCGAGATCGTGTGCGTGGTGCGGATCATCGCCTCGGATGACAATCCCGATTACAAGGTGCCCTGGCTCTTGTTTGTGCTGATATTGCCCATCGTTGGCTTTATGCTTTATTTTATGTTTTACTCGCGCAAGCTGAAAAAGAGAATGAGCAAGCGCCTGCAGGCTTTGCACGAGCACAGCTACAAAAGGGACGACAGCGCGCTGCAGACGGCGCTGCGGGAGGAAAGCCCCGCAGCCTTTGCCCAGGCCAAAATGCTGACCGATCTTTCGGGCTCGCACCTGTTTACCAACACGAAGCAGACCTATTTTTCCTTGGGTGAGGAGCTTCACCGTGCGCTGCTTGACGATCTGTCAAGGGCAGAGCAGTTTATCCTGATGGAGTATTTTATCATCGAGGAGGGGGAGTTCTGGAGCTCCATCCTTGCGATACTGAAGGAGAAGGCGGCCGCGGGCGTGGTGGTCAAGGTGCTGTATGACGACATCGGCTGTATGTCCACGCTGCCGGGCAATTACCAAAAGGTTTTGCGAAAAATGGGCATAGACGGTATGCCTTTTTCCCGCTTGCGCGGCAATGCCGACAGCGAATTCAACAACCGCAACCACCGTAAGATCACGGTGATCGACGGCAAGGTCGGCTACACGGGCGGCGTCAATATCGCGGATGAGTATATCAACAAGACCGTGCGCTTCGGGCACTGGAAGGATATTGGCCTGCGCCTTGAGGGCGAGGCGGTTTTTGAGCTGACCAAGCTCTTTTTGCTCGATTTCGGCATCAATGTAAGGGAGATGCCGAGGATCACCCCCCAGGCCTTTCCCGTGGCAGAATGGGAGGAGGAGCCGGGGTATCTGATCCCCTTTGGCGACGGTCCGCGCCCGATCTATGAGCGGCGTGTGGGCAAAAGCGTGATCCGCAATATGCTGGCCGCCTCCACGCGGTATATGTATATGACCACCCCATATCTGATCATCGATAACGAGATGTGCGAATGCATTGAAAACGCGGCCATGCGCGGCGTGGATGTTAAGATCATTGTGCCGCACATTCCCGACAAAAAGCTGGTGTTCAGTATGACGAAAAGCTTTTATAAGAGGTTGATCGACGCGGGGGTGGAGATCTATGAGTATGAGCCCGGCTTTATCCACGCCAAAAGCTATCTTTCCGATGATGAATATGCTATGATCGGCACGATCAATCTGGATTACAGAAGTCTGGTGCACCATTTTGAAAACGGCGTCTGGATGTATCGCTGCGCCTGCATCGAGGACATTCGCGCGGATATCGAGCAAACACTGGCAAAATCGATCCGCATCACCCCCGAAATGCTGAAGGCAGGGCTCCTTGAGCGTATGATACGCGCCCTGGTCCGCATTTTTGCCCCCTTGCTTTGAGCTTCGGGGAATATCTCGCTCCCGATCGCTGATCCGAAAGTGAGAAGCCGAGCAGGACGGCGTGAAGGGGCGGTCACCCTAAAAAAGAAAAAAGGCAGAAAACGCGCTACGTTTTCTGCCTTTTTTGCTGTCCGTCGGGGTCAATCTTCCTCGGGATCGTTAAAATAGTCTCTGTCAAAAAACTCGGATAAGGTCATTTGTGCACCCTCGCAAAAGCGCTTCACGGTGACGACCTTGGAGCATTTTGTGCGACCCTTTATCAAATCATAAATAGCCGAGGGAGACATTCCGCCGCTGAGTGCAATGTCACATATATTGCTGCCGCGTTCCTTGCAGATCTCCTCTATGCGCTTGACAATGGCATCGTTCAATTTCATTATCGTGTCCTACCTATCTTTTTTGTGGAATTCCACAATTATTATAGGGAAACATAAAAAATTTATCTCGTGGAGTTCCACGAAGCAGGAAGAAAATAGAGCAGCCTTTTTGGTGGCCAACTACTAACTTAATGAAAGACATATTGTTGTTTTATTGAAGGTTGAGGTTATATAAGGCTCCCTCTCGGAGGGAGCCGGCGCCGTTAGGCGACTGAGGGAGAGCGCGTTACGATAAAATCAATACAAATTTATAATCACGCGGGCTCCTTCCACCACTTCGTGGTCCCCCTTCCTCCCGGAGGAAGGCTTTTTGTGCTCCTCGGAAGGTAGTAAAAAGCACTTATGGAAACTGCTTGCCATAAGTGCCTTTGCATTACTTTTGCCATAGATTTTGCAGTCTATAATTAGGATATACGAAGCGCAGAAAAGAGGAAAAAGGCAGAAAACGTAGCACGTTTTCTGCCTTTTTTGCTTTGCTTTAGTTATGCTCGCTGAGCCAGGCCTCGGCGGCCTTGGCGGAAAGGCGCTTGATATCCTCCTTGGTATAGGGGGAGGCGGCACCGCCTGCCACATAAAGGAAGAAGCTACCATCGGGCATACGGTAAAGGGTCTCCTCATAGCCGTCGGGGTCACCGTAGGTGCCGTGGCTGACCTTTTTCACGATCTCGGAGATCGCGGTATCGTATTCCTTTTTGCAAATAATCTTTTTCATTTCGTTCTCCTTTTAATCAAAATATCCCTCGCGCTCCAGCAGCTCGGCAATCAGCACGGCACCGCCTGCTGCACCACGAAGCGTGTTGTGGGAAAGGCCGACAAACTTATAGTCGTAAACGCTGTCCTCGCGCAGACGGCCCACGGTCACGCCCATACCGCCGTAAATGTCGCGGTCAAGTGCGGCCTGCGGGCGGTTATCCTCCTCAAAGTAGGTGATAAACTGCTCGGGGGCGTGGGGCAGCTTCAGTGCCTGGGGCTTGCCCGAAAAGCTCTTCCAAGCGGCCAGGATCTGCTCCTTGGTGGGCTTTTTGCGGAACTTGACGAACACGGCGGCGGTGTGGCCGTCGGTGACGGGTACGCGAATGCACTGGGTGGTGATCACGGGGGAGGTCGCCTTTACGATTTCGCCGTTTTCCACCTTACCCCAAACGCGCAGGGGCTCCTGCTCGCTCTTTTCCTCCTCGCCGCCGATATAGGGGATCACATTGTCGATCATCTCGGGCCACTCGCGGAAGGTCTTGCCTGCACCCGAAATGGCCTGATAGGTGGTGGCCACCACCTCATAGGGCTCAAACTCCAGCAGCGCCGTGAGAGCGGGCACATAGGACTGGATCGAGCAGTTGGGCTTGACGGCGATAAAGCCGCGCTTGGTGCCAAGGCGCTTGCGCTGTGCTGCGATCACCTCAAGATGAGCATCGTTGATCTCGGGGATCACCATCGGCACGTCGGGGGTCCAACGGTGCGCGGAGTTGTTGGAGACCACGGGGATCTCGGCCTTGGCATAGGCCTCCTCCAGCGCGCGGATGTCCTCCTTTTTCATATCAACGGCGCAGAAAACCATTTCGCAGAGCTGCTTCATCTCGTCGATGTTGGCGGCATCGATCACGGTCATATCCGCCACAGCCGCAGGCATCGGGGTTTTCAGCTTCCAGCGGTCGCCGACTGCCTCGCGGTAGGGCTTACCTGCGGAGCGTGCGGAGGCGGCCAGTGCCGTTACCTCAAAATAGGGGTGGTTATCGAGAAGCGTGAGAAAGCGCTGACCGACCATACCCGTTGCGCCGATCACGCCAACCTTACGTTTTGCCATGAGAGTGTCTCCTTTAGTATGTGTATTTTTTTCAATATGATGTTATTGTAGCATACTTGGCTGCAAAAATCAAGAAAAACCTTGCGAATTTGTGCGTTTTTCAAATATTGTTTTCTTTTTCCTCCACCAAAGTGCGGTAGAACTCATTTTTGGGCAGGGAGCGGTCGCGTGCCGCCGCCTTAATGGCATCCATTTTTTTCATGCCCTGCTCCATATAATATGCCACGTGCTGCTCGGGTGCGAGGGATAGCAGGGGATTTTCTGCCCCCGCCGCTGCCGCGGCAGGGCCGCCTGCCAGCACCAGCACGTATTCTCCTCGCGGCTCGTGCTCCGTGTAGTGGCGCACCGCCTCCTCCAGCGAGCAGCGACGGATCTCCTCGTTTTTCTTGGTCAGCTCGCGGCAAAGTGCGATCTGCCGCTCCTTGCCCAGCGTGGCTGCCAGGTCGTCAAGGGTGGCGCGCAGCTTGTGGGGGGCCTCATGCAGGATCATGGTGCGCTCCTCGGCGGCAAGGGCGTTGAGGCGCTTCCGCCTTGCCGCCTTTTCCATGGGCAAAAAGCCCTCAAAGCAAAAGCGCGCGGTGGGTAGGGCCGAAAGGATGAGCGCGGTGACGAAGGCCGCACAGCCGGGCACCGCCGTGACCGTGATGCCGCGCGCTGCCGCCAGTGCCACCAGATCTTCACCGGGATCGCTGATGGCGGGCGTACCCGCATCGGTCACCAGGGCGCAGGCCTCGCCCCCTGCCAGCCGCTCGATAATGGCAGGCCCGCGCTCTCTTTTGTTGTGCTCGTGGTAGGAAACAAGGGGGCGCGAAATACCAAGGATCGAGAGGAGCTTGCCCGTGTTTCTGGTATCCTCGGCGGCGATGAAATCCACACCGTTCAGTATCTTTTTGGCGCGATCCGAGAGATCGGCCAGATTGCCGATGGGGGTGGCGACAAGGTAGAGCGTGCCGCGCTCCACACGGTTTTTCTCGTCGCTGAAATAAAGGTCTGACATAGCGTTCCTTTCCGCCGTGGCAGAGTTGGCACACGGCGCATAAAATGTGGGTAGACTGTGAGAAAGGCGGGGTGAATATGGCGATCCGAATTTACATCGATCAAGGGCACAATCCGGTCAATCCCAACGCGGGCGCGGAGGGAAACGGCCTACGGGAGCAGAACATTGTTTACCGCATCGGGCAGGAGCTGGCAACACTGCTTCGCGCCAACAGCAATTTTGAGGTGCGGCTATCACGCCCCACGGCAGAAACGCAGCTTGGCACCTCAAACGCGTCAAGCCTTGCTGCCCGTGTCAATGATGCGAACAGCTGGGGGGCGGATTATTTCATCAGTCTGCATACCAATGCCTCGGAGCTGGCCGCTGCCACCGGCAGCGAGGCCTTTGCCTTTGCCCGCGGCACTCCCGCATTTGCCCTGGGGGAGGATATTTTGGAAAATTTAGAGCAGCAAACGGGGCTTCGCAACCGCGGAATGTTTACCCGTCCGGGGCTTTATGTGCTGAAGCGCACCGCAATGCCCGCCGTTCTGGTGGAGCTTGGGTTTATTACCAATTCCTTTGATGCGCGCCTGATGAACACCGAGCCCCAGCGGTTTGCCCGTGGGATCTACAATGGGATTCTGCAGTATACGGGAGTGTAGAATTCATACCGTTTTGCGGTTCGACTCCCTTGCGGCTAGGCAAGAGGGACAGATCCGAACCCGGTTTTATAAGGCAAATATTTGTATATACTTCGATAAATTTCCTCGCAATATCCACATATTGCTTCGAAAATTTGTCTTGTCTATCCTAAATATTTGCTCTTCTAAAACTCAAAG
>JAZNFZ010000041.1:0-2556 GCA_045576195.1 Eubacteriales bacterium | reverse complement strand
TAACAACTCCTTGGCTCACAGAACGACATGGCTACGATCCGACTTGCCGCGTTTTGCGGCACGTGTCGCTTTTTTGCTCAGGAGCTTTGCAGTCGGCGCTTGGCGTAAAGCAGCGCCTCGCTGTGCCCCGCCTTTTGGTGGGCAAGATCCAGCAGCGCGGCGCGCAGCGTGGCATCGCTTGCCTGCAGCGCCAATGTGCGGTAAAGGGAGCGCGCCGCATCGATCTCCGCAAGCGAATCGTCGATCATTCGCCTTGCCAGCACGGGGGCGTGGGAATCGGCATCCTCCTTTAGCTGATAGGAAGGGCTGCGGATCCTCACGTTGACTGCGGGGTGATGCCCCAGATCGCAAAGCAGCCTGCCAAGGTGGCGGAATTGCTCGGTCTGGTCTCTTGCCAGATCGCCAAACAAGCTGGCCACAGAGCAAAGATAGGGCTCAAGAAGTACGCTGTTGTAGGTGTAATGCACAATGGCGGAAAGCTCACCGACCCATGCATCGCATAGCGCGCGAAGCAGCCCGCGATCCGCTCTCCCACTGTGGTCTTCCATATGTTCCATACCGCAAACTCGCCCCGTCAGGGGGCTTCCTTTCTCGGAGAGGGCTCTCCTGTTTGTTCCTTAACAGTAAATGCGGTAAGCGGGAAAATGGTGTAAAAAAGGATCAGCCATAGCTGATCCTTTTTTGTTATTGATTTTGCATAGCGCGGCGCTGGCGCATCATTTCCTTCATGCGAAGCTCGGTGTTGAGGATCTTCTTACGCAGGCGGATCGACTTCGGGGTGACCTCGATGAGCTCATCGTCGGTGATGAATTCGATGGCCTCCTCCAGCGAGAAGATAATGGGTGGTGTGAGAAGCAGCTTTTCATCGGCACCCGCAGAGCGAATGGCGGTCAGCTTTTTCTCGGCGCAGGGATTGACGGCAATGTCGTCGTTTTTCGGGTTCATACCCACGATCATACCCTCATAGACCTTGGTCTGCGGGCCGACAAACAGATTGCCTCGCTCCTGGGTGTGGAAGAGACCGTAACGGGTGGTCTCGCCGTCCGAGGAGGCCACCAGAGCGCCCGTAAAGCGCATGGGGATCTCGCCGCGGTGGGGCTGGTAGCTGTCAAAAATGGTGTTGATGATGCCCTCGCCGTGGGTGGCGGTCAGAAATTCGGAGCGATAACCGATGAGGCAACGGGAGGGAACAAGATACTCAATGCGGGTGCGCTCACCCACAGGACTCATCTCAAGCAGATCGCCCTTGCGCTGCCCCAGCTTCTCCACCACAGGGCCGACGTATTCCATCGGCACGTCGAGAAGCACGCGCTCAAAGGGCTCGCATTTCACACCGTCAACGGTCTTAAACAGTACACGGGGGTTGGAGCAGCATAGCTCGTAGCCCTCGCGGCGCATATTTTCAATGAGGATCGAGAGGTGCATCTCTCCGCGGCCTGCCACCAAAAATTCATCGGTGGTGTCGCCGTCACAAACGCGGAGCGACACGTCGCGCATGGTCTCGCGGTAGAGGCGCTCGCGCAGCTGGCGCGAGGTGACAAACTTGCCCTCCTTGCCTGCCAAGGGGCTGGTGTTGACGGCAAAGGTCATTTCCATCGTCGGCTCGCTGACCTTAACAAATTCAAGGGGCTCGGGGCAGGTGGTGGAGGTGATGGTGTCACCAATGGTGATGTCGCTGGCGCCCGAGAAGCACACAATATCACCCATACAGGCGGATTCCACCGCCACGCGGTTGAGGCCGTCGATCTGGTAGATCGACACGATCTTGGTGAGCTTGGGGCTCTTGTCCGAGTGATAGTTGCAGATCATGGCGCTCTGGTTTTGCTTCAGCACGCCGCGCTCAATGCGGCCGATGCCGATACGGCCCACGTAATCGTTGTAATCGATGGAGGAGACCAGCAGCTGCAGCTCGCCCTCCTCGTCGCCCTCGGGAGCGGGAATATAGTCCAGAATGGTATCAAAAATAGGGGTCAGATCCACGCCCTCCTCGTCGGGCGTGCGGGAGGCGGTGCCTGCCCTGCCCGAGCAGTAGA
The DNA here is from genome assembly GCA_045576195.1 of Eubacteriales bacterium. Lineage (GTDB taxonomy): Bacteria > Bacillota > Clostridia > Oscillospirales > CAG-272 > Firm-07. The sequence goes on along the minus strand of JAZNFZ010000041.1, from coordinate 523 downwards.
GCATGGGGCTGTCCAGCTGCTCGTCGGTGGCATTGAGCTCAAGCAGAAGCTCCAAGATCTCATCCTCCACCTCGCCAAGGCGGGCGTCGAGCTTGTCGATCTTGTTGATGACCACGATCACGCGGTGGTTGAGCTCCAGCGCGCGCTGCAGCACAAAGCGGGTCTGGGGCATGGGGCCCTCGGCCGCGTCCACCAGCAGGATAACGCCGTTGACCATTTTGAGAATGCGCTCCACCTCGCCGCCGAAATCGGCGTGGCCGGGGGTGTCAACAATGTTGATCTTGATATCCTTATATGTTACAGAGGTATTTTTTGAAAGAATCGTGATTCCTCTTTCTCTTTCAAGGTCATTGGAGTCCATAACTCTGTCCTGAACGACCTCGTTTTCTCTGAAAGTACCGCTCTGTTTGAGAAGCTTGTCAACAAGGGTGGTCTTGCCGTGGTCAACATGAGCGATAATAGCAATATTTCTTATATCTTCTCTTTTACTCAAAATTTCACCTTCAAAAAAATTTTATTATAT
>JAZNFZ010000040.1:0-18268 GCA_045576195.1 Eubacteriales bacterium | reverse complement strand
TTTCCCCGAAGGACTTAACCTGCTTGAGACCTTTGTGCCTCTCATCGTTTTGTCTATCGGTGGTCTGGCATTTAAGAACGGCCTTTACATCTTCCTTCTGCGCCAGTTCTTCCGCGGCGTGCCCGACGAGCTGGAGGAGTCGGCATACCTTGACGGTGCCGGTACGTTCCGCACCTTCTTCCAGGTTATTCTGCCTCTTTCGGTCCCTATGATAATCACCGTGTTCCTGTTCGCATTCTGCTGGCAGTGGAACGATGACTTCTACCTGCGACTCTTCTTCCCCACAGAGCATCCGATGCAGCTGTCGTACCTGACACAGGAGCTGCCTCCGATCTCTTTGCAGAAGATCGCCTCCGAGTATCCCGGTTATACCAGTGCAATGACCTACGCCTGCGGATTTTTGATCTGCTCGCCCCTGGTCATCCTGTTCCTGTTCTGCCAGAAGTATCTGGTACAGGGCATCGAGCGCTCGGGTATCGTTGGTTGATGGCTCGATATTGCCGCGAAGGCAAACAAAAATACCACGCACTTAGGGTGTTCCCCTAAAGGACAGTTTTCAAAAATACGGTATATCTCGAAAGGGATATGTCGTATTTTGCTTTTGTGTCTACAAAAGCAGTGCTTGTCAGGAACATTGACACGTCATAGATGAACAAAAAAGGCTCCCTTGTGTAAAGGGAGCTCCCGCGATAGCGGGTGAGGGATTGTAACAACCCCTCCGTCAGCCTTCGGCTGCACCTCGGCTCTTTTCGCTATCCGATAGGTATACAAAGAGGACAGAGAGCGTAAATCATCCTCTGTCCTCCTGTCGGTAGGTAATATATTCTCAAAACTGTCCTTAAGAGTACTCCCCATTGGCTTGCGGCTTTTTTGATGTGAACGAAGCCCGCGAGGGTCACACGCGGAACAAAAGGTCGCCGTAGGTGGGCATCGGCCAGTAATCGGAGGAGGTGAGCCCCTCCATGGCATCCACCTTGCCGCGCAGCACCTTCATAGCGGGCAGCACACGGTCGGCAAAGGCGCGGGCCATTTCCTCCCCCTCGGGCAGAGCCGCGGCGGCGGCCGCTGTATCCTTCAGGGCCTTGACGGCAAGGTAGGCCTCGCCGATCAGCGCGGAAAGCGTGGTGATGAGATCGGTCTCCATGGAAATATCCGCCACGCTGACCACGGCGGTTTTGGCGGCGGCTGCCTCGGCCAGCTCTGCCACGTAGGCGTTGACGGCGGGCAAAATATCGCGGCTGGCCATCTGGATCATGGTCTGTGCCTCAATGTTGATGACCTTGGAATAGTTTTCAAAAAAGATCTCGGAGCGTGAGCGCATCTCGACCTCATTCATCACGCCGTGGCGGGAGAAGAGGGCAATGTTCTTTTCGTCAAGCAGCGTTTCATAGGCCTCCACCGAGGTGCGCAGGCAAAGGAGCCCACGGCGCTTTGCCTCCTCCTCCCACTCCTTGGAGTAGCCGTTTCCGTTGAAGATGATGCGGCTGTGCGCCTTGTAGGTGTCGCGGATCAGCCGATCAAGCTCAGCCTCAAAATTGTCTGCCGCCTCCAGACGGTCGGCAAACTGACGGAAGGACTCGGCCACGGCGGTGTTCAGCACGATGTTGGGCATTGCCATATTCTGCGAGGAGCCGGGCATACGGAACTCAAACTTGTTGCCCGTAAAGGCAAAGGGCGAGGTGCGGTTGCGGTCGGTGGTATCCTTGGTGAAGGTCGGGACCGAGGCCACGCCGAAGTTCATCCTGCCGCGCTTGGCACCGTGGTAGGCGGTGCGGCCGATGATCGAGTCGACCACGGCCTGCAGCTCGTCGCCGATAAACATCGAGATAATGGCGGGGGGAGCCTCATTACCTCCCAAACGGTGGTCGTTTCCTGCGTGTGCCACCGAAAGGCGCAGCAGATCCTGATAGTCATCCACCGCCTTGATCACCGCCGCCAGCATCAGCAGAAACAGCTTGTTTTCGGCGGGGGTCTTGCCGGGCTTCAGCAGATTTTTGCCCGTGTCGGTGCCAATGGACCAGTTGTTGTGCTTGCCCGAGCCGTTGACCCCCTCGTAGGGCTTTTCGTGCAGCAGGCAGACAAGCCCCTGCTCCTCGGCGATCTTTTTCATATAGGTCATAATGAGCAGATTCTGGTCAATGGACATATTGGTGGTGGAGTAGACCGGCGCCAGCTCGTGCTGGGCGGGAGCGCCCTCGTTGTGCTTGGTCTTGGCGGGCACGCCCATCCGCCAGAGCGCCTCGTCCAGCGCCGCCATATAAGCACCGATGCGGGTCTTGAGCTCACCGTAGTAATGGTCCTCCATCTCCTGACCCTTGGGGGCAGGTGCGCCAAAGAGCGTGCGCCCCGCGTAGATCAGATCCTTGCGCTGCTCGTAGACCTCCTTATCGACGATAAAATATTCCTGCTCAATGCCCACGGTGGTGGTGATGCGATGGGTATCGTTGTCACCGAACAGGCGCATCAGGCGCACGCCCTCGTGGGAGAGGGCATCCATCGAGCGCAGGAGGGGGGTTTTGGTGTCCAGTGCCTCGCCGCCGTAGGAGCAGAAGGCAGTGGGGATAAAGAGGGTGCCGTCCTTGACAAAGGCATAGGAGGCGGGGTCCCAGGCGGTGTAGCCTCTGGCCTCAAAGGTGGCGCGCAGGCCGCCCGAGGGGAAGGAGGAGGCATCGGACTCGCCCTTGATCAGCGCCTTGCCCGAAAACTCCATCATCACCTTGCCTCCGCCGACGGGGGAGAGGAAGGCCTCGTGCTTTTCGGCGGTCACGCCCGTCAGGGGCTGAAACCAGTGAGTGTAGTGGGTGGCGCCCTTTTCAATGGCCCACTCCTTCATTGCGGCGGCAACGGTGTCCGCAATGGATGCATCGATCTCCTTGCCCTCCTCCACGGTCTTATGAAGGGAGAGGTAGACCTCCTCGGGCAGGCGCTGTCGCATGACCTCTTCGTTAAATACCATGCAGCCAAACAGTTCGGGAATATTTTTCGTCATGCCGCTTACCACCTTTCTTGATCGAAGCAAATTTATCATAATGCAATTATAGCGACCCGCGCCCGATTTGTCAAGAATTTCGCCTCATATTTATTATCCTATGCGCGCAAAACGACAAATTCCACGGGGGAAAAATAAAAACGCGCCCTGCGGCGCTTTTTTATGTAGCGGTTGCTCAGTCAGCCAGAACCGAAATGCGATCCTGGGTGATCTCGGTGAAGAGGTCAACGATCCAAGCGATCAGGTTGCCAACACCCGTAAAGAGGGTGAGAAGGCCAACCACCAGGGTCACCGTGTTCTTCTTCTCAACGAAGCGAACAATGCGGTAAATGCCGCCGATGACACCACCGAGGAAGAGCTGAAGCAGAACCTTCACGAGCTTGGGCAGAGCCTCATAGGCACCGGTGATAGTTTTGTTTGCCATAACAAACTCCTTGTATTTTTTGTTCGGATCTCTCCGACGTTCAATATTATAGCATTCTTTGCGCGAAAATGCAAGTCCGTTTGTCAAAAAAATCTCTGTTTTTGCACCGTATCTCGTTTTTTTGGCAGGCCTCTTGCATTTTTGGGGGCGTTTCGTTATAATAAAAGCGAAGGGACGGTGGTAAAATGAAGGCAAAGATCTCTCCCTCCGTGATGTGCGCGGATTTCTTCGCGCTGGAGGATTGCATCAGGGATTTTGAGGCAAACGGGGTGGATCTCGTTCACATCGATATTATGGACGGCAGCTTTGTGCCGAATTTTACGCTGGGCACCGATTTTGTAAGGGCCCTGAAGGAAAAAACGGCGATCCCGCTGGACATTCACCTGATGATCGACCGCCCCGAGCAGAAGCTTGGTTGGTTTGCCTTTGGCGAGGGCGATTCTGTGGCGGTCCATTTTGAGGCGACCCCGCATCTTAGCAGGGCGCTTTCTGCCATTCGTGAGCGTGGCGCACGGGCGGTGGTGGCCATCAATCCCGCCACGCCGATCACGGCGCTTGACGGGGTGCTTGATGAGATCGATGCCGTGCTGGTGATGACGGTAAATCCCGGCTTTGCGGGGCAAAAACTCATACCGTCCACCCTCAAAAAGATCAAAGCGCTGCGCGAGCACCTGGATCAAAGCGGCTACGGCCATATTGAGATCGAGGCGGACGGCAACGTCAGCTTTGAAAATGCGGCGCAAATGCGCGCGGCGGGGGCGAATATCTTTGTAGCAGGCACCTCCAGCGTGTTCTGCCGCACGCTCCCCCTTGACAAGGCCATCGCGCGCCTGCGCGAGGCTGTAAAATAAGGTGTTGCGGAAAAAGGGCTTCTGTTCTCTGCATTCTTAGCGGAGAATTGGGCAGGTACAAAAATATCGGCAGAGGGATTGTTTCCTCTGCCGATTTTTGGTATAATGAAATGGGTGATGGAAATGGATGAACTGAAAAACCGCAAGACCACTCGATTGAATGGTGCGGACTATAATCGAAATCAAGCTGTGTTTCTCACGATATGCACGAAAGAGAGAAGGTGCATCCTCTCGCGCGTTGTAGGGACCGGCGTCCCCGACGGTCCGCAAATCGAATTGAAAAAATACGGACAAATCGCGGATAAATACCTCAATCAACTCAACGACTTTTACGACGATCTATCCGTTGAGGGTTATGTGATTATGCCAAATCATATTCATATTATGCTTTGGGTGAAGGGCACCGAAAACGGACCGTCGAGGACCCCGGTCACAGACGGACCGTCGAGGACGCCGGTCACAGACGGACCGTCGAGGACGCCGGTCCCTACATTGCAGAATTCTGTTCCTTCACGATTCGTGTCAACGTTCAAAAGATTTTGCAACAAAGAATATGGAACAAATATATGGCAATATCGCTCCAATGATCATATCATTCGTAACCGTAGGGATTACGAGGAGCATTTGCAATATATTTATGAAAACCCCATGCGTTGGTATTACGACGAATTGTATGCGGAAGAATGAGAGCAGGGAGTCTGCTCGGCATATTGATAAAGCAACCCCGACAGAACAAATCTGTCGGGGTTGCTTATGTGTTTTGGAAAAGGCTTTTTTAACCGTTACCTCCAAAACGGGGTGAGATTTATTCTGCGTCGCTCTCTGCGGCGGCCTTTTTTGCGGGGGTGCTGCTTTGCGGGCAAAGAATGATCTCGCAAGGCTTTTCTGCCTTTTTGGCGTATTGAATGACCGACTGCGCGCCCTTGGAATACCCATCCCAAAACACAATGACCCGATCTGCATAATCGACGATCTCTCTGTTTCTCACAATGGGTGCCGCGCGGCCAAAGCGGTCATATTTTGGCAAGAACTCGGTCAGCCGCAGGCCGTTTTTTTCGGCATATTCTGCCGCACAACGATCCACTCCGTCGGCGTCGCCCGACACAATTTCGTCATCGGGAGAGATCCATGCAGAGAGGTCGTCCACAAAAACACTTCTCGAGCCAACAATTGCGATTTTCATAACATATCTCCAAACGAAAAAGTAGTATACTTAAAACAAGTAGACCCATCACATTATAACATAAAAACATCCTAAAATATACTTATATTAAGTTTTTTTGGAGATTTTTTATGAGAAACAAAAATAACAAGCATCTTGGCATAGAGGTTGACCCCGAGCTTCATTATAAGCTGCACTACATTTCAAAGTATTACGGCCGCTCGGCAAATGGGCAGATCCTTTATCTGATCAGACAGGAGATCAAGGCCTTTGAGCAAAGTGAGGGTGAGATCGAAATTCCCAAAAAAGAAGCAAAGCAATAAAAATTGCCTGCGGCATATGCCGCAAACAATTTTACATTTACACCCCAAAACGGGGTGAGATTATTCTGCGTCGCTCTCTGCGGCGGCGGCCTTGGAGGCAGCGGCGTCAAGCTTTGCCTGCTTGCCCTCCTTCACGCAGGCGACCACCATAGAGCCAAGCGCGAAGAGCGCAATGGCGTTGGGCAGCACCATCAGGTAGTTGAAGAAGTCGGTGAGCTCCCAAACGAGATCGTTGGAGAAGACCGAGCCAAGGAAGACAAAGACCACGGCAATGGCGGTGTAGGCCACGGTTGCCTTTTTGCCGAAGAGGTATTGGAAGTTGATCTTGCCAAAGAAGTTCCAGGAGAGAATGGTGGAGAAGGCAAAGAAGAACAGGCACACGGCAACGAAGATGTTACCGAAGGTCTCACCAAAGACCTTGCCGAAGGCCATCTGCGCGAGATTTGCCTTGGGGAAGGCGTCGGCAACTGCCTTGAGAAGACCGCCCGCCTCGGAGCTGTAGGCAAGGGAGCTGCCAAGAGGGCCGTCGCCTGCATAGAGGGTGGAGATGACCACAAGCGCGGTCAAGGTCAGCACGATAAAGGTGTCGATAAACACGCCGATCATCGCGGTGATACCCTGCTCGTGCGGGGTCTTGACGTTTGCCTGGGCGTGAGCGTGCGGGGTCGAGCCCATGCCTGCCTCGTTGGAGAACAGACCGCGCTTAGCGCCCTGAGAGATCGCGGATTTCAGCGCATAGCCGATGCCGCCGCCGATGAGGGCGTTGGGGTTAAAGGCGTACTTGAAGATCATGCCGAAGGTCTCGGGCACGTATTGGATGCGCGCAACGATCACAGCAAGAGAGCCCACAATGTAAAGAAGTGCCATAATGGGCACCATTTTCTCGGTGACCGAGGCCAGACGGTCAACCCCGCCAAGGAAGACCACGGCGGCAAGAGCGGCGACCACAAGGCCGATGATCCAGTAAAGGCTGCTGCTCATACCGATGGCAGTACCCATAGTGCCTGCAATCGAGTTGGACTGCACCATTGTGCCCATAAAGCCGAGGGCCAGCATGGAGGCAATAGCAAAGAAGCCTGCAAGGAACTTGCCGAATTTGCCCTTAAAGGCGGTTTTGATGTAGTAAACGGGGCCGCCCGCAACAGAGCCGTCAGCGTTTACCTCGCGGGTCTTTTGCGCCAAGGTTGCCTCGGCGTAGATGGTAGCCATGCCAAGGAAGGCGATGACCCACATCCAGAAGATGGCACCGGGGCCGCCAATGAGGATCGCGCCGGAGGCCCCGACGATGTTACCCGTGCCGACCTGTGCCGCAATGGCAGTGGCCAATGCCTGGAAGGAGGAAAGGCCGCCCTTTTGCTTGCCGCCCTTGAGCGACATCTTGCCGAAGACATTTTTCATGCCCTCGCCAAAGCAACGGACCTGCACGAAGCGGGTGCGGATCGAGAAGTAAAGACCGACACCGACGAGCAAGAAGATGAGAATGTAGTCGGTCAGGTAGGAGTTGATCGTAGCTACGATCTTGAGTAATGTAGCTTGCATGGTTGAGTTACCTCCAAAAAATAAAATAAGACTGCCCCAACGGCAGCCCCGAACAATATGCAAGCAACAAAACAAACGGCAACGCAACAGATAAAGCCGTTTACTCCGTCCTTTTGCCTGAGAGATTCGGCGGCAGGCCGCCTTGCACCTTCGGCACTCTTGCGAGATTCTCCGGAGCTTCCTCCACACACGGTTTCTGACGATTCCGCGCGTTTCCTCGGGAAACTTTAACAAGAATAGCACATTTTCTGCCGTTTGTCAATACCTTTTTTCTTAATTTGCGAAACAATGTGAGAACGCGGTACACCGCACGACAGCAATCGCCGTTTTTTTCTTGACACGGGCCTTTTTGTTTGCTATAATAGAAATAAGGCGAGCGAGGCTCGCCATTTCGAAAAAGAGGAGGTGTCGCCAATGCCGTATGTCTGGCTTGGTATCCTGGTGCTTGCCGTTGTGGTGGAGTCGATGACCTGCGATCTCATTGCGGTGTGGTTTATGCCCGCGGCGCTGATCGCGGCGATCCTCGCCTTTTGCAACGTGCCCTTTTTTGTGCAGCTTCTTTGCTTTATTCTGGTGGGGCTGGCGCTGGCCATTGCCACAAGGCCGCTTTGCCGCCGCTTGATCAGCAACCGAGGAGAGAAGACCAATGCGAATGCCCTGGTGGGGCAGGTGGCGCTTGTCACCGAGGAGATCCGCAACATCGACGGTGTGGGCGAGGTCAAGGTGGGCGGCCTTTGCTGGTCGGCCCGCTCCAAGGACCCTGCGCTGGTGATCGCACAGGGCGAGCAGGCGGAGATCCTTGAGATCGAGGGCGTAAAGCTGATCGTGCGCCCGATCCCGACCGAACAAAATAAATCAATATAAAGGAGAATTTGAGTATGCCCGGAATTATTATTGCAGTTTGTGTGGTTGCAGTGGTGCTGCTGATCCTCATTGTCAGCAACATCCAGATCGTGCCCCAGGCCAACGCCTATGTCATCGAGCGCCTTGGCTCCTATTCCAAGACCTGGCACAACGGCCTGCACGTCAAGGTGCCGTTTATCGACCGCATCAACCAGAAGATCAACATGATGGAGCAGGTGGTGGATTTCCCGCCCCAATCGGTGATCACCAAGGACAACGTCCGTATGCAGATCGACACCGTGGTCTATTACCAGGTGACCGACTGCAAGCTCTACGCCTACGGCGTGACCAACCCCATCTTTGCCATCGAGAACCTGACGGCCACCACCCTTCGTAACATGATCGGTGAGCTGGATCTCGACGGCACGCTCACCTCGCGTGATACCATCAACACCAAAATGCGCGCCATCCTTGACCAGGCCACCGACGCTTGGGGCATCAAGGTCAACCGCGTGGAGCTGAAGAACATCATTCCGCCCCGCGAGATCCAGGATGCCATGGAAAAGCAGATGAAGGCAGAGCGTGAGCGCCGTGAGGCGATCCTGCGCGCCGAGGGCGAAAAGAACTCCGCGATCCTCGTAGCAGAGGGCCGCAAGCAGTCCGCGATCCTTGAGGCCGAGGCCGCCAAGCAGGCCGCCATCTTGCGTGCCGAGGCAGAGCGTGAGGCACGCATTCGCGAGGCCGAGGGTGAGGCCGAGGCCATTCTCAAGGTGCACGAGGCCACCGCCGAGGGCCTGAAGATGCTGGGCGATGTGAAGATCTCGAAGGAGGTGCTGACCCTCAAGAGCTACGAGGCGCTCCAAAAGGTTGCCGATGGGCAGGCCACCAAGATCATCATCCCCTCCGAGCTGCAAAATCTTGCCTCCACCGCCACCGCGCTGGTGGAGAGCGTCAAGGAGCCCAAGAAGAAATAAAAAAGAAACAATGGGCTTGCCCCAAGCCCACGGCTCAAAATACAAAAAACACCCGCGGCAGATACGGTCTGCCGCGGGTGTTTTGTTAATGTGCGGAGAGGTGCCTGCCCTCATTCTTCTGCATACAATTCGTCGTAATACCAACGCATAGGGTTTTCGTACACATATTTTACGTGTTCTTCATAGTCTTCGCGATTTCGAATGATATGATCGTTGAAATGGCGTTGCCAAATGTTGTCGCCGTATTCTTTGTTGCAGAATCGTTTGAACGTGGATACAAATTGTGATACTGCCGAATGTTGTTTTGTAGGGGGCGACGTCCTCGACGCCCCGCTTTCAAGCACAAACAACATAATATGAATATGGTTTGGCATGATCACATATCTGTCAACCGCTATGTGTTCATAAAATTCATTCATTCGGTTGATGTATTTGTCGGCTATTTTCCCGTGCGGCAATAATTCCACGCTTTTCGGGGCGTCGAGGACGTCGCCCCCTACATTTTCGTGCGGCAACAATTCCACGTTTTTCGGGGCGTCGGGGACGTCGCCCCCTACAATACGAGATAAAACTTTTTGCCTGCCTTCTGTGCATATTGTTATGAAATAGGCACCCGTGGTGCTGTAATCAAAATGTTTTAGCCTTGTCGGCTTTCGCTTTGGCAGTTCCTTTTCTTGATCCATTTCGCTCCCCACGCTTTTCCTGCTCACAGCAGAGTGGCGCGCAGCTCCTCGCCCGTTTTGGGGCTTAAGTAGGCGGGGGGGATGTCAAGCACGGTTTTGCACCCCGTTACGCCCTCTTTTGCGAGACGCGCGGCGGCGCGGGCATAGGCCACCAGCACCGAGGCGGTGAATTCGGGGTTGGAGTCGAGCTTGAGGCTGTATTCGATGACGTGGTTGTGCTCACGGGAGAGCCCTGTTTTGCCCGTGCGGATGACAAAGCCGCCGTGGGGAATGCCCGCGTGGTCGCGGTCAAACTCCTCCTTTGTGATGAAATGTACGGTGGTGTCGTAATCGGCAAAGTAGTTGGGCATGGTTTTGATCTCGTGCTCGATTTTTGCAAGATCCGCGCCCTCGCAGGGTACCACAAAGCATTCTCTTGTGTGCTTTTCGCGGGCGGTGAGGGCAGGTGCGGCACCGCTGCGGACGGCCTTGAGCGCCGCCTCAACGGGAATGGTGTACTGCTTGCCCGTGAGCACGCCTTCTACGCGGCGAATGGCGTCGGAGTGGCCTTGGCTCACGCCCTTGCCCCAGAAGGTGTAATCCTCCCCGTCGGGCAGGATCGCCCCCGCATAAAGGCGGTTGAGAGAAAAGAGCCCGGGATCCCAGCCCACCGAGATCACGGCAACCTTGCCTGCCGCGCGGGCGGCGGCATCTACCCTTTCAAAATGCGCGGGGATGCGCGCGTGGGTGTCAAAGCTGTCTACCACACAGAAGTGTGAGGCCAGGGCAGGGGTCTGCTCGGGCAGATCGGTGGCAGAGCCGCCGCACAGCACCATCACGTCGATCTGATCCTTAAATTCTGTCACGCGGTCGGCGTGCAGCACGGGGATACCCTCGGTGGCGATCTTCACCGTGGCGGGATCGCGCCTGGTAAAGACGGCGGAAAGTGACAGATCCTTATTTTGCGAAATGGCGGCCTCGACCCCGCGGCCGAGATTGCCGTAGCCAAAAATGCCGATGCGAACAGACATAGTAAGCTCCTCCTTGATTGCGACCGTGCGCGTTTACCGTATTATTGTAGCACATCGGCGGGCGTTTTGCAATCGGGTAGCGCAAAAAATTCACATTTGGGGGGCGCGGGGCGGCTGTTTTTGAAGATTTTTTCGGAACGGTTGCAAATTTTTACGGAATGTGCTATACTAAAGAGCAGTAACGCGCCCTGCGCGCTTTTTGGCGGCGGGGGCAATGACAGAAAGAGAGAAGAGCTGTGAGCGAAAAGAGAGGTTCCTTTACGGGCAAGATCGGATTTGTGCTGGCGGCGGCAGGCTCTGCCGTGGGTCTTGGCAACATCTGGCGCTTCCCCTACCTGGCTGCCAAATACGGCGGCGGCATTTTTTTGTTGGTGTATGTGTTGCTGTCGGTCACCTTTGGCTTTACCCTGATGGTGGCGGAGATCGCCATCGGCCGCAAGACCCAGCAAAGCCCCATCGGTGCATTCCGCACCCTCGATCGGCGCTTTGGCTTTGTGGGCGTGCTGGCCTCGGTGGTGCCGATGCTGATCCTGCCCTACTACTCGGTCATCGGCGGCTGGGTCACCAAATACATGGTCGGGTTTCTCACGGGTGAGGCGGGGGCGATGGCCACCGAGGGCTATTTCGGCGCGTATATTGCCAAAACGGGTGAGCCGCTTTTGTGGTTTTTCCTTTTCACCGGTGCAACGGCGCTGATCGTGCTGCTGGGCGTGCAAAAGGGCATTGAAAAGGTCAGCAAGATCATGATGCCCGTGCTTGTGGTGCTGATGGTCGTTATCGTGGTGTATGTGCTTTGCACCACCGAGGGCGCGGGCGCGGGTCTTGTCTACTACATCAAGCCCGATTTTTCCAATTTTACCGTGATGACCGTGGTGGCCGCCATGGGGCAGCTTTTCTACTCCATGTCGCTGGCAATGGGCATTATGATCACCTTTGGCTCGTATATGAAAAAGGAGGTGAGCATTGAGAGCTCCGCCCATCAGATCGAGCTGTTTGACACGGGCATTGCCTTCCTTGCGGGATTGATGATCGTGCCCGCGTGCCACGCCTTTTCGGGCGGCGACCCCGCCGCGCTGGGGCAGGGTCCCGGGCTGATGTTCGGTGTGCTGCCGCAGGTCTTTCAAAATATGCCGGGCGGCGTGTTGCTTGGCTGTGCCTTCTTCCTGATGGTGCTGCTGGCGGCACTGACCTCTGCCATCTCGCTGATGGAAACGGTGGTGGCCGGCATTGAGGATCACTGGCATTGGGGGCGCAGAAAAAGCTGCCTTGCCGTGCTGGGGCTTTCCCTGGTGTTGGGAGCGCTCTCCTGCCTCGGATACAGCGAGTGGAGCGGCTTCCGTTTGCTCGGTATGCAGATGCTGGATTTCTTCGATTTTATCACCAACAGCGTGATGATGCCGATCATCTCCCTTCTTACCTGCATTCTGGTGGCCTTTATCATCGGGCCGCAGGTGGTGGCGGACGAGATCTCTCTGTCGGGCAGGTTCCGCCAGAGGTCCATGTTCTCCGTGGTGATCTGCTATGTGGCACCCGTCTGCATTCTCGCCATTCTGGTCTCCTCGGTGCTCAACGTCTTTGGCGTGATCAGCATTTAACAGTTTCTCGTACCGTTGCGGGGGATATCCCGCAAAAAGCAAGAGCCGACCGCAGGTCGGCTCTTGCTTTTTTATTTCGCTCCTTTGTTTGGGCGCCGAGATTCTTCGTCGGACTGTTGCCCTCCTCACAATGACATCTTTTTTGTTTGGCACGGGCCGTCGAGGACGTCGGCCCCTACAAGAAAAACGCGAAACCCGTAGGGGCTGGCGCCCACGACAGCCCGCAATCCGCGGCGGGGCTTTTGGGAGGATGCGGCGAAAAGGGCTGCCCCTTTGGGGCAGCGGGGGGGGATTTTCTTGTCGAAAAATGTTGACATTTCAACAAGAAAGTGATAGAATACTGCTGTAACGACTATGATGAAAGGGGGGCGGCGAATGAAGGAGCGGTTTGAGAGCTTTGCGGCGCTGATCAATAAGATCAGCCGTGGCATCAAACGGGTAAAAAAGCAGGAGCTGAGCGATCACAACCTGCGCGGGGCGCACGTGTCCTGCCTTTACTACCTTTACTCGGCTGATCCCTTGACCTCCTCCGACCTTTGCCTGCGCTGCGAGGAGGACAAGGCAACCGTCTCGCGTACGCTGGATTATCTGGAGAAGAACGGCTATGTGGTGCGGGTGGCCAAGGAGACCAAGCAATATAAAAAGCTGCTGACCCTGACCGAAAAGGGTATTGAGGCAGGCAAGCGGATCGCGGATAAGGTCAACGCGGTCTTTGACCGAATGAGCGAGTGCTTATCCGAGGAGGAGCGCAGGGTGCTGTTTCACAGCCTTGACAAGATCAGCACCAAGCTGGAGGCGATCACCGCGCGAGAGGCGCGGGAGAGCCTTGGTTGAAAATGAGCTTTCGAAACGACACGGAGGGTCTTATGAATACGGAAACAATAGACGGAAGGTGCTTTGCGCGGATGCTGCTCGGCGGCGCGGCAATGCTGGCTGCACACAAGGAGGAGCTGAACGCGCTCAACGTATTTCCCGTTGCGGACGGTGATACGGGCACCAATATGCTGTCCACCATGGAGGGGGGCCTTGCCGAGATCGGCGAGGGCGCCGAGAGCCTTGGCGATCTTTGCGCGGTCTTTTCGCGGGGCGTGCTGCTTTCGGCCAGAGGCAATTCGGGCGTGATCCTCTCCCAGATCTTTGCGGGCATCAACGACGAGCTCTCCCAATGTGGGTGCGCAGGCGCAAGAATGCTTGCCAGAGCCTACCGCCGCGGCGTGGCAAAATCCTATGCCTCGGTGCAAAACCCCACGGAGGGTACGATTTTAACGGTATTCCGCGAGAGCACCGAGTATGCCGAGGCGCACCTTGACGACAGCTCCTCGGTGGAGGATTTCTTCCGTCTGCACATTGAGGAGGCGCGCCGCTCGCTGGATGCCACCAAGGAGCGCTTGCCCGTGCTTGCCGAGGCGGATGTGGTGGACTCGGGTGCGGCGGGCTACCTTTGCATTGCAGAGGGGATGTACCGCGCGCTTTCGGGCGAGGAGCTTTCCTATCGGATGAGCGCGGAAAAGGAGCAGAGCCGTGTGAACATCGACCTCTTTGGCCGCGACAGCGTGCTGGAGTTTGGCTACTGCACCGAGTTTATGCTGCGATTGATGAGCGCCAAGGTGGATCCCGATCACTTTGAGATCGAGCGGATCCTTGCCATACTGGAGGAGCTGAAGGGCGAGAGCGTGGTGGCCTACCGCCAGGGGGATCTGGTCAAGGTGCACGTGCATACCTTCCACCCGGGCGAGATCCTGTCGCGGATGCAGGCCTTTGGTGAGTTCCTCACGGTCAAGATCGAAAATATGAGTCTGGGGCATTCCGAGAGCGCCCCGACCCCGAAAAAGCCTGCCAACAAGCACTTTTCGGTGATCGCGGTTGCCACGGGAGAGGGCCTTTCGGCGCTCTTTTCACAGATGGGGGCGGACCACATTCTGTCGGGCGGGCAGACCGCCAACCCCTCCATTGAGGAGTTTGTGGAGCTCTTCCGTCGGTGCGAAACACCCCACATCATCGTGCTTCCCAACAACAAAAATGTCATTCTGGCTGCCACCCAGGCGGCAAAGTTCTATACCGATGCTACCGTGCACGTGGTGGAGACCAAAAATCTGTCCCAGGGGTATGCGGCACTGTCGGTCATCACCCCGGGCATTACCGATGTGGATGCCCTGGTGGAGAGCGCCGCGCGAGCGGCCGCAGGCGTGATCGACGGTGAGGTGACCCGCGCCGTGCGCGACACCGTGGTGAACGGCACCGCCATTCACTGCGGCGACTACATCGCCATCAGCGGCGGCGAGATCGTGGCGGTGGCCGAGAGTGCCGAGGCGGCGGTGCTTGCGCTGCTGGAGGAGACTGATACTGACCTTTGCGAGATCGTGACGCTGTTTGTGGGCAGCAACGTGAGCGCGGATGTCCGCGCCGCGCTGACCGAGCAGCTGAAGGAGCGCTATGAGGACTGTGAGATCGTGGTATATGAGGGCGGACAGGACGTGTATGACTATCTCGTTGCCGTAGAATAAGGAGGAAGAAATGGACAATCTGACCTGGATCGTAGTAGATACCCGCGGCGGCGACAAGGGCGCGGCCGCCTTCATCGAGGGCGCGGCAGGCGCACTGGCAAAATTTGAGCGACTTGGCGTGGTGCTGGCGGGCGACCGCGCAACCATTGAGGCCGAGTGCGCGGCAAGGAAAATGCCCATGGAACGGGTCGAGATCCTGCACGCCGACGAGGAGGTCACCAATTACGACAACCCCTCCACGGCGCTCTTTCAAAAGGCCAATGCCTCCATGTTCCTTGCACTGCGGGAGCTGGCGGCAAGGGAGGAGCTGAAGGGGCTGATCTCTGCGGGCAACACGGGCGCGCTGCTGACGGGTGCGCTGCGCTTCCTTTCGGGCAAGGATCGGATCCGCCCTGCCATGGCGGCAATGCTGCCCGCGCAGAACGGCGGCTTTGTCTGCCTTGTGGATACGGGTGCGACCGTTGACTGCACCCCTACCATGCTGCAGCATTTTGCCCACCTCGGCACCGCATTTGTGAGGGAAATGTTCGGCATCGAGCAGCCGCGCGTCGGCCTGCTCTCCAACGGTGCGGAGCCCACAAAGGGCAACAAGGTAGTGAAGGAGACCCACGGGCTGCTTCGGGAGGATGATTCCATTCTCTTTGTGGGCAATATCGAGGGCAACAATGCACTGTCGGGCGATTGCGACGTGCTGGTCTGCGACGGCTTTGCGGGCAACCAGGTGCTGAAGGTGACCGAGGGCACCGCCACCCGCATCATCACGGACGTGATGAAATACGCCCACCGCACGGGCAGCGCCGAGATCAAGGCGCTGGGCGCGCACCTGATGAGCGTTTATGACATCGGCTCGCTGGGCGGCGCCTACATACTGGGGCCTGCCAAGCCCGTCATCAAGATCCGTGGCAATGCGGGGGCTGCAGCCGTTGTCAACACCGCGGAAATGCTGCTCAACCAAGCCCAGAACAAGGCAATTTTTGAAGGAAAGCAATACTATATGTGAGAAGGAGAGACAAAATGGCTGCCATTAAAGTAATCTGCACATCCACGGGCTGCATCGAATATGCCCCGGAACGGTATCGGAATTTGGGCATTGACATCCTTCGCATTCACGTGTTCTTCAACGGCCGTGAGTACCTGGAGGGCAAGGATCTTGACCCTGTGGAGTTTTACCGCCAGCTTGAGACCCTGGAGGATCCGAAAAAAAATCTTCCCTATACGGGTATGCCCGAGACCGAGGAGATCCGCGCCTGCTTTGAGCGCGCGCTGGCCGAGGGGTGCGAGGAGGCAATGGTGTTTGCGCTTTCCTCGGCGCTGGGCGGCACCTATAACAAGATCTGCCTGATCGCAAACGAGTATACCGACCGACTGAAGATCCACGTGATCGACACCAAGATCACCTGCTTTGGCGAGGGCCTTCTTGCCATCAAGGCGGCAGAAATGGCTGCCGGAGGGATGAGCAGTGAGGAGATCCTCCGAGAGATCCGCTGGATGATGCAGCACCAGGAGTTTATCGGCGTGGACGGCAAGCTTGATTACCTGATCTACAACGGCAGACTGAAGGGCGGCAAGGCCTTTATGGGTCAGATGCTGAACATCTGCCCCGTCATCCATTTCTCCAAGGAGGGTGAGATCGTGCCGCTTGAGAGCGTCCGCACCCAGAAAAAGGCGCTGGCCAGAACCTGTGAGCGTCTCCTTGAGATGATCGGTGACCGCGCCCCCGAGGATTATCTGCTCTGGCACATCTACACGGGTCCCTCGCTCATCGAGCAGCTTCGCGTGATCGAGCAGAAATTCGGCATCAAGACCAACCACGAGGCGGTGATCATGTCGCCCGTCAGCGGCGCGCACAACGGCCCTTGGCTTGCGGGCTACGGCCTTGCCTTCCTGCGCCGTGCGGATGAGCCCCTGGAGGGTTGAGATGGTCAGCATCAGAGAGGTCCGCACCGCGCGTGACAGAAGAGAGTTTGTGATGTTCCCGCTGCGGCTTTACCGCGGCTGCCGCTATTTCGTGCCGCCCCTTCTGGGGGATGAAAAAAAGCTGCTTCGCACCGCAAGGGCGAAGCAGGAGGCTGAGTCGGTCTTTTTCCTTGCTCTGCGCGAGGGCAAGACGGTGGGCAGGATCCAGGGCATCATCCAAAAGCAATATAACCGCATACACGGTACGAGAAAAGCCCGCTTCACCCGTTTTGACAGCATCGACGACGAGGAGGTGGCAAGGGCCCTGTTCCTTGCCGTGGAGCAATGGGGCGCGGCAAGAGGCATGGATGAGCTTTGCGGCCCGCTCGGCTACAACGACCTGGAGCGCGAGGGGCTTTTGATCGAGGGCTTTGAGGAGGAATCCACCTTCGAGGAGCAGTATAACTACCCCTACTATCCCCGTTTGCTTGAGAGCGCGGGCTTTCGGAAGGACGTGGACTGGCTGGAGTATGAGCTGAAAATGCCCGCCCAGCGAAACGAGATGCTCTCCCGCGTGGCAGCGCGCACCCTTGAGATGAACAAGCTGCATATGGCAAGCACGGATCTCTCCAAGCGCGCCTACATCAAGCGCTACCGCGACGGCTTTTTTGAGTGCCTTGACGAGTGCTACAGCAAGCTTTACGGCACGGTGCCCATTGAAAAGAAGGTGCAGAACGAGCTGGTCTCGCAATTTATGCTGATCGTCAACAAGAGGCATCTGCTCTTTATCTGCGACGAGAATGACCGCGTGGTGGCCTTTGGCCTTTGCCTGCCGGGCATCGGTGAGGCGCTGGCGGGGGGCAGCGGCAGGCTGACGCCCCGCACCCTTTTTCGGCTGCTCCGCGTGGCGAGACGGCCGCGGGTGGCGGATCTTGCGCTGGTGGCGGTGCGCCCCGAATACCAGAACTCGGGCATCAACGCCGTGCTGCTGGAGGAGATGCTGCGGATCCTTGCCGAGGGCGGCATAGAGAAATACGAGACCAACCTCAATCTGGAGACCAACACGGCGGTGCAGGCACAGTGGAAGTACTTTGCCGCCCGTCAGCACAAGCGCAGACGCGCCTATATTAAAACGATTGGAGAATAAGACGATGCTGGAAAAATTGAAAGAGGTGCTGGGTAAGGTGCTGGTGGATGCCGATCTTTCGGCTGTGACCGAGGAGACGAGACTGATCGAGGATCTTGGCTTTGATTCGCTGGCCATTATGATGATGTCCATGGAGATCGAGGATGCCTTTGGCTTCCACTTCACCGAGTTTGTGCGGTTTGAGACCGTGGGCGACGTGTGCCGCTACCTGGAGAGCCATCTCTGAGCGCCCGCCGCGCCGCGAGGGGATCGATCTTATGGGGTCGATCCGTAAATCGCCGCCAAAAAGGGCTGCAAAACAAAAAACGGGCGATTCGTGAATCGCCCC
>JAZNFZ010000039.1:0-14765 GCA_045576195.1 Eubacteriales bacterium | reverse complement strand
CCACCGTGAAACGGTGTGTCGACGTGCTCACCGCAGGCGAGCACAGCTCCTATTTACACAAGGGAGGCTCTTTTCGCCGCCCGATAGATAAACAAAGAGGACAGAGGGCGTAAAACCCCTTCTGTCCTCCTGTCGGTAGGTGATATATTCTCAAAACTGTCCTTAAGAGTACTCCCCGTTTTCGGTGCGAGATTTTTTATTCCTCCTCCTTGCGCTTGATGGCGGAAAGGGGATTGTGGGTCATAGCCTCCTCCATACCCGCGCTGCTGACGTGGGTATAGATCTGGGTGGTGTTCAGCTGCTCGTGCCCCAAAATATCCTTGAGGATGCGTACATCCACCGCGCCCGACTGATACATCAGCGTGGCGGCGGTGTGGCGCAGCTTATGCACCGAGAGGTGCCTGTCACCAAGGCCCGCCTCGTCAAGGTACTTATAGACCATCCATTGCACGGTCTTGACGCTGATGCGCTGATTGCGGCTGCTGAGAAACAGTGCCTTTTCCTTCAGCGATCTGCCCTCTACTGCCGCCATACGGAGCGGCAGATAATCGGCGAGCGCCGCGCGGCAGGCATCGTTCAGATAGATGATGCGCTCCTTGGCGCCCTTTCCCGTTACGCGCAGCGAGCGCATTTCGCGGTTGAGATCGGAAAGATCGATGCCTACCAGCTCCGACACACGCATGCCGCAATTTAAAAACAGCGTGACAATGGCATAGTCGCGCACCACGGTGCGGGAGTCGGTGTCGTTCTTGATGGTTTCAAGAAGCAGGAGTGATTCGTTCAGTGACAGAAATTTCGGCAGCGCCTTTTTGGGCTTGGGGGATTCGATGTCGGCGGCGGGGTTGACCTCCAGCTGCTTTGTTTTGCTGACCAGATAGCGGTAGAACATACGGATCGAAACCAGCTTTCTCGCCTTGGCAGCCCACATATTGCGGCGCACCGAGCCGGAATATTGCAAAAAGGCATAGATCTCCGAGGTGCGGATCGAGCCGATGAAGGCAAGATCCAGACCGCTGATGTCCAGTGCGAGAAAGGCCTCGGATTCGGGGTCAATGCCGGCGCGGCTGGCAAGAATGTAGCGGAAAAAGGTGCGAAGATCAAGCAAATATTCGGAAACGGTCTTGATCGAGCAGTTCTGAATGCCTGTTTTGTATGCAGCAAATTCCTGCACGGCGATGGGACACTCGGAAAGCGGAACGGTATATTGGTTGCCCATACGGCCTCCTTTCTTTTAGCCTTGGAAATGGCGAAATATGCGGGGGGAGTGCGAATAAAATGTAAAATATTTGGTACAACGGTTGCAATCGGGCCAAATTTTCGTTATAATGAAGAAAAATCATCAAATAAGGAGCAAAAGCATGAAAGCGTTTTTCAGTCGTTATTTTTACACGATGATACGGCTCTTTTTAAATCAGTTTGCCATTGCGCTGTTCGGCGTGGCGCTTGCCCTGGCTACGGGGCAGTCGGAAAGCCGCACCTTGCAGCTTGTTACCGGCATCTTTTCTGTTTTGTTCTATCTTTTCCTGCAGTATGTGGCGATGTGGGAGGTCGGTGCCAAGGATGGACTTGTTGCCGCGGCCCGCAAGCAGAAGCGAGGACTGTGGCGCGGCCTTGTGATCGCGCTTCTGGCCAACGCGGTCAACCTGATCCTGGCGCTCCTCACGGTGCCGGGTGCCTTCCTGCCGAAGGGTACCACGTGGAGCGGTGTCGGCTCTGTGGCATCGGTGATCGCGCTGCTGCTGCAGGGAATGTATATGGGCATTTTGGCCACACCCCTGAACGGTCTCAATCTCAATCAGTATTCGTGGGCGTATTTTGCCATCATCGTGCCCGCAGTGCTCGTCTGCAGCATTGCCTATATCCTCGGCAGCTACAACATTCACTTTACTAATATTTTAATCCCAAAAAACCAAGATGTCAAGAACAACGGCCGCCCCGAGTAAAATTTTTTTGGCAGAGCGACCGATCGGCGGCGAAAAACCGTTGCCGAAAAGGAGAAGATGATGTTTTTTGACCTGATTTTTGATTTTGACGGTACACTTTCGGATACCTATCCCGTGGTAACTAAGGCGCTGCTTGCCATGCTCGCGGAGCAGGGCATTGACGAGAGCTTTGACGGTGCCTATGCCAAGCTGAAGGTGAGCTACGGACACGCTGTCAGCTGCTACCAATGGCCCTTTTCTGCCGATGAGGCAAGAAAAAGGCTGATCGCGCGCTCCGAGGAGCTGGGGCTTGCCATCCAGCAGCCGATCAAGGGGGCAGAGGAGCTGCTCGCAGCGGCGGCAAAGAAAGGATGCCGCAGCTTCATTTATACCCACTCGGGGCCGTTTGTCAAGGGCTTGCTTGATAAATGGGGACTTTCTCCTTACGTTACCTTCGTGCTTGACAATTCCTTCTCCTTCCCGCGCAAGCCTGCGCCCGATGCGCTGCTCTATCTCATAGATCGCTTCGGTATTGATAAAAAGAATGCCTTGATGGTAGGCGACCGCGACATTGACATTGCTGTGGGACACAATGCGGGTATCGCAGGGTGCCTGTTTGATGTGGGAGGGTATTATCCCGACTGCGCGGCAGAGCTACATATCAAAGGGCTGGCCGAGCTAAAAGATCTGATTTAAAAAAACCGTTCCTTGCTATGGGCAAGGAACGGTTTTTTTCGGGGAGAATTGCCTTTGCTTCCAAAATCTTTTTTCTTGTTGCTTTACTTTTTTTTGATACTGTGATATACTAAATTTGTATTGATTTTTTTGAGGAAGGGAGCGGTCGGCATGGAGGATCGGGTATTCAAGCTGCAAAGCAGCTTTCGGCCTACGGGAGACCAGCCTGAGGCCATCGAGGCGCTGGTAAGAGGCCTTGAGCAGGGAATGCGTTATCAGACCCTGCTTGGTGTTACGGGCTCGGGCAAGACCTTTACCATGGCCAATGTGATCGAGCGTGTGGGTCGCCCCACCCTGATCCTTGAGCCAAACAAGACCCTGGCGGCACAGCTTTGCACCGAGATGCGAAGCTTTTTTCCCGATGCCGCGGTGGAATATTTTGTTTCCTATTATGATTACTATCAGCCCGAGGCCTATATCCCCGGGCGGGATATGTATATCGAAAAGGATGCCGCGATCAATGACGACATTGACCGCCTGCGCCACAGCGCCACCTCGGCGCTGTTCGAGCGGCGTGACGTGATCATTGTGGCCAGCGTTTCCTGCATCTACTCGCTCGGCGACCCCCGGGAATACCGTGATCTTGTGATCTCTCTGCGCCCCGGAACGGAGATGAACCGTGATGAGCTGATCCGCCGCCTGGTCAGCATCCAGTACGAGCGCAGCGACCTTAATTTCGTCCGCGACAAATTCCGCGTGCGCGGCGATACCGTGGATATTTATCCCGCGGGATATGGCGAGACCGCCATTCGCGTGGAGTTTTTTGGCGATGAGATCGACCGCGTAGCCGAGTTCCGCCCCGTAACGGGCGAGATCGTGCGCGAGCTGCACTATTTCGGCGTTTTTCCCGCCACGCACTATGCCGTATCCGAGGATAAGCGCGAGGCGGCACTGGCCGAGATCGGCGCGGAAATGCTGGAGCGTGTGGCCTTTTTCAAGAGTCAAAATAAGCTGCTTGAGGCACAGCGCATCGAGGAGCGCACCAAATACGACATCGAAATGCTGCGCGAGGTGGGCTATTGCTCGGGCGTGGAAAACTATTCCCGCATATTGGCAGGCCGTCCCGCGGGCTCTACGCCCCACACCCTGCTTGACTATTTTCCCGAGGATTATCTCCTCATCGTGGATGAGTCGCACGTGATGCTGCCGCAGATCAGGGGTATGAGCGGCGGTGATACCGCCCGCAAAAAAAATCTGGTGGACTTTGGCTTCCGCCTTCCCTCGGCCTATGATAACCGCCCGCTTTATTTCCACGAATTTGAGGAGCGGGTGGGGCAGGCGATCCTCGTCAGCGCCACCCCCGCCGAGTATGAAAGGGAACACGCCGAGCAGGTGGTGGAGCAGATCATCCGTCCCACGGGGCTGCTGGATCCCGAGGTCGACGTGCGACCCATTGAGGGGCAGGTAGACGATCTGATGGGCGAGATCCGCGCCCGCGCGGCCAAGAATGAGCGCGTGCTGGTCACCACGCTCACCAAGCAGATGGCAGAGGATCTCACCGCATATCTGGAGGAAAACGGTGTGCGGGTGCGCTATATCCACTTCAACGTGGAGACCATCGAGCGTATGGAGATCATCCGTGACCTTCGCCTTGGCGAATTTGACGTGCTGGTGGGCATCAATCTGCTGCGCGAGGGGCTTGATCTGCCAGAGGTGTCGCTTGTGGCGATCTTGGATGCCGATAAGGAGGGCTTTTTACGCACCGAGACCTCGCTGATCCAGACCATCGGCCGTGCCGCCCGTAATGCGGGGGGCAAGGTGATCATGTATGCCGACCACATCACAGGTGCCATGCACCGCGCCATCAGCGAGACCAACCGCCGCCGCGCCATTCAGGATGCCTACAACAAGGAGCACGGCATCATCCCTACCACGGTGGTCAAGGATGTGCGCGATATCATTGAGATCGGCAAGGCAGCGGATGAGGCTACGGGAAAGAGCGGCAAGCGGCTGTCCGCAGCGGAAAAGAGAAGGCTGATCGATACCCTGACTGCCGAAATGAAGGAGGCCGCCAAAAAGCTGGAGTTCGAGCAGGCGGCGTTCCTGCGCGACAAGATCCGTCAGTTAAGGGAGAGCAAAGAGGAGTAATATGCCAAACGAATTGATCTTAAAGGGCGTTCGCGTCCATAACCTGAAAAATATTGATCTCACCATCCCGCGCGACAAGCTGGTGGTGTTTACGGGTCTTTCGGGCTCGGGCAAGTCGTCGCTGGCCTTTGATACACTGTATGCCGAGGGTCACCGTCGCTTTGTGGAGTCGCTTTCCTCTTATGCCCGTATGTTTTTGGGGCAGCTGGACAAGCCCGATCTTGACAGCATCGAGGGCCGCTCGCCTGCCATTTCCATTGACCAGAAGACCACCTCGAAGAACCCGCGCTCCACGGTGGGAACCGTGACCGAGATCTACGACTATCTCCGCCTGCTTTACGCGCGCATCGGCGTGCCGCACTGTCCTGTTTGCGGCAAGGAGATCCGCCAGCAGACCAAGGATCAGATCGTGGACCGCATTCTCGCGCTTCCCGAGGGTACCCGCTTTTTGGTGCTGGCACCCGTGGTGCGCGCCCAGAAGGGCATGCACGAAAAGGTGCTTGCCGATGCGCGAAGAAGCGGCTATGCCCGCGTGCGCGTGGATGGCAGTATGTACGACCTTTCCGAGAGCATTGCGCTTGATAAAAACAAAAAGCATCACATTGAGGTGGTGGTGGACCGTCTTGTGCTGCGCGGCGATATCCGTGCGCGCCTGGGTGACTCGGTGGAGACCGCGCTTTCCTTGGCGGAGGGCAATCTTCTCATTGCACCCGTGGCAAGGGAGGGGGAGAGTGCTCCCGAGGAGCTTTCCTTCTCGCAGAACTATGCCTGCGAGGAGCACGGTATTTCCTTTGGTGAGCTTGAGCCCCGTATGTTTTCCTTCAACAATCCCCAGGGTGCCTGCCCCAAGTGTGCGGGCCTTGGGCAAATGCGCCGTCTTGCCGTCCGCAAGCTGATCCCCGATAAGTCGCTCTCGCTCTCCGAGGGTGCCATTGCGGTCAATGGCTTCAAAACGCTGGAGACCGTCAGCTGGAACGGCCCCTTGTTTGCCGCCGTGGGCGAGCGCTACGGTTTTACGCTGGATACGCCTGTGGCGGAGTTTACCAAGGAGCAGCTTGATGTGCTCTACTACGGCTCGGGCGAGGAGAAATATCACGTGGTTCGCTACTTTGCCAAGGAGCGGCACGAGCAGATCGTGAAGTTTGACGGCCTTGTCAAAATGATCGAAAACCGTATGAATATGGGCGGCAACGAGTATTATGACGATTTTATCGAGGATGCCCCCTGTCCCGCGTGCGGCGGCCGCCGTCTCTCGCAAAATGCCCTTGCCGTTACGGTGGGCGGGCTGAATATCAGCGAGCTCTGCGACCTGTCGGTCAAGGATGCGCTTGCCTTTGTGGAGTCACTGACCTTGAGTGAGACCGAGAAAAAGATCGCCCGCGAGATCAACAAGGAGCTGCGTTCTCGCCTCGGCTTTCTCATCAGCGTGGGGTTAGACTACCTCACGCTTTCCCGCCGTGCAGGCACGCTTTCGGGCGGCGAGGCGCAGCGTATCCGTCTTGCCAC
Organism: Eubacteriales bacterium; assembly: GCA_045576195.1. Lineage (GTDB taxonomy): Bacteria > Bacillota > Clostridia > Oscillospirales > CAG-272 > Firm-07. The sequence continues at coordinate 8,514 of JAZNFZ010000039.1, read as the reverse complement.
CCAGATCGGCTCCTCCCTGATGGGTGTGCTTTATATTCTGGATGAGCCCAGCATCGGCCTGCATCAGCGCGATAACGTCAAGCTGATCGCCACGCTACAGCGCCTGCGCGATCTCGGTAACAGCGTCATTGTGGTGGAGCACGACGAGGAGACCATGGAGGCCGCCGATTTCATTGTAGATGTGGGCCCCGGTGCGGGTATTCACGGCGGTCATATCGTGGTGGCAGGCACCCCCCGCGAGGTGATGGCCTGTGAGCAATCGGTAACGGGTGCTTATCTCTCGGGCAGACGGCAGATTGCCGTGCCCAAAAGCCGCAGGGCAGGGAACGGGAATGTGCTCCGCGTGACGGGAGCCGCGCAGAATAACCTGAAGGGCATCACGGTAGAGATCCCGCTGGGGAAATTTGTGTGTGTCACGGGTGTGTCGGGCTCGGGCAAATCGTCGCTGGTCAACGGCATTCTTTATCCCGCCCTTGCCGCCAAGCTGAACCGTGCCAACACCTATCCTGGGCCGCACGACAGCATTGAGGGAATGGAGCATCTTGATAAGGTGATCGCCATTGACCAAAGTCCCATCGGGCGCACGCCGCGCTCCAATCCCGCCACCTATACGGGGCTCTTTGGCGAGATCCGCGATCTTTTTGCCAAGACCCCCGAGGCAAAGGCACACGGCTATACGGGCGGTCGCTTCTCCTTTAACGTAAAGGGCGGTCGCTGCGAGGCCTGCGAGGGCGACGGCGTGAAAAAGATCGAAATGCACTTTTTGCCCGATGTCTATGTGACCTGCGACATTTGTAAGGGAAAGCGCTACAACCGAGATACCCTTGATGTGCATTATAAAGGCAAAAACATTTCCGAGGTACTGGATATGACCGTGGAGGAGGGGCTTGCCTTCTTTGACGGCATTCCCTCCATCAAAAGAAAGCTGCAGACCCTTTACGATGTGGGTCTTGGTTATATCGGCATCGGGCAGTCGTCCACCACGCTGTCGGGCGGCGAGGCGCAGCGCATCAAGCTGGCCACCGAGCTCTCCAAGCGCTCAACGGGCAAGACCGTCTATATTCTGGACGAGCCCACCACGGGTCTGCACAGCGCCGATGTGGCAAAGCTCATTGAGATGCTGAATCGCCTGGTGGATGCAGGCAATACCGTGCTTGTGATCGAGCACAATCTTGATGTCATCAAAACCGCCGATCATATCATTGACCTTGGCCCCGAGGGAGGCGAGGGCGGTGGCACGGTGGTGGCGACGGGCACCCCCGAGGAGGTTGCCGAGCATGCGCGCTCCTACACGGGTCAATATCTGAAGAAATGGTTGGAGAAGGATCGCTGATGGAATTTGTAGCAACCTGTTTGTTTGGCCTTGAAAAGCAGCTAGGCGAGGAGATCGATGCGCTGGGCTGCCGCCGTATCGATACCATGGACGGGCGCGTGACCTTTGCGGGGTGCGAGGCGGATATTGCCAGAGCCAACCTCCGCCTTCGCCTGGCGGAGCGCGTCTATATCCGCCTTGGCAGCTTTCCCGCGCGCAGCTTTACCGAGCTGTTTGACGGGGTGCGCGCCCTGCCGTGGGAGGATTTTATCGGCCCCGATGATGCCTTTCCCGTCAAGGGGCACGCCATCCGCAGTCAGCTTTTTTCGGTGCCCGATTGCCAAAGCATCGCCAAAAAGGCCGTGGTCGAACGGCTTTCCGCGGCATATGGCCTCAAATGGCTTCCCGAGGAGGGCGCAAGGTACCAGATCGAGTTTTTTATCTTTAAGGATGTGGCTACGCTGATGATCGACACCAGCGGCGTGGCGCTTCATAAGCGCGGCTACCGCCCCGCCGCAGGCGCGGCGCCCCTGCGCGAAACACTGGGCGCGGCGCTGGCACTCACTGCGCGCCCTCGCTGCGATACGCTCCTGTGGGATCCCTTTTGCGGCTCTGGCACGATCCTCATTGAGGCGGCAATGATCCTGCGGGGCATTGCCCCCGGGCTCGGTCGCCGCTTTGCCGCCATGGAGTTTGATTGCCTCGACCACCGTATGTGGGGGCAGGCCGAGGAGGAGGCAAGGAGTCTTGAGAAAAGAGAGCAGACCCCGGAGCTTTTTGGCTCGGATACCGATGCGCGCGTGCTGCAATATGCAAGAGAAAATGCCGCGCGCGCGGGGGTAGGGGACTGTATCCGCTTCTTTTCTGCCGATGCGAGAAGGATCGAAAAGCCCGATCGCCGCGGCACGCTGATCTGCAATCCTCCCTATGGCGAGCGGCTGCTGGAGCGGCGCGAGGTAGAGGAGCTTTACCGCGAGATCGGCAGGACCTTTGCGCGCTTTGACCCCTGGCAGCAGTACATACTCACCTCCCACGAGCAGTTTGAGCGACTTTTCGGCCGTCGCGCGGATAAGATCCGCAAGCTCTACAACGGAATGATCCCGTGTCAGCTTTATCAGTACTTCAGGCCGAGGGCATAATAAAAAAAGGCACCGCACCCCCGTTTCGGGGGCTTTGCGGTGCCTTTTGGCTTCTCTTTGTGAGCAATTCGTGAACTTTTTGACTTTTATTTAAAAAAAGCAAAAAAAGTTTGCCAAAATCCTTGACAAACGGAGATAATAGTGATATATTTGAGAATGGAATTAGCACTGACGACCCGCGAGTGCTAAAATCAAAGGAGGTTCGATATGGCACAGGGCAAAAAAGAATTAACTGACCGCAAAAAGCTGATTCTCAAAGCAATTGTAGAAGCCCATATTCAGGGTGGCGAGCCTGTCGGATCTAAGTATATTACCGAAAGCAAGCAGTTGACCTGCTCCTCTGCTACCATCCGCAACGAGATGGCGGAGCTGGAGAGCATGGGCTATCTGGAGCAGCCCCACACCTCGGCAGGGCGCATACCCAGCAAGCAGGGCTATCGCCTTTATGTGGATACCTTGCTTGAGGAATACGCCATGACCGCCAAGGAGATCGCGCAGATCAACCAGCTGATGAAGATCAAGATGTCTGAGCTTGATCAGATCCTGGATAAGGCCTCCAAAATGGCCTCAAGCCTCACCAATTATACGGGCTTTGCCGTTAAGCCGCGCGCTCACTCGGTCACCATTACAAGATATGAGGCGGCTCTCATTGACAGACATAGTTTCGTGCTGATCCTGGTGACATCCAATTCTGCCGTCAAGACCCGCAACGTCATTGCCGATACCGAGCTTGACGAGCGGACGCTTGCAAGGCTTTGCGAGGCGCTCAACGAGCTTGTGGCAGGGCGCAACGCGGGGGAGATCACGCTGCCCATCCTCATGCAGCTGGAAAACCGTATGATGGGCGATTCGGTGCTGGTCAATGCGGTGGTCAAATGCATCTATGAGGTGCTGGGTGAGCTGGACAGCGGCGAGCTGCACGTCAGCGGCCTTTCCCGCCTTTTGCAGTATCCCGAGTTTGCCGATGCGGATGATCTCGGCGAGCTGCTGGGCGCATTTGAACGGAAGGACGATATTCTTGATCTGGTCTCACAGCCCACAAACGACAATGTCAATGTGGTGATCGGCTCCGACAGCGCGGTAAAGGTGATCAACAACTCGACACTGGTGTTCAAGCCGATCCGCCGAGGCGGGCAGATCGTGGGTGCTGTGGGTGTCATCGGCCCCTTGCGTATGGACTATGCCAAGGTGCTGGCTACGCTTGACAACCTCGGCGGCAATATCACACAGCTTTTGGGTGATCCGAAGCATTCGGAACCATCGGATAAAGGAGAATAATTATGACGAAAATAGAAGAAAACGGCAACGTAGCGGCAGAGGAAAAGGATACTGCCAAAGAGGCCGCGACAAAGACAGAGACGAAGCCCCCAAAGGACGACAGCAAAAAGAAGATCAAGGAGCTGGAAAGCCGCTTGACCGCAAGCGAAGAAGCGCAAGCGGAGCTTGAGAAAAAAGCGGCTGAGGGAGAGGACAAATATCTTCGCCTTGCCGCCGAGTACGATAACTTCCGCAAGCGCTCGCAAAAGGAGCGCGAGGGCATCTACACCGAGGCTTATGCCGAGGCGCTGGCCGCCCTTTTCCCTGTGGTGGATAACCTGGAGCGCGCGGCACAGTATGCCGACGGCGAAAACGTGGCGAGGGGCGTGGAAATGACGCTGAAGAGCGTAAAGGATACCTTTGAAAAGCTCGGTGTGACCGAGATCGACCCCGTGGGCAAGGAGTTTGACCCCAACTTCCACAACGCCGTGATGCATATTGAGGACCCTGAGCTGGGCGAGAGCGTTGTGGTCGAGGTGCTGCAAAAGGGCTACCTCCGCGGCGATCGCGTGCTGCGCTACGCGATGGTTAAGGTAGCGAACTGATCTGTTTTCAATTTTACAATATATAGAATCTGGAGGATTTGAACAATGGGAAAAATTATTGGTATTGACTTGGGTACGACCAACTCTTGTGTAGCAGTTTACGAGGGCGGTGAGCCCATCGTGATCCCCAATCCCGAGGGCGCGAGAACCACCCCTTCCGTGGTGGCCTTCTCCAAAACGGGCGAGCGTATGATCGGTCAGGTGGCAAAGCGTCAGAGCATCACCAACCCCGACAGAACCGTGATGTCCATCAAGCGCCATATGGGAACGGGCTATAAGGCCAACATCGACGGCAAGCAGTATACCCCGCAGGAGATCTCCGCCATGGTGCTGCAAAAGCTGAAGGCCGATGCCGAGGCTTATCTCGGCACCACGGTAAGCGAAGCTGTGATCACGGTCCCCGCTTACTTCTCCGACGCGCAGCGTCAGGCCACCAAGGATGCGGGCAAGATCGCAGGCCTTGATGTCAAGCGTATCATCAACGAGCCTACGGCGGCCGCGCTTGCCTACGGTATGGATAAGGAAAATGACCAGACCATTATGGTCTTTGACCTTGGCGGGGGGACCTTTGACGTTTCGATTCTTGAGATCTCCGACGGCGTGTTTGAGGTGCTTGCCACCAACGGCGACACCAAGCTCGGCGGCGACGACTTTGATCAGCGCATCATCGCCTGGATGGCAGATCGCTTCCTCAAGGAGAACGGCGGGGACCTCCGTCAGGATAAGATGGTGCTGCAGCGCCTGAAGGATGCGGCAGAGAAGGCCAAGATCGAGCTTTCGGGTATGACCTCCTCCAACATCAACCTGCCCTTTATCACCGCGACCGCGGCAGGCCCTCTGCACTTTGAGGCAACCCTCACCCGTGCCGAGTTTGACCGCCTGACCGCTGATCTGGTTGACCGTTGCATGGTTCCCACCAAGAAGGCACTTGCCGACGCAGGCAAGTCTGTTTCCGAGATCCACAAGGTGCTCCTTGTCGGCGGCCCTACCCGTATTCCCGCCGTGCAGGAGGCTGTGAAGAAGTTTATCGGCAAGGATGCCTTCAAGGGCATCAATCCCGACGAGTGCGTGGCAGTCGGTGCCGCCATTCAGGGCGGTGTGCTTGGCGGTGATGTCAAGGATCTTCTGCTGCTTGACGTGACCCCTCTGTCCCTCGGCATCGAGACTCTTGGCGGCGTGTTCAACCGCATCATTGACCGCAACACCACCATTCCCGTAAAGAAGAGCCAGGTCTACTCCACCGCTGCTGACGGTCAGACCTCGGTAGAGATCCACGTGCTGCAGGGCGAGCGCGAGATGGCGGCGGGCAATACCACCCTCGGTCGCTTCAATCTTGACGGCATTCCCGCCGCTCCCCGCGGCGTGCCTCAGATCGAGGTCACCTTTGACATTGATGCCAACGGCATCGTCAACGTGACCGCTATGGATAAGGGCACGGGCAAGGAGACTCATATCACCATCACCTCCTCCACCAATATGTCTCAGGAGGACATCGACCGCGCCGTGAAGGATGCGGAGAAGTTTGCCGAGGAGGACAAGAAGCAAAAGGAGGCCGTGGACACCAAGAACCACGCCGAGACCCTGATCTTCCAGAGCGAAAAGACCCTTGGCGAGATCGGCGATAAGCTCCCCGAGGAGGATAAGGCCGAGGTCAAGGCCGCTGTGGAGAAGCTCCGCACCACCGTGAACGGCGGCGACACTGCTGCCATCAAGGCAGACACCGAGGCACTGGAAAAGGCCTTCTACGCCCTTTCCGAGAAGCTCTATAAGCAGCAGGGCGGCGACCCCAATATGGGTGCTGATCCCAATGCGGGCGGCGCACAGGGCGATGCAGGCCAGGGCGGCTTCTATAACGCTGATTTTGAGGATAAGACCAACTGATCATTGGATAACAAACGGGGCTGCCGCCAAAGGGCGACAGCCCCCGTCCCCGTGGAGAGAGAAAAATGGCAGAGAAACGCGATTATTATGAGGTTTTGGGCGTCGACAAGGGCGCGGACGAGGCCTCGATCAAAAAAGCATATCGCTCGCTTGCGAAAAAGTATCACCCCGATATGAATCCGGGTGATAAGGAGGCAGAGGTCAAGTTCAAGGAGGTCAACGAGGCCTACGATGTTCTGTCCGATGCCGATAAGCGCGCCAAGTACGATCAATACGGCCACGCCGCCTTTGATCCCGCCGCAGGCGGGGCAGGGGGTGGCTTTGGCGGCTTTGGCGACTTCGGCGATATCTTCAGCAATATTTTCGGCGGTGGCTTTGGTGGCTTTGGCGGCGGTGCGCGCCGCAATGGCCCCGTGCGCGGCGATGACATCGGCGCGCGCATTTCGATCTCCTTTGAGGAGGCCGCCTTCGGTGTCAAAAAGGAGGTTGCCTACAACCGCATTTGCCGTTGCCCCGATTGCAGCGGAAGCGGTGCGGCAAAGGGCTCCTCGGCCGATACCTGCGGCAAGTGCCACGGCTCAGGCCAGATGACCGTGATCCAACGCCTTGGCGGTATGCAGTTCCAAAGCAGCACCACCTGCGATGCCTGCCGCGGCAAGGGCAAGATCATCAAAAACCCCTGCAACAATTGTCGCGGAACAGGCTTTATTCGCATTTCCAAAAAGCTGGAGGTCTCGATCCCTGCGGGAATCGACGACGGCGAGCGCATTGCGCTGCGCGGGCAGGGAAATGACGGCAGAAACGGCGGCGGTGCGGGTGACCTCATCCTTCAGGTGATGGTCAAGCCCCATCCGATCTTTGAGCGCGACGGCTATCATATTTACTGCGAGGTGCCGCTGCCCGTGACCGATGCGATCCTCGGCGCGGAGATCGAGATCCCGACGCTGGAGGGCAACGAGAAATATGCAATTCCCGAGGGCACACAGCCGGGCGCACAGTTTACCCTGCGCGGCAAGGGCATTCCCTATGTCAACAGCACGCGGCGCGGCGATCTCGTGTTCCGCGTCAACGTGGAGATCCCCAAGGGCCTCAGCGACAAGCAAAAGGAGCAGGTGCGCGCCTTCGCCAACGATTGCCGCGCCGATAATTACGGAAAAAAATCGGGCTTTTTCAAGCGGATGTTTGATAAGCTCAACCGCACATAAGGAGTGAAAATGGAAAGCTGCAAGGAATGGACACAGATCAAGGTGACGGTAGAGCTGGCACGGCTGGACGATCTGGTTGCCATTATGAGTATGGTCAACAACAATCTGATGATCGAGGATTTCAGCGACATTGACCTGAAGACCTGTTACGGCGACCTGATCGACGAGAACATTCTCAATGCCGATAAAACGGTGGCCTCGGTTTCCGCCTTTCTGCCCGCTGACCGCCCCTTTACCGATGTGATCGCCTTTTTGCGCGAGCGGATGGCAGAGGCAGGCTTTGCGGGAAAGGTCGAGGTGATCGGCGTCAACGAGGAGGACTGGGCCAATTCCTGGAAGGCCTACTACAAGCCCCTTCATATCGGACAAAAAATGGTGATCGTTCCCGCGTGGGAGCATTATGAGGAAAAGCAAGGGGAGATCGTGGTGCGGATGGATCCGGGCATGGCCTTCGGAACGGGCAGCCACGAGACTACAAGGCTTGTGATCGAGCTGCTTGAGAAGCTGGTGACTCCGGGGATGCGCGTAGCCGACGTGGGCTGCGGCAGCGGCATTCTTGCCATTTGCGCCGCAAAGCTGGGCGCGGGCGAGTGCAAGGCCTATGACATTGATCCCGTGGCGGTGCGCGTGGCCAACGAAAACATTGCGGACAGCGGCCTTGCCAACATCACCTGCGAGGTCTCCGATCTTCTCCGTCAGGTGGATCTGTCGGGCGGTAAATACGACCTGATCTGCGCCAATATCGTGGCGGACATCATCATTCGTATGGCACCCGATGTGGGAGCCTATATGAAGGACGACGGCATCCTGCTGGCCTCGGGTATCATTACGGAGCGGGCAGAGGAGGTGGTGCTCGCCCTTGCGGAAAACGGCCTTCGCATCGAGCAGCGCCTGGATGACAACGGCTGGTGTGCGCTTGTGGTGAAAAAAGCCTGATTTTGCCTTTGAAATTGAAAAAACGAGGGGTCTCCCCCTCGTTTTTTTTTGTGAAATTTACTATTAAGGGATTTTTTGGTAAAATGAAGCGACGGGGAAGAAATGTTTTGTTAAATTTGTAAAAAAAGCGGTTAAAAATAACAAAAAAGGCATTGACAAATTGGTGAAATTGCGATATA
>JAZNFZ010000038.1:0-24986 GCA_045576195.1 Eubacteriales bacterium | reverse complement strand
GCCGTCGGTGCGGTTCCCTTTCGGATACCGCGCTGACGGCGAGCTTTATTTTATTTTTCCAGGGCGCGCTTGACAAAGGCAATCTGGTCCTTGACGGACTCCACCGAGGTGCCGCCCTTGGAAATGCGCTTTTTCACGCAGGTCTCCAGCGAAATAGCCTCGTAAAGATCCTCGTCAAACAGCTCGCTGAATGTGCGGTACACCTCCAAAGGAAGGGTGTCAAGCACAAGCCCATCGGCAATGCACTTGGCCACGATGCTACCCGAGATCTTATAGGCGCTGCGGAAGGGCAAGCCCTTTTTCACCAGATAGTCGGCAAGATCGGTGGCGTTGATGAAGCCGCCCTTGGCGGCCGCCAGCATACGGTCGGCGCGCACCGACATTGTGGCGATCATCGGCGTCATCACGGCAAGGCACATTTTGACGGTATCCACCGCATCAAATACGCTCTCCTTGTCCTCCTGCATATCCTTGTTATAGGCAAGGGGCAGGCCCTTCAGGGTGGTAAGCAGAGCCATCAGGTCGCCGTATACGCGGCCTGTTTTGCCGCGGATCAGCTCGGCCATATCGGGGTTTTTCTTCTGCGGCATAATGGAGGAGCCCGTGGTGTAGGCATCGGAAAGCTCGATAAAGCCGAACTCCCAGCTTGACCAGAGGATCAGTTCCTCGGAAAAGCGGGACAGATGCATCATCAACACCGAGCAGGCACTCATCAGCTCGACACAAAAATCACGGTCGGAAACACCGTCAAGGCTGTTTTGGCAGATGCCGTCAAAGGAGAGCCTGGCGGCCTCAAAATCGCGGTCGGTGTCATAGGTCGTTCCCGCCAGGGCGCAGCAGCCGATGGGCGAGACATTCATCCGCCTTGCAGTATCGGCAAAGCGCTCGGTGTCGCGCAGCAGCATCATAGCGTATGCCATCAGGTGGTGACCAAAGGTGATGGGCTGTGCGCGCTGCAGGTGGGTGTAGCCGGGCATAATGGTTGCCTTTTGCGCCTCTGCCTGCGAGAGCAGCGCCTCGATGAGTGCCTTGATCCCCTCGCGGATCTCGCGGATCTCATCGCGCAGGTACATACGGATGTCAAGCGCCACCTGGTCGTTGCGGCTTCTTGCGGTATGCAGCTTTTTGCCCACGTCGCCAAGACGCGCGGTCAGCTCCTGCTCCACGAACATATGGATATCCTCACAGCTCTCGTCGATCCGAAGCTTGCCCGAATCAAGATCCGCAAGGATGCCGTCAAGCCCGTCAATGAGAGTCGCGGCCTCGCTCTCGGTGATGATATGCTGCGCGCCGAGCATGGCGGCGTGCGCCATACTGCCCGTGATATCCTGCCGATACATTCTTCCATCCACGCGGATCGAGGAGTTGAAATCGTCCGCGATCCGATCGGTGTGGCCGTCGGTGCGGCCCGCCCACATTTTTGCCATAATCTACTCCGTTTTCCAAAAAGGTGGAGAGGAATTCCCTCTCCGCCTTTTTTGTTTTTTGCTTTGGGAGGGCGCGTTCAGCGCGCCAGCTCCTCCTTGATGATGCCCACTGCCTTCATCAGCAGCTCGTCGGGAATGTTGAGCGCGGGCAGCAATCTGATCTTGGTTTTGGCGGTGAGGCAAAGCACACCGCGCCCGATGAGTGCCTTGACCACATCGGCGGCCTTTTTTTCGCTTGGCTGAATGCCGATCATCAGGCCAAGGCCCGAAACGCTCTCCACGCCCGCAGCACCCTCAAGTGCCGCAAAGACCATACGGCTCTTGCGCTTGACCTCATCAAGGAACGCCTTATCCAGTCGCTTGATCACGCTGACCGCACCCGCCGAGCAAACGGGATTGCCGCCGTAGGTGGAGCCGTGATCGCCAAAGCCGAGCACGCTCTCTACCCGCTCGCCAAGCAGCGCGGCACCGATGGGCAGGCCGCCGCCAAGTCCCTTGGCGGTGGTGACCACATCGGGGGTAATGCCGTAATTCATGTAGGCGTAAAGCTCGCCCGTACGGCCGTTGCCCGTCTGTACCTCGTCCACCATCAGCAGTATGTTTTGCTCGCGGCAAAGCGCGGCAAGCTCCTTTACGAAGGAGGGCTCCATTGCAAGCACACCGCCCTCGCCCTGAATGCACTCAAAGAGCAGAGCCGCCACCTTGTGCGACGCGCAAAGCTCACGCACCGCCGCAATGTCGCCCGCAGGCGCGTGCAGGAAGCCCGGGGTAAGGGGCTGAAAGAGCTCGTGATAATGTGCCTGCCCCGTTGCCGCCAACGTGGTCAGCGTGCGGCCGTGAAAGCTGTTTTCCAGCGTGATCACGGTGCTGTATTCCGCGCCCTTGTTCTCGGCCGCCCACTTGCGCGCCACCTTGATGGCGCACTCGTTGGCCTCGGCACCCGAATTGGCGAAAAAGACCTTTTTCATTCCCGTTCTCTCGCACAAAAGCTCGGCAAGCTCGGCGCAGGGCTCGGTATAGTAAAGATTTGACATATGCTGCACGCGGGACAGCTGCGCCACGACGGCCGCCTGCCAGACATCATCCGCGATGCCGAAGGCGGTTACGCCGATGCCCGACCCCATATCGATATAGGATCTGCCCTCGGTGTCATACACGAGAGACCCCTTTCCCGATACGATCTCAACGGGAAAGCGCGCATAGGTGCCCGCCACATAGGCTTTGTCTTTGCTGATCAAGTCGGACATTGCTTATTCTCCTCTCACCATCGTGCCTGCACCCTCATTCGTCAGGATCTCCATCAGGATCGAGTGCGGCACGCGGCCGTCCATAATAATCACATTTTTCACACCGCGGCTGATGGCATCAATGCAGCAATCCACCTTGGGGATCATACCGCCCGAGATCACGCCGCTCTCGTAAAGCCCCTTGGCCTCGTTTACGGTAAGCTCGGGGATGAGCGAGGAGGGATCCTCTCTGTCGCGGAGAATTCCCGCAATGTCAGTCATCATAATGAGACGCTCTGCCGCCAGCGCGCCCGCAATGCAGGCGGCGGCAGTATCGCCGTTGATGTTGTAGGCGTTGCCGTCTCCGTCGCAGCCCACGGTGGAGACCACGGGGATATAGCCCTTTTCAAGAAGGTCGGTCACGGGCTCGATGTTCACGCCCGTGACGGCACCCACGTAGCCGAGGCGCTCGTCCTTCATTTTGGCCTCGATGAGGTGGCCGTCCATGCCCGAAATGCCCATGGCCTTGCCGCCCTTCTTCTCGAGAAGGTTGACAAGGGTCTTGTTGGCCTTGCCTGCCAGCACCATCTGCACGATGTCCACGGTCTCCTTATCGGTCACGCGCAGACCGTCCACGAACACGGGCTTTTTGCCAAGCCGCTCCATGATCTCGCTGATCTCGGGGCCGCCGCCGTGCACCAGCACGACCTTGACACCCACAAGCGACAGAAGCACGATATCCTCCATCACCTGCTCCTTGAGCGTCTCGTTGACCATGGCGTTTCCGCCGTATTTGACCACCACGATCTTGCCGCGGTAGCGTTGGATATAGGGCAGCGCCTGGGTCAGCACCTCAGCACGCTGCGCGTTGGAGAAATGATTATCCGTCATCCTAATTTTCCTCTTTTCTCATTGGTGAAGAAGGGTTTTGTATCTATTCTCGCCCGATGTGCGTCGAGCTTGTCTGCGAGGAGCAACGCGGTATTGCGATGCTTTTGGTGTCGGTAAACACGCTTACCTGATGTGCAAGAAGCGAGCAAGACAAGGCGCACCGCAGCAGGCAGGCGACGGCGAACCTCGCTGTTCGTCGAGCTTGTCTGCGAGAAGCAACGCAGTATTGCGATGCTTATTGTGCATCAGGTCCTGTAGTCGCCGTTGATTTTGACGTAATCATACGTCAGATCGCACCCCCATGCGGTGGCGGCGACATCACCCATTCCGAGGGTGACGTTGATGCTGATCTCCTTCTCAAGGAGGATCTCCTTGGCCTTCTCCTCGGAGAAATCCACGCCCGCGCCGTTGCGGCAGACCTCGATCTCCCCTGCCGCAGAGGCAAAGGAAACGCCGACCTTATTCACATCCACGGCGGCACCGCTGTAGCCGATGGCGCAAAGCACACGGCCCCAGTTGGCATCCGCGCCGAACATGGCCGCCTTCAGGAGGCTGGAGCAGATCACACTCTTGGCCACGGTCTTGGCGGTCACATCATCGGCCGCGCCGCCCCCGTGACACTCAAGAAGCTTGGTGGCGCCCTCGCCGTCTCCCGCGATCATGCGGCAGAGGTGAACGGTCACCGTGTTGAGCGCCTTCATAAAGGTGCTGAAGTCCTCGCCCTCGCAGACGATCTCCCTGTTCCCTGCCTTGCCGTTGGCAAGCACGGTTACCATATCGTTGGTGGAGGTATCGCCGTCGATGCTGATCATATTGAAGGTGTTTGCTACGTCGCCCGAAAGAGCTTTTTGCAGCATCTGTGCCGAGATGGCCACGTCGGAGGTGAGGAAGACCAGCATGGTTGCCATATTGGGGTGGATCATGCCGCTGCCCTTGGCAATGCCGCCGAGGTGGCAGGTCTTGCCGTCAAGCAAAAACTCCACGGCGATCTCCTTCATCACGGTATCGGTGGTCATAATGCCCTGCGCGGCAAACGCGCCGCCCTCGGTGGAAAGTCCCTCCACCAGCGCGGGGATACCCGCGGCGATGGGCTCAATGTTAAGGGGCTGACCGATGACACCCGTGGAGGCTACGACGACGTTCTTGGCGTCGATATTCATGGCGTTTGCCACAAGGTCGCTCATCTGCTCGGCGATCTCAATGCCGTTTGCGTTGCAGGTGTTGGCGTTGCCGCTGTTGCAGATCACGGCCTGCGCCTTACCGTCAGCGAGATGCGCCTTGGTAACCAGCAGGGGGGCGCCCTTTACGAGGTTGGTGGTGTATACGGCGGCCGCGCTGGCAGGGACCTCGCTGAAGATCAGCGAAAGATCTCTCTTGGTGCGGTTTTTGCGAATGCCGCAATGAATGCCGTTTGCCAAAAATCCCTTTGCGGCACAAACGCCGCCCTCGATCAATTTCATGCTCTGTATCCTCCGTTAAAGTGCAAGCCCCGTGGCTTCGTCCACGCCGAGCAGCAGGTTCATATTTTGTACGGCGGCGCCCGATGCGCCCTTGCCGAGATTGTCAAATCTTGCCACCAGAAGCAGTCGTTCCTCGTTGCCCGTTACGGTGATCTGCATGCTGTCAAGCCCTGCCATCGAAGCGGCCGAGAGGAAGCCCTCCTCGTCCGCGTTCTCGACAAAGCGGACGATCTTGTCCGTGTAGTAGCCGCGGTAGACCTCGGCGATATCCTTGCGGGTGCCCGAGACCTGCGAGGCCTGCAGCGGCACCGTTACCTCCATGCCGCTGTAAAAGGGTGCGACGATGGGGCAAAACACGGGGGCTCCGAAAAGGCCGCAGATCGCCTTCATTTCGGGCAGGTGCTTGTGACCTTGCGCGATGCCGTACTGGCGGGGCGCGTCAAGCAGCGGATCTCTGCCCTTCGCCTCATACTCGGCGATCATTTTCTTACCGCCGCCCGAATAACCCGTGATCGAAAAGGCGGAAAGCGCCGTGTCGGGTGCGAGCAGACCCGCGCGCACCAGGGGCTCGACCAGCGCCACAAAGCCGCTGGCGTGGCAGCCGGGATTGGCAATGCGGCGGGAGGCTGCGATCTTTTCTCTCAGACCCGCAAGCTCGGGAAAGCCATAATCCCAGGCGGGGTTGGTTCTGTGCGCGGTGGAGGTGTCGATGATGGCGGTGCCGGGATCGGTCACAAGCGAGACCGCCTCGATGGCCGCCCCATCGGGCAGGCAAAGGAAGGCGATATCTGCCGCATTGAGCATCTCCTGCCTTGCCGATGTATCCTTTCGCAGCTCCTCGGGAAGCGTGAGAAGCTCGATATCCGCGCGCGCGGCAAGGCGCTCTCTGATGCGAAGTCCTGTGGTGCCTGCGCTGCCGTCAATAAAGACCTTTGCCATTTTCTGACCCTTTCTTCGGTTTCATTTTTACGAAAACAGCCGTCCCGCTAAAAAGCGGGACGGATCTGTTCGGTTTTTTTTACTTATTCTTGTTCTTCTCGTTCACCTGGGCCTGCACCTTGATGGGAAGGCCAAAGAGATTGATGAAGCCCGTGGCATCTGCCTGGTTGTAGACGTGATCCTCACCGAAGGTAGCGATCTCCTCGGAGTAAAGCGACCAGTCGCTCCAAGCGCCTGCCTTGATCATATTGCCCTTGTAGAGCTTGATCCTCACCTTACCCGTGACGTGCTCCTGGGTCTTGTCCACAAATGCGGAGAGTGCCTCGCGCAGGGGGGTAAACCACTGGCCGTTGTAAACGAGATCGGCAAAGGTGACGGAAAGCTCCTGCTTCTTGTGAGCGGTCATCTTGTCAAGGCAAAGGGTCTCAAGGTAGTTGTGTGCGAAGTAAAGGATGTCTCCACCGGGAGTCTCGTACACGCCGCGGCACTTCATACCCACAAGGCGGTTCTCCACGATATCAACCAGACCGATGCCGTTCTTGCCGCCAAGCTCGTTGAGCTTGAGGATGATGTTCTTGGCGCTCATCTTCTCGCCGTCGATGGCAACGGGAACGCCCTTTTCGAAATCAAGGGTCACATAGGTGGGCACATCGGGTGCCTGCTCGGGGCAAACGCCCATCTCAAGGAAGCCCTCCTTGCTGTAAAGAGGCTCGTTGCCCGCATCCTCAAGATCCATACCCTCGTGGGAAAGGTGCCAGAGGTTTTTGTCCTTGGAGTAGTTGGTCTCGCGGTTGATCTTCAGGGGCACATTGTGCGCCTCGGCGTAGTCGATCTCCTCCTCACGGGACTTGATATCCCACTCACGCCAGGGGGCGATGATGGGCATATCGGGGCAGAAGTGCTTGAGGGTCAGCTCAAAGCGCACCTGGTCGTTGCCCTTGCCCGTGCAGCCGTGGCAGATGGCGTCTGCCTTTTCCTTGATGGCGATCTCGGCAAGGCCCTTGGCGATGCAGGGACGCGCGTGGCTGGTACCAAGGAGGTACTCCTCATACTTGGCGCCTGCCTTTACGCAGGGAATGATGTAGTTATCCACATAGTCATCGGTCAGATCCAGCACGTAAAGCTTGGATGCGCCGGTCTTCAGTGCCTTTTCCTCAAGGCCCTCCAGCTCGTCGGCCTGGCCCACGTTGCCCGAAACCGCGATGACCTCGCAGTTGTTGTAGTTCTCCTTCAACCACGGAATGATGATCGAGGTGTCAAGACCGCCCGAATATGCAAGAACGACCTTTTTGATATCTTTCTTTTCCATTATAAGCCCCTCCGGATGAATGAATATTTATGCGCTGTATTCGCGGAATATGCACCAATTATACACTTTTTTTACAGCTTTGTCAAGGGAAGCGGGAAAGATTTTTCCCTTCCCCGACCTTTTCTACCTTTTGGTAGATTTTATCGTATTTTCAACCCTCGTTTTGTGCATTTTTACCTATAAAAAACGGCATCCCCTGCCGACTCTTGCGGGCGAGAGATGCCATTTTTTGTTTTTTCGGATATTCTGTACCTTATAAATATTCGACAATAAGTTATATTAAACCAGTTTGAAGCCCGCGTCGCGCAGCGCGCCCTCAATGACCTCGATGTGCTCATAGTTTCTGGTTTCCATCACGATCCGCAGGAAGCAGCCGTTGATGTCGGTGGTCTCGCTGGCGCGCTCGTGGTGCACCGAGATCACGTTGCCGCCGTGCTCGGCGATGATGGTGGAGACCTCGCGCAGCTGACCGGGCTTATCCATCAGCTCGATGCAGAGGTTGCAGGTCCTGCCCGACTTCAGAAGGCCGCGCTCGATCACGCGGGAAAGAATGGTCACGTCGATGTTACCGCCCGACACCACACAGACCACGCGCTTGCCCTTGATGGGGAGCTTGTTGAACATTACGGCGGCCACCGAAACGGCACCCGCGCCCTCGGCGATCATTTTGTGCTGCTCGATGAGGGCAAGGATGGCAGAGGAGATCTCGTCCTCGGTGACGGTGACGATCTCATCCACATATTTGCTGCAATATTGAAAGGTATTCTGCCCCGGCTCCTTGACGGCAATGCCGTCGGCAATGGTGGAGACTGCGCCAAGGCGCTCGATCTTGCCGTCTCTGACGGAGTTGAACATACTCGGTGCGCCGCTTGCCTGCACACCGTAGACCTTGACGTTTGGCTGCAGGCTCTTGATGGCAAAGGCCACGCCCGAAATGAGACCGCCGCCGCCCACGGGAACGACCACCGCGTCCACATCCTTCAGATCGTCAAGGATCTCAAGGCCGATGGTGCCCTGCCCTGCGATCACGTTGTCGTCATCGAAGGGATGAACAAAGGTATAGCCCTTTTCATCGCGGAGCGAGAGCGCGCGCTGATAGGCATCGTCATACACACCCTTCACCATCACCACCTCGGCACCGTAGCTGCGGGTGGCCTCCACCTTGGAGATCGGCGCGCCGTCGGGCAGGCAGATGACGGCGGGAATGCCGTATTTGGCGGCGGCCAGCGCCACACCCTGGGCGTGGTTGCCTGCCGAGCAGGCGATGACGCCGCGCGCCTTCTCCTCCTCGGAAAGCTGGGAGATCATATAGCCCGAGCCGCGCACCTTGAACGAGCCCGTGAGCTGCAGATTTTCGGTTTTGAGGTAGACCTCACTTTCGGGATTCAGCTTGGGCGAGGGGATGAGGGCGGTCTCGCGCACCACATTCTTCAGCACATACGCCGCGTGATAGATCTTATCAAGAGTAAGCATAACAGTTCTCCTTTTTCATAATAAAACAAAAAGCCCCATCTCAAAAAAGAGACGGAGGCCATACGCACCCGCGGTACCACTCTTATTGCACAAATGTGCCACTTTGCCGTGTACGACTTGATACACGCCCCCTTTAACGCAGGGCTACGTGCTATTCTACTGCCAAAGGCCTTCGATAGCCTGTTCACGGGTGATTTAACAGCAGAGCGCCGCACCGTCTCGCACCAACCGACGGCTCTCTTTGGGGGCTTGCTCTGTGTCGCTCCCGATCATCACTTTGGGAAGATTATAGCACACCGAGCCGTTCTTGTCAACGGTTTTTTCAAAAAAGCAGACATTTTTTGGGGGTACGGGACGAAAAAAGCGGCAAAAAAGCCCTGCAAGGCGTGCCTTGCAGGGCTTTTTTCGTTTTACACGCCGCTGTAAGCGGAGAAGCCGCCGTCAACGGGCAGCACGGTGCCCGTCACAAAGCCGCTGGCGCCGTCATCGGCAAGCCAGAGGAGCGCACCGAGGAGGTCCTCGATCTCGCCGAACTTCTTCATAGGCGTAGCGGCAAGGATCTTTTCGGTTCTGGGGGTAGGCTTACCCTCAGCGTCGAACAGAAGGCCGCGGTTCTGGTTGGTGACAAAGAAGCCGGGGGCAATGGCATTGCAGCGGATGTGGCAGGGGGCAAAATGCACGGCCAGCCACTGGGTAAAGTTGGAAATGCCTGCCTTGGCGGCAGAGTAAGCGGGGATCTTGGTGAGGGGACGGTAGGCGTTCATAGACGACACGTTGATGATGTTGCCGCCCGTTTTGACCATATCCTCGGCAAAGACCTGAGTCACAAGGAAGGCAGAGGTAATGTTGAGGTCAAACACGAACTTGAGGCCACTCTCCTCCAGGGCAAAGAAATCCTTAACACCCTCAAGATCGGGGGTCATGGTCTCATTGTCGCAGGTCGCGCGCGGGTTGTTACCGCCCGCACCGTTGACAAGGAAATTGACCTTGCCCCACTTGGCACCGATCTGCTCGTGAGCGGCCACAATGCTCGCCTTATCCAGGCAGTTGCAGGGCACGGCAAGGGCATTTTCACCGATCTCCTCGGCCACCTTGGCCACGGCCTCGGCATTGATGTCAAGCAGCGCGACCTTGGCACCGCACGCGGCCAGCGCCTTTGCAAACGCGGAGCAGATGACACCGCCCGCACCCGTGATCACGGCAACCTTATCCTTCAGATCGACTTGAAACGGAATTTTCATAGCTTCTCTCCTTTATTTCATTCCCTTTTCGATCGCCTCGAAAAGGCCGTTGAGGTAAGCGGCACCGAGGGCACGGTCAAAGAGGCCGTAGCCGGGCTTGCCGTCCTCGCCCCAGATATTTCTGCCGTGGTCAGGGCGCACATAGCCCACAAAGCCTGCCTCAACAAGCCCCTTGACGATGGCATAGATATCAAGGTCGCCTGCGGCGGTGAGATGGCCCGCCTCGGTAAAGTCCATATCGCCGTTGTAGGCCAGCTGACGGATATGGGCAAAGTGGATGCGCGCGGCATACTTCTTTGCCATAGCGGGCAGGTCATTGAAGCGGCCGGCGCCCAGCGAGCCCGTGCAGAAGGTCACGCCGTTGTGGATGCTCGGCACGGCGGCAAACAGGCGATCATAGCTCTCCGCCGAGGTAATGATACGCGGCAGGCCGAACATATCCCATGGCGGATCGTCGGGGTGAATGGCCATATTGATGCCGGTCTCCTCGCAGGCGGGCATAATGCCCTTCAGGAAATAGACCAGATTATCAAACAGCTGCTCGTGGGAGATGCCGCTGTATGCATCCAGCAAGGAATTGAGCTCGTCCGTAGAGTAGCTCTCATCCCAGCCGGGGAGATGAAGATTTTTGGGGTCAAGACGGAGCAGCTCCTCGTGATGGTAGGAGAGCGAATTGCTGCCATCGGCCGCAGGGGTCTTGAGATTGGTACGCAGCCAGTCAAACACGGGCATAAAGTTGTAGCAAATGCACTTGACACCGTATTTGCCGAGGTTGCGGATGGTGGTGGCGTAGTTGGCGATCAGCTGATCGCGGGAGGGCTTACCGAGCTTGATGTCCTCGTGCACGGGGACCGACTCGATCACCTCCATTTCCAGGTCTGCCGCATCGCAGCATTCCTTGAGGCGGGCGATCTCCTTTTCGCCCCAGACCTCACCCACAGGCACATCGTACACCGCGGTGACAACTCCCGACATATTGGGAATCTGCTTGATATAGGAAAGCGGAATGCTATCCTTCTCTCCATACCAACGGAATGTCATTTTCATGTTCGCATCAACTCCTTTGCATTATTATAGCATACGTCCTTCACCAGTGTCAAGGCGCTCTCTCTGTCGTACTCGCCCTTCTCCACCAGATCTCCCACGAAATCGGAGAGGATGCGGCGGAAGAAATCAAAGCGGGCGTAGCTTGAAAAGCTGCGGGAGTCGGTGAGCATACCGAGATTGGTGCCGAGCGCGGCGTATTCGGAGATCACGGAAAGGTTGCGACGGATGCCGCAGAGTGTATCGTTGAACCACCAGGCCGCACCCATCCGCACGCGGCGGAAGGCTCCGCTGACCGAGGCCAGCGCCGTAAGGGGCGCGTCGTTGAGGGTGTAGAGCACGATATCGGGGCGCTCGGCATCGGGAAGCTGCTGCAGGAAAAGGATGAGCTCATCTGCCGAGGGGGCAACGCCCACCACGTCAATGCCGCTGTCGGGGCCTGTTTTGGCAAAGCACTCGCGGTTGACGTTACGCAGCACGGCAAAGTGCAGCTGCGCGGTAATGCCCCGCCGGCGGTAAGCGCGCATCAAGCGCACCAAAAGGAAGCCGAAGAAGGCATCCCTCTCCTCCTCGCTCCAGCTCTTGCGCTTGGCAAACAGCACCTCGGCCTCTGCCTCGGTGGCAAAGGCGCGGGGGAAGTGGGCGAAGCCGTGGTCGGCGATAAAGCAGCCGTGTGCCACAAAGTAGTCAAGGCGAAGCACCAAAGCCCTCACAAGGTCGGCGGCGCCCTCGATCTTCATAGAAGCCGCTTCTTCCAGCGCGGCAAGATAGTCGTCGCTCGGGTCATAGGCCTTATCGGGACGGAAGGTGGGGGTGACGGACACGCCGCCGTGCACGCCGTGGTAGCAGAGCGAATCCACGGGATCATCGGTGGTGGCAAGCGCCTCCACGCCGAATTTCTGCAAAAGCTTTTGCACAGAAAGCTCCGCCAGCTGCCTGTTCGCCTCGTCGTAGATCTCAGCGGCGGTGGCGGCGGTCAGGGGCTTGTTGATGCCGAAGATCTGCCGAAGCTCCATATGTGTCCAATAGTAAAGCGGATTGCCCGCAAGGCGGGGCAGGATCTCGGCATATTTCAAGAATTTCTCACGGAAGGTGGCATCCCCCGTGATATACTTCTCGTCCACGCCGCAAAGGCGCATGGCGCGCCACTTATAGTGATCGGCCGCGAGCCAGAACTCGCCGATATCGGAAAAGCGATAGTCCTCGGCGATCTGCCTCGGGTCAAGATGGCAGTGGTAATCGATGATGGGAAGCTTCTCTACCTCGCAAAACAGCTCCTTGGCTGCCTCGCTGCCAAGAAGGAGGTCCTTGCCGAAAAATTGCTTCATGTTCAAATCTCCTTTGTGTGTGATACGGTTACGCGCTCGCCTCGGCTACGGTAGGCCGCCAGAAGAATGCGAACAGCCTTGGCACCCTCGGCACCGTCAATGGGAAAATGCTCTCCCCTCTCGATCGAGTCGTAGAAGCGCTCAAACAGGGCAATATGCCCCGTGCCATAGCAGCTTTTGCCAAGCACCCGCTGCTCCTTGGGAAAGCTATATACCCTATCGCCGATCAGCACGGTGTGGGGCAGGATCTTGATCTCCTCATCACGGGTCTTGACCGTGATCTCCACCGACATGCCGCAGGGTGAGGCATTGGTGGCAAAAAAGGTAAACGGCACATCGCCAATGCCCACCACGGTTGCAGTGTCCTCCACCTCGATCTGTTCTTTCAGGGAAAGGTTGGAGCAATTCGCCATCACCTCGCGGGGCATACCTGCAAGCAGAGCCGTAAGATCAAGGGTGTGAATGGCTTGATTGATCAGCACACCGCCACCCTCGGTATCCCACCTGCCGCGCCACGCGCCCGAGGCGTAGTAATCCGCGCCGCGGTGCCAGGCGACCTGACCGCAGACCGAGAGGATCTCCTTGTCCTTCACATAATCCAGTACAAAGCCGTTGGCGGGGTTAAAGCGATTCTGGAAGCAGACACCAAGTGTAGCCGAGGAGGCCTTCTCTGCCGCAAGGATCGCCTCGATCTCCTCCTCCCTGATGCAAAGCGGCTTTTCACACAGCACGTGAATGTTGCGGGAGAGCGCCGCGATCACCATCGGGGCGTGGAGGTAGTGGGGGGTGCAGATATGCACCGCATCGGGGCGAAGCTCATCGAGCATCGCCTCGTAGTCGGTGTAAAAGGCCTTCTCGGGGTAGATCTCTCTTTTGGACTCGTCCACATCGCAGATCGCAAAGAGATCGCCCCGATCGGCAAGGAGCTCGGCGTGTACCGTACCGATCACGCCAAGTCCGACAACGGCAACATTCATTTTGCCACGCTTCCGAAGGTGCCGTCGGTATCGGCCACGGCGCTGTCGTCGACCACCTTGCGGCGAGAGGTCTTGCGCTTTTCCATCAGCGCGTCGTAGTAGAGCTTGCCGTCCACGGGCAGAGCCACCTCCATACCGCCGTTCCAGCCCGAATACTCAATGGCATTCATCAGCTCAACGCCCGCAATACCGTCGCGGCCGTCAACATAGAGCTCCTCCTTGCCGAGAATGGCATTGGCCACATTGTTGATGATGCCTGCGTGCTGGGGATTTTGGCCGTCGGTCTCAACCTCGATGATCTCACATTCGGGCTTGGCGAAGCCGGTGGTAGCGCTCTTTGAGAACTCCTGGCTGTCAACATTGTTTTTGTACCATTTCAAGCCGTTGTTCTCGCATACAAGCTTGCCCTTGGTGCCAGACACCTCAAAGCGGTTGGTACCGGGGGTCTCGCCCGTGGTGGTGATGAACATACCCGTAGCGCCGTTCTTGTAGCGGAAGAAGGCGGTGACCTCGTCCTCTACTTCAATATCGTGCCACTTGCCGTACTGACAGAAGCCGTTGACCGACGAGGGCAGCTCGCCCACAACCCACTGTACCAGGTCAAGCTGGTGGGGGCACTGATTGATCAGCACACCGCCGCCCTCACCCGTCCAGGTGGCGCGCCAGCTGCCGCTGTCGTAATACTGCTGTGTGCGGAACCAGTCGGTAATGATCCAGGTCACGCGCTGCAGCTCGCCGATGCCGCCCTCGGCAATGATCTCGCGCATCTTGCGGTACAGGCAGTTGGTGCGCTGGTTGAACATCATGGCAAAGATCGCCTTGCTCCGAGCGGCGGCCGCGTTCATCTCCTTGACCTGGTCGGCCCACACGCCCGCGGGCTTATCGCAGACGGTGTGAATGCCGCGACCCAGCGCCTCAATGGCCATTTCGGGGTGCTGCTCGTGCGGCACCTCAATGAGAATGGCATCCACAAGGCCGCTGTCAAGCATCTGCTTGTAATCGGCAAAGTAGGTGACGGTGGAATTGACGACCTTTTCCTTGATCGCCTCGATCTTTGCGGGATTATTGTCGCAAAGCGCGGCGATACAGCCGTTTTCGATCTTACCCTCTTCAAAAAGCTTTACATAGTGTGTGCCCTGGTTGCCAAGACCGATAATACCAAATCTAACCTTTTCCATTTTCATTCTCCTTTATTTTATTGCAAATTTTCCTTGATGTAACGAATGCTCTGCTCGACCTGACCGAGGGTATCGGGATGGGTGGCGGCATTATCCTGCTCAACAAGGAAATACTCGGCGCCCGCCTCGCGCATTTTCTCGACCACGCGCTTGAAGTCGATGTTGCCGCTGCCAACGGGAGCGATGGTGGGCTCAAAGCTGAGCTTACCGTCCTTTTCCACGGCATCGATGCGGTAATCCTTGAGGTGGGTGCAGCAAATTCTGCCCTTCACCTTGTCGAGCGTGGCGAGAATATCCACACCGCCGTATTGCAGCCAATAGGTATCGATGGTGAAATTGATGTGGGGTGCATTTTTGACCATATAGTCAAAGATCGTCACGCCATCAAATTTCATAAACTCGAAATGGTGGTGATGGTAGAAGAAGCGGAAGCCCTTTTCCTCCATATACGCGGCGGCGCGCTCCAGCTTTGCCACGCCATCCTTCAACGCCTCAAAATCAACAAGCAGCTCGCGGGGCAGCGCGCCAAGGCCGATGTTGCGGCAGCCGAAGGACGCGTGCTCTGCCATCAGAGCATCGGTGTCGTTCACGATGCGGTCATAGGGCACGTGCGTCAGGCAAATGGGAAGCCCCGTGGCCTCGCTGACGCGCTTGATGCGCGCAGGCTCGTAGGGGGCACCCGAATATTGCAGATAGGAGTAGCCCATCTCGCGCAGCTTCTTGGCGGTGGCGAGGAAATTTTCCTCGGTGTCGATGAGGTTGCGGATCGAGTAAAGATTGAGTCCTGCTTTCATCGGACAAAGCCTCCCATTGCTTCTTGATATCCTGCACGGGCAAGCACTGCCTTAATGGCAGAAACAGCGGCATCAAATGCCTCACCGTTTGAGGTAAAGTGGAATTTGTTTTTCATCTTCTCGTCATCAATGGCGGCATAGCCCTCAAACACAGCAAGGTGCGGCTCGATGGTGAGCACCTTGTCGTCCTTGATGCGGTCAACCAAAATATCGATCATACCGTCGCCCTCCCCTGCGGGGACAAGCTCTTCGGTGGCGGCGATCACGTCCTTGATGTGGAAGTAATCGGTTTTGTCGTGAAGTGCCGCGAGCGTGCGCTCGGCGCCCTCGCCCACCTGCAAATAGTTGGCAGGATCATAGACGAATTTGAGCCCCTTGACGTTTGCCATAATGCCAAGCACGCGGTCGAGCGTATCGCCATAGATCTTTTTTTCGTTTTCGTGATAAAGCTCTACGCCATATTCAGCGGCAACCTCGACCATACGCGAGAGGTAATCATACACGACCTCGCTTTTTTCATAAGCGTTGAAGAAGCTGAACATACGAATTTTATCGGTGCCGAACACACGGGCAAGCTCGCAAAGGTAGCGGGTGTCGGCCTCGATCTCGCTCCATTCGGTGGTGATATCGGTCTTGCCAAGGGGGGAGCCCACCGACCAGACCGAAATGCCTGCCAAGTCAAGGGCGGCCTTGATCTCTCTTGCCCGTTCCAAGGTCAGATTTTTCACATTGACACCGTCCACGCTGCGGATCTCCATCAGGGAAATGCCGTTGCGCTGCAATGCCGCGATCTGCTCCTCAAGGGACTTGCCCGCCTCATCGGAAAATGCACATAAACGAATCATAACGTCTCCTTTCCTGCCCACGGCTGTGTGGTTAATTCTATTATAATATCATAAAAATAAAATGTTAATAGCAAAAATTGCATTTTATATTGCAATTTCGGCACATTTTTGCTATAATGGAGCCAAAGAGGAGGTGAGGGCATATGACGTTTGGCTTTTCGCGCGAGATCTGCCCCGATGAAAGCCGATTTCGCAGTCACATTCACCTGAGCTACGAGCTGCTTTATTTTGTGGAGGGAGATGCCGATTATGTCATTGGCAGCTCGGTTTACCGCATGAAGAAAAATCTGCTTCTTTTCATCAAGCCCTCCACCTGCCACAATCTGTGCCTGCACAGCGCCGCCCCTTATGCGCGCTATATCGTTAACTTTTACGAGGACGAGATCTCCCCCTCCCTGCGCCCCTTTCTCGATATGGCCGACAGCCTTTACGAGATCCCCGAGGACAGCTTTATTCACCACTTTTTTGGGGCCTGGGCCGAGGCGACGGAGCGCTTTTCCCCCGACGAGCTGGAGGCGCTGGTGAAAAACGGCGTGACCCAGATCCTGCTTTTCTTAAAGCACCACTCCCACAAGGCCGCCGCGCCCATCAAGCAAAATCCCACCCTCAACGGCATTCTCACCTATATTGACGAGCATCCCGCCGAGGCCATTACGGCAGAGCTGCTCTCCGCCAAATTTTTTGTCAGCCCCTCTTGGATCTCCCACACCTTTCAAAAGCACCTTGGCTTCAGCCTTTTGCAGTACATTACGGAAAAAAGGATGCTCTACGCGAGGCAGCTGATCGGCGCGGGGCACTCCCCCACCGATGCCGCCGCGCTGTGCGGCTTTGACAGCTACCCCACCTTTTACCGCCAATACCGCAAGATCCACCAAAAAAGCCCCCGCGAGGACAAGCGGTAAAAAGAAGCCCCTGACCGGGGTCAGGTTCTTCTTTTAGGAAAAATGCTTGTTGAGGTATTGGATATAGTAGTGCCAATCCTCGCGGGACAAATAGTGCGCGCCCGTGCGCTGATGGTAGCCGATATCCCCCTCGTGGAAGACATCGTTTGCCACCGCGATACGGTCGGGGTGCACGAAGCCCCTTTTGCCGTGCGCGCGGAAATAGGCATCGGCGGCCACGCAGGAAAGGTACTCGTTTTTGGGGTCTGCCCAAAGGTCATCCTCGGCGCTGGCCACATACACGGCGTGGGGGAGGTTGGCCGAGAGCAGGTAGTGCTGGTCAAAGGGCAAGGCCCCCTCGTTGTCCTTATATTTCTCGTAATTTTCGCAGAACCAATAGGGGAATCTGTCATAGATCTTGGCCACCGTCTCGCCCGTGTTCTCACGGGAAAGCGCCGCGCCGCTGCAGCCCGAATCGTTGGAAAAGGCACAGCAAAAGCGCTCGTCCAGCGCGCCCGTCAGCAGAGCGGTCTTACCGAGGCGGGAATGACCGACCACCGCAACACGGCTCTGGTCGATCTGCGGCAGAGTGGCCACAAAATCGCGCACGCGCATGGCCGCCCACGCCCAAAGGCCGATCTTGCCGCACTGATCGGGCGCGGTTCTGCCGACGGGATAGACCACCCCTGCAAGGCCGCTTGCAAAGTCGCCGTCGTCCTTGGTGACATCGTTATAGCAGAAGGAAGCAACGGCATAGCCCGCGTCGGCGATCTCCTCGGTGGGCTGGTAGCGATCGGGCACATCGGGGCGGAAATTGATGTGGATAAAGCAGGGCAGATGCTCGCCCTTGAGGAGCGGAATGGCCACGCGGATCGGGAAGGAAAACTCCCCCTCGGCCAGACGGCAATGCAGGCGGTAGGTCTGCAAGGACACGCGCTTCGCGCAGAAGTTTTTATCGGTCTCCACAAGCTCCGCCTCCATCGAAAGCGGTGCGGCGGGCAAATAGCCGTATTCCTCACGCAGCATAAGATCCACGATCTCTGCCTTGGTCATATCACAAGGCTGGGGCAGTCCCTTGGGAAATTCAAGCATATTCCTATCCTCTTTTCATTATGTTAGGGGCGCTTGCCTGCATTGTAGCACATCTGCCCCCTTCCTTGCAAGTGGTTTTTGAAAAAATGAAAAAGGAGATGCCGCAACGGCGACCTGCGATAAAGCAGGTCGCCGAACGATGTTTGCCCTTGCGTGCAAGTGATGTCGGCTTCGCCTAATGATGTAGCCTTCGGCAATGATGTAGTGCCTTTGGCACAGTGGGCAAACATCACATCATTGCGACCAATGGGCGCAACATCATTACAAACGAAGTGAGTAACATCACTTTTGCGTAAGCAAAAACATCACTCCTTTACCACCCGAAAACAAAATATGGTATAACACACTATACCTTGCAGGCAAGGTCGTGTGCAAAAAGGACACAGGGGACGGTTCCCAAGGACACAGGGGACGGTTCCCTGTGCGAAATTGCATCAGTCCTGTTTACCCCCTGCTGTGGGGGGTGGGGGCCGGCGCGGAGCCGGGCTCTGTGTCGCGCCTAAATCAATTCAAATAAAACATCTGTGATCTGAAGGCTCTCATCATATTCAATACTGCATAAATACCCATCTCTCGTGTAGTGGGTTGATATTTTAGGAGTATCATTTCGACCCGTATAAAGAAACATATAATCTCCATCCGGATCGGTCTCTAACACTCTTTCCAGCGAATCACCTGTTTGCAATTTTTCAAAAATTTCTCTTTCCGGTGAAAGTTTGTATGTATTCCCCGAAAGCTTGGCTCCGGTGCTGTTAAATAACACAATTCCAACGCTCTGAGCGCCCAAATATGAAACTCGATAACCGTGCTCGGTTGCCCTAACACATTCAATTGGATATTGATCGTTTAATTGGTTTAATGTCCCAACGAAATTGATGATTTCTGACAGTTGCACAGAATCATATGATACTGTTGATAATTCCGCTAAGGTTTTATGCGGAGATGACAATTCCACATTCACACTGCCAACCCCTTGATTGCAAGACGAAAATAAAACCAACGACAAAGACACAAGTGCAAATAAAACTCGCTTAACTAACATTTGGCCCACCTCCTCATCTTTCTATGTCACAGGGAATGACACAAGGGACAGCGCCTTGCGCTATTTGGATTTAACCGTAAATCTCGCCGCTGCGGTAGCGGTCGACAAGCGCGGTTGCATTTTTGTTTTTGTGGGAGAGCAGCCAGGAGAAGACCTCGGGGTCAGCAAAGGTATCGCTCCAGGCGTTGTGGGCGTTTTCGGGATAGAGCGTCAATTTTGCCTCGCCGCCCGCGCGGTTGACCGCATCCACCATTTTTCGGGACTCCTCGGGGCAGACCACGGTGTCCTTTGCCCCGTGAAAGGCCCAGATCGGCACATTGACAAGCCTTGCGGCGTTCCAATACATACCGCCGCCGCAGATCGGTACGATGGCGGCAAAGACCTCGGGCATGCTCATGGCAAGCTGCCAGGTGCCGTAGCCGCCCATGCTGGCACCCATCAGATAAATGCGCCGGGGGTCGGCAAAGGGCGCCTTCACGATCTGCTCCACCAGCGCCTCCAGCGACTCAAAAAGATCAAACCGGGTGTTCTCCGAGCAAAGCGGCGCCACCGAAACAAAGGGAAAATCGGGGTGCTTTTGGGTGTCGGCAAAAAAGGGATGCGCCCTCAGCGCATCTGTGCGGTTGCCTCTTGTGCCCGCGCCGTGCAAAAAGAGAAGAACGGGATAGGCATTCCCCTCGCGATAAGCGTCGGGGTAGCGCACGAGGTAGGTGAGCTTGCCTGCGGTATATTCCTGCATATTCATAAAAAGTTCCTCATTTCGCTTGATACCTTCATTGTAGCACGCGGTGGGTGAAATGTCAACGGAGGGCGGATTTTTGGTGGAAGGATTTGCCATCAAGGGGCCCGTTACGTTCGCCTTTGGCGAACTGCAAAGCTTGCCTTGTCGCCTCAACGGCTCCATTTGCTTCGCAAAAACGGCAAGCTTCGCCCCCGCGGTGCAAGACACCGCTGAGGTTCGCGCCGAAACGGCGCGTCAAAGCAAAGCACCCCCTGCCACAAGGCAGGGGGTGCTTTGCTTTGGTGGGCCATCAAGGGCTCGAACCTTGGACCAACCGGTTATGAGCCGGGGGCTCTGACCAACTGAGCTAATGGCCCGCACGGATATTATTATAGCGCCCTTCCCGCCGTTTGTCAAGGGCTTTTTCGGCGATACGGCGCGAAAAACATCGAATGTTTTTTCTTTTTTCCCTCCCTTCTTCGCCTTGTTTCGCGGCGACTCTCGGCTATACTGAAAGGCAAGGAGGTGAAAATATGAAGCCAAACACATTTTTATGGCGCGCCCTTCCCCTTTTGCTGTGCGGACTGCTGCTTTTTTCCTCGTGTCAGAAAAGCGCACCCGATGACGGTGCCGATGACAGCAAGGAGGCGGAGCTGGCGGCGTGTCTTGCCGAGATCGCGGCGCTGCAGACCGAGCTGCAGGAGCTGCGGGAGACGCAGTACATCACAGAAAGCGGCTATAAGCAGCAAATTGCCGCTCTGGAGGAGCAGATCAAGACCCTTAGCACCTTGGGTGGCGGTCAGGATGGCGAGCAGGACGAGCAGGCGCTGCTGCACTATACCATCACAGAGAAGGGGGCGCTGATCACGGGAATGGAGGGTGACATCACTCTGCTGACCATTCCCGACAAGCTGGACGGACACCCCGTGATCGGGATCGGCGAGCGTGCCTTTGAGGGTAAAGGACTGGTTTCGGTCACTCTTCCCGCAGGGCTTACCGAGATCGGCTGGTTTGCCTTTTACGGGTGCGAGGATCTGCTTTATGTGACCCTGCCATACAGTGTCAGCAGCATCGGCTACGCCGTATTTGACGGCTGCGGCAGCGTGACGCTGCTGTGCCAGAGCGGCTCCTATGCCGAGCAATACGCCAAGAGCTACGGGCTGAAATATACCGCAAGAGGAGGCTGATGTCTCCTCTTTTTTATGGAAAATTTGAAAGGGGGCTACCCAAACCGAAAAAAATATGCTATACTGTATATAACTGTAACGCTTGACGGAAAGGAGGCACACCGTGGCACACGATTATCACAATGACCGATTCAAGCAGGCGCGCATCAAAAGAGTCAAGCCAAGCAAGGACGGCACACCGCACTTTTCAAGGCAACGGCTGCTGCGAGCGCTGGCCGTTTTCGGCATGGCTCTGCTGCTTCTGATCCCCACCTACATCGCCGTGGGCAATTACCTTTACCGCAAAAGCCACCCCGAGCAAATTTCCGAGGCGGTCTATTCCTCACTTGTTATTACGGGCCCTCACGGCATCCCGACGACGGTTGAGCTTGGTGAAAGCGAGGAAAACAACACCCTGCTTGCGCTGATCAGCAATCTTCTCGCGGGAGCCACCAAGATCGACTCCTTCCCCGACGGCTACTCCGTCAATTACGTGATTTCCGCCGAAACCAATCTCGGCCCCGAGGAATACCGCTTTGCCTTTTCCACCGCGAGCGCAGAATGCTACTTTATTGACAAGAACGGCGACTATCGCCACGCCGCCAAAGAGGCCACCGAGGCCTTTTTGAACAGCCCCTTTGCTCACGAGCTTTACCCCGGGTCCACCGCGCCCGTTCTTGTGACCGCCACCACCGAGGAGATCACCCCGCTTACCCTTGACTGGCACTATCAAACGGTCAACGGCACCTTTGCCGACCGCACAGGCATCGCGACCACCGAGGAGACCCGCGTTTACCCCATTGCCAACGAGATCGGCTTCTATTTCTCCGTCGAGCCAAGCCGCTATACCGTGACCATCAAGCAGGGCGAAAGAACATTTGTTTACGAAAAGAACGACACAATTTCACTTTCTGCGCTGAACGAGGGTGAGATCCTCGAATGTGAGATTCGTGCCGCCTACGACAACACCGCAGGCTGTACCTACTACGGCAGCGCGACCTATCGCTTCCATCTGAAGGTGGTGCAGGCCGCAAAATTCACCGTTGATGCACCGACAAAGACAGTGGGCGACTACTTTATCCTCTCCTGCAAGAACATCAACAATATGGATAAACTGCTGATCTCGGCAGAGCCTGCCCTTTCCACCGAGCCTATGCGCTGGCAGACGGGAGACACGGTTTTTGTTGCGATCCCCGCCACAGGAGTGGGCAGCCACCGCCTGAATATCGGCTACGGCACCATTTTGGAACGGCTTGATCTGACCGTCAAGGAAAAGAGCACCGCCGCCTCTCACACCGCCACCGCTGAGCTTTTCTCGGGCAGCTTTATCCCCGCGCTTTCGGGCGGCATTGCCGAAAAGCTCCTGCAAAAGGGTGCTACGGCAGCGGGTACATCGCTGACCCCAGGCTCGGTATTTACCTCGCCCGAGGCGGACGGCTTTTCCCTGCTCTATCGCTTTGGCGACACGATCACCGTGACCGATACCGACGTGGAAAACGTCGCGCTCCCCTTTGAGCTTTACCGCGGGAGCGGCAGTATCAGGGCAACCTCCTTTGGTATTGTCAAGGAGGTGGGCAACGATGCGCTGCTTGGCCGCTATGTGATCGTGGATCACGGCTGCGGACTTTACACCTGGTATTGCGGACTTGAGCACGTGTATGTTTCGGTGGGAATGCCGATCGCATCGGGCGATACGCTGGGAACGGCGGGCACTACGGGCCCCGCTCTTGCGGGCGAGAGATCCCTTCTCCTGATGGTGACGCTCGGCAAGGAGGCCATTGACCCCGCTTGCCTGCGAAACGGCGGATTTTTGCCGCAATAAGCAAAAAAAGAACGGACGGTGTCCGTTCTTTTTTTTTAGTCCACGCGGCAGCGGCGCTCACCCGCAAGGAAGGCCGCGATATTGGCAGCGATCTCGCGGATGCAGCGCGCCCTTGCCTCCAGCGCCCCCCAGGCCATATGGGGCGTGAGGCAGACGTTTTCGCGGTCACGAATGGGATAGAAGGGGTGATCCTCTGGCATCGGCTCCACCGAATACACATCCGCGCCAAGCCCACCAAGTCTACCCGAGAGCAGCGCCTTGGCCACCGCGGCCTCGTCGGTGACGGCGCCGCGCGCCTCGTTGACAAGGATGGCCCCCTTCTTCATCAGGGCAAGCTCGCGCTCGCCAAGGAGGCCGCGAGTCTCGGAGCTGAGCGGCAGATGCACCGTGAGAATGTCGGACTCACGGCAGATGCGGTCAAGATCGGCAACCTCAACCCCTGCCTCGGGTGTTCGTTTGTAGGCCAGCACACGGCAGCCGAGCGACCGCGCCACATCGGCCACGCGCCGCCCGATGTTGCCGTAGCCGAGCACGCCCCAGGTCTTGCCCGCCAGCTCGTGATACACGGGTGTGAGGCGATTGGCAACGCCACCCGCCGTATAGGTGCCGTCGGCCACCGAGGCGCGGTATTGGAGCAAGTGGGTGGCAAGCGAGAGCACCGTGGCCACAGTGACCGCCACCACGCTCTCGGTGGAGTAGCCCACCACATTACAGACCGCCACACCGTGCTCGCGGCAGGCGGCAAGATCGATATTGTCATAGCCCGTGGCGGTGACACAGACAAGGCGCAGCGCAGGAGCGCCCGCCAGCGCCTCGCGGCCGATCTTTATTTTGTTGACCACGGCCACCTCGCAGGCCGCGAGGCGCTCCGTGAGCTCTGCGGGAACGGTGGTGGGATAGACCGTCAGCTTACCCACTGCCGCAAGGGGGGAGAGGTCAATATCGTCGCCCAGCGTGGCGGCATCCAACACGGAAATCAGCATAAATCGCTCCTTTTTTCTTTGATGATGCTATTGTAACACACCGGGGTGGCACTTGGCAAGGTGGGGAGGGCGGCATTTTAAAATTTTTTTGTTTTGCCGAAATAAAACCCAAAAAGGGCTTGATTTTCTTTTGCCATTATGCTATAATTGTTTCATTCGCCGGAATGATGGAATTGGCAGACGTGCTGGACTCAAAATCCAGTGGTAGCGATACCGTGCGGGTTCGACCCCCGCTTCCGGCACCAAGCAAAGAAGCCGTACCCCGTCAAGGGGTGCGGTTTTTTTGCTTCGACGCGGTGCCTTCGGGGGTCGAACCGGATCGACACCCCGCTTCCGGCACCAAAAAAGAGGGGCACCCCGATCTCTCTGCATCCTTAGCGGAGAATTAGCAGGCACAAAAATATCGGCGGAGAACTTGTTTTCTCTGCCGATTTGTGTTATAATGGGGCTAACGAAAAGCCTTCCTCCCGGAGGAAGGTGGCGCGCGTAGCGTGACGGAAGAAGCCTGCGTAACTTTAGGTTTGGATAAATCTTATTGTATCGCACTCTCCCTCAGTCAGCTTCGCTGACAGCTCCCTCCCGGAGGGAGCCTTTGGTTTTGTGCATCTTTAGGGGTATGGGCTTTGCCCGCAGCCTTTGTAATACAAAGGCGAAACTGGCGATAAAACAGAACGATAAATAAGAATTTAGCGGTATATTTTCACTCTACCAACGGTTTACTTCTCCTCACTAAACCAACGGTGGGTGTACTCTGTAAGTAATAACGGCTATACTGTATGCGAAAGGAGGTCACTTATGGATCAATTGAAAATAGGAAAATTTATTGCCGAGTGCAGAAAACAGAAAAACTTAACGCAAATGCAATTGGCAGAAAAACTGGGTATCACCGATAAAGCAATATCCAAGTGGGAACGAAGCATTGCAATGCCCGATACTTCGATAATGCTTGAACTCTGTGATATTCTCGGCATCAGTGTAAACGAATTATTAAGTGGGGAGAAAATAAGTATGGAAAACAACAATCAGAAAAACGAACAGCTTTTGCTTGATATGGCAAAGGAATTAGAAAAGAAAAACAAAACTATTTGGAATGCAATGTGGATAATCATGACAGTGAGTATCCTTGGATTGATCGGAGGTCTCGCGA
>JAZNFZ010000037.1:0-10530 GCA_045576195.1 Eubacteriales bacterium | reverse complement strand
GCCGTTGCGAACACCGCAACGGCCCTTTTATCAGATCTGTGCACCCTGCTTGCCTGCGGCAGTGAAGGTGTTTTTCAGCAGCATGGTAATGGTCATGGGGCCAACACCGCCCGGAACCGGGGTGATGGCCGAGGTGTGCGGCGCAACGTCATCAAAATTCACGTCACCGCAAAGCTTGCCGTCGGCAGGACGGCGGTTCATACCCACATCGATCACCACGGCGCCCTCCTTGATATAGGAGGCATCAAAGAACTCAGGCTTGCCGATGGCGGCCACCAGAATATCGGCGCGGCGGCAGACCTCCTTTAAATTCTTGGTACGACTATGGCAGACCGTGACCGTACCGTTTGCCTCAAGCAGCAGCAGCGCCTGGGGCTTGCCCACAATATTGGAGCGACCGACCACCACACATTCCTTGCCCTCAATGGCAATGCCGCTGCGCTGCAGCAGCTGCATCACGCCCGCGGGTGTGCAAGGCAGAAAGTCGTAGTTGCCGATCATAATACGGCCTACGTTATAGGGGTGGAAGGCATCTACATCCTTGCGGGGATCAATGGCCAACAGCACCTTTTCCTCATCCAGGTGCCTCGGCAGCGGCAGCTGCACCAGAATACCGTGGATCCTTTCCTCGTGATTGAGCTTGTCGATCAGGGAGAGCAACGCCTCCTCGGTGGTATCGGCGGGCAGCTCGTACCCCTCGGAGTAAAAGCCCACCTCCTCACACGCGCGGTGCTTGTTCCGCACATAAACCTTCGATGCGGGATCCTCTCCCACAATGATCACGGCAAGCCCGGGTACAAAGCCGTTTTCCTCCTTGAATTTTGCGGTATCCGCTGCGATCTCACGGCGGATCTCTGCCGCGATCGCCTTTCCGTCAATCAATTTCGTCATGGCTCTCTTCTCCCTCTTCGGTTTTATTTTCCCCGCTCTCGGTGGCGCGGGCAATGATGCGGTCGATCCCCTCATTCACCATAGCCTCGTCCTCGGGCGAAATTTCCTTTTGGCGCTTGAAGGCAAAGCCGCGCAGCTTTTCGTATACGGGCACATACGCCTCGCCGTCCAACACCCGACGCTTGGCGCGCACCAAAAGGTAGATCAGCAGCGTTGTGCAGATCACAAAGCAAAGGAAGGCCACCACCTGCGAAATACGGAACGGGCCCACCATCAGGCTGTCGGTGCGGATCCCCTCGATAAACATTCTGCCGAGTCCGTACCAGGAAAGATACATCAAAAGCACCTGACCGCTGAATTTCTTTTTGCGGTAGAAAACATTGATCAGCACAAAGCCCACAAGATTCCAGAGCGATTCATAAAGAAATGTGGGGTGGTAGTAGACCATACGGTTTCGCTCCATCAGCCCCATTGCAAGGAAGAAATCCTCGGAGACCTCATAGCCGTGCGCCTCACCGTTCATAAAGTTGCCCCAGCGACCGATGATCTGCCCCAGCATCACACCGGGTGCCACCATATCAAACAGACGAAGGACCTTGTCCACGCTGTATTTTTTCAAGCGGCTGACGAGGTAGAGTCCCAGCGCGCCGCCGATCACCGCACCGTAAATGGCAATGCCGCCCTCCCAGATGGCGATCACATCGTAAAAGCTCTTATAGGAGTACCCCGGCTTGCCCACCGTGGTCAGCACAAAGTAAAGGCGGGCACAGATCACGGCAAGAGGAATGATGACCAGTGCAAAGTCATACACATCATCGCTCTTGATGCCCTCCTCGCGGGAGCGATAAAGCGCATAAAGGAAGCCCGCTACGATGCCGAGCGTGATGATGATGGCATACCAACGGATCTCAAGCCCGCCGAAGATCGGGATCGTAAAGGCGATCTTGCTTACGGTATGCTCTCCGATGCCAAGGGCAGGAAAGGAAAAGGTTGTGGTACTCATACGGTTACCTCCGATTTTTGTTGCCGTGGGGTGACCACGGAAAGGGTGAAATGCGCGGGGTCAAAGACCGAGTGGAGAAGCTGCTCGACAAAGGGAAGCTCCATCTCCCTTACGATCTCGGCATAGTCAAAAAGCTCTGCATTGTCAAACACAAAGGCAAGCAGCGTGTTGGCGATCTCCTCTACCGAGTCAAAGCTCTTGATGTATTCGGCATATTCAATGCGGCGGCAGCGCTCAAAGTCCTCCCTTGAGAGGCCGCTTTTTTTCTTTTCTTCAAGGTAAGCAAGGATCTCGTCAAGCACCTGCTCGGGGTCAGCGGCCTCGCCTGCGATCTGGTTAAAGGCAAAATCCCGTGTCAGTGCATACTCAAAGGAAAGCTCGGGAGAGATCAGCCCACGATCCACAAGGCTGTTGTAGAGCTCGCCCGCCTCGGAAAAGAGTATCTCATTGAGGATCGCCATGCCCGCATCGCGCCGTGCGCGCTCGCGGGGATCGGCGGGAAGCTCGGTATCCTTGATGCCGATGGAGAAGATCGGCTTTGCCACCTGTCCCGCCTCCTTCACATATTGGCGGTGGGCGCTTGCCGCCTCAACAACAGAGCAGCGAGGAGGCGTAGCTTTCTTTGTGGGAGGAAGTGAGGCAAGCGCCTCCTCCACCAATGAAAATACCGCCCGAGGCTCCACGTCACCGCACACGACCAGCGCCATATTGGAGGGCTGATAAAAGGTGTGATAGGCGCGGTACAGCACCTGATCCGTAATGCTTGAGATCGACTGCACCGAGCCGCAGATATCCTTTCTTACGGGATGTGCGGCATAAAGGCCCGCCAGCATATTGTAGTAGCAACGGTCATAGGGGTTGTCGCGGCACATACGGATCTCCTCCGCAATAATGCCCTGCTCCTTTTTCACGGTTTTCGGCGTGAAATAGGGGTGTGTGACAAATCGGATCAGCTCCTCAAGCGACTCCTCAAAGCGCGAGGTGCAGGAAAAGAGGTAAACCGTTCTCGTGTGGGAGGTATAGGCATTGGCATCGGCCCCCAGCGCGGAAAAGTGCTCAAAGGAATCGCTGCCGTCCTCATTGGAAAAGAGCTTATGCTCAAGAAAATGCGCCACACCCTCGGGCATCTGCTCTCTGCCCGCCGCATCAAATGCATGGTCCACCGAACCGAAATCCGCCGCGAACAGCGCATAGGTGCTTGTCATTTTTTTGGGAAACACAAAAACGGGAAGTCCGCTTTCGTGGCAATAGCGATAATAGCGCTCACCGAGAAGATCGCTTTCAAACAATGAGATCTGATTGGGGTCGATCATTCCTCACCCTCCTCGCCATCGAGCGTTCCACATAGAAAATATACCGCGCCAAGCGCGATATGGGAGGCAGCCTCGATCACATCCTCACGCGTGACAAGGGCAAGCCGCTCCCTCCACTCGTCCACCGTTTCATTTCGGCCGACAAGGGCTCTTGTTGCATAAAAATTAGCAAGCATCGTGGGGTGATCAAGCACCTGTCGGTAGGTGAACTCCAGTGAGCGGTGTGCCGCCTCGAGCTCCTCCTCGGTGATCCCTCCTCTCGCAAGCTCCTCAAATTCGGAGAGCATCGCCTCCTCGGTAACCCTGCGATTTTCCCGCTTCATCCCCGCATTGGCAATGATCACGCCCTTGTGAAGATCAAGCGAGGAGCTGCAATGATAGCAAAGGCTGTGGCGCTCTCGCACGTTAAGAAAAAGCTTGGAGGCAGGCGAGGCACCGTAGATCTCATTGAGCAGCATCAACGCAGGGGCAAGACGGTGGGAAAGCGAGATATCGCCGCGAAATCCCAGGGCAAGCTTGCCTTGGCACAGCGGCATCTCGTCACATTTTTCGCGCACCTCGCCTGTATGCGGCTTTACCAGTGCAGAATAGGCAGGCGTGTCACCGAAGGCAGCACCGAAGCGTGCCTCCAACATCGCCGCCACCTCCTCGGGAGCGGTGCCCCCCACATAAACAAAAACAGGAGAAAGCTGCCCCAAAAGCGCCTTGTGATGCACAGTCAGCGTATCGGCGGTATGGGCAGAAACCGTTTCCTCACGGCCAATGAGAGAGCGAGCGAAGGGCTCATCACGGCAAAGCAGCGCACGGCACCTTGCAATGGCAAGGCTGCGGGGACTGTTGATGGCAGCACGGATGGCATCACGGAGATTGGCCTTTTCCCCCTCCACAAAGGAGGAAACAAGCAAGCCGTTTTCGGTGGCGGGGGCAAGCAGCAGCTCTGCCATCACGTCGATCACCTGCGGCAAAAGCCCCGCACCTTGTCCGCCAACATAGCGCGCGCCCAAAAAATCGGCATTGAGACTGAGGGCGTGCATATCGCCCGTACGCTGACTGTGGAAGGAAACGGAGGTGGAATACATCTCATCGAGATGGCGGTTGAGCAGCGCCCGCGTGGGATAGGTCAAGGTGCCGCGTTTGAGAACCGACAGCAAAAGCGAGGTAGCCTGCGCGCCCTCGTCAAGCGGAAGGGCGAACTGCAGGCTGAGCAGCTCACTTTTGAATTTATCGGTGGGAACGGCGATCAGCAGAGATCGGTTCCGCAGGGTCAGAAAAACAGGGTTCATCGGCATCCTCACTTCAAGACTGTTCAAAATCACAGTATTATTTTACAACATTCCGCATCCTTTTGCAATACCTATCACAAAATATTCACTGAAAAATAAAAATACACGCGCGAGACAAGAAAAAGCGGCATTTTTCTCAAAATGCCGCTTTTTGATAAATTTTGCTCTTTTTTAGATTACGAAAGCGCCTTTACAACAGCTTCAGCTGCATCATCCAAGGGGTTTTTCTCCACCTGCTCGATTTTGCCCGCATCAACCAATGCGGCAATTTCAGGGTCGATCGGGATACGGGAGAGCAGCGGATAGCCAAACTCCGCAGCAACCTCCTCCACATGGCTCTTGCCGAAAATATGGATCTCCTTGCCGCAATCGGGGCAGCGCACGAAGCTCATATTCTCTACAATGCCGAGGACGGGAATGTTCATCATATCGGCCATATGAGCGGCCTTGGAGACGATCATGGAGACCAGCTCCTGGGGGCTGCTGACGATGACCACACCGTCGAGCTTGATGGATTGGAAAATGGTCAACGGCACATCACCCGTGCCGGGAGGGCAGTCGATGATCAGATAATCCAGCTCATCCCAGATCACATCGGTATAAAACTGCTTCACCGTTCCTGCGATCACGGGGCCACGCCAGATCACGGGGCTTTTTTCATCGGGCAGGAGGAGGTTAAGGGACATTACATCAATGCCGCCCGCCGTGCGCGGTGGAATGAGTCCCGTCTCATCCCCCGTTACACCGGGGCGAAGCCCGAAGGCCTTAGGGATCGAGGGTCCCGTGATATCCGCATCCAGGATGCCCACGCGGTATCCCTTGCGATTCAGGGCAACCGCCAGCATGGAGGTAACAAGCGATTTGCCCACGCCGCCCTTGCCGCTGACCACGGCAAGGGTGTGGTGGATCTTGCTCATCATATGCGGTTTTTCGTGCTGAATGGCCTGCCTCGACGCGCAGTCGCTGGAGCAGGAGGCACAGTCGTGATTACAATTTTCAGACATTTCTGCAACCTTCTTTCTCTTCGTCGTTGTGGTTCCCTGTTATTATACTCCCTTTTTTTCGCAAAATCAAGTTATTTCCGAAAATATCTTCCTGCCGCACTTGTTTTCGGCTCGGATTTATGCTATAATTTGACTGTATGTTGAATTTTTGAAGGAGTTGAAGCAAAAAATGAGAAAAATTCTCGGCTTTTTGCGCCCCTATCGCACCGAGTCGGTTCTCGGGCCGCTTTTCAAGATGTTGGAGGCCCTTTTTGAGCTGTTTATCCCGCTTGTGGTGGCGGATATTGTGGATCACGGCATCGACAGCGGCGACAAGACCTATATCCTGGCACGCTGCGGGCTGATGGTGCTGCTCGGCATCATCGGTCTTGTTTGCTCGATCACCGCCCAATATTTTTCTGCCAAGGCCGCCGTCGGTATGGCCACGGGGCTGCGGCACGCGCTCTTTTCCCACATCGGAAGGCTCTCCTTCTCGGAGGTCGACCGCTTTGGCACCCCCACACTGCTCTCCCGTATGACCTCTGACATCGGGCAGATCCAGACTGCGGTCAATATGGTGCTGCGCCTGTTCCTCCGCTCTCCCTTTATCGTATTTGGCGCTATGATCATGGCCTTTACCGTTTCGCCCTATGCGGCGCTGACCTTTGTGGTGACCATTCCCGCTCTTTCCCTCGTGGTGTTTGGCGTGATGACCGTCAGCATTGCTATGTTCCGCCGCGTTCACGCAAAGCTCGACCGTGTGCTGGGGCTGACGCGCGAGAGCCTGACGGGTGCTCGCGTGGTGCGCGCTTTCGTGCGTGAGCGCGAGTCGCTGGATGAATTCGTTGCCACCAATCGCGATCTTAACCGTTACCAGCGCTTTGTCGGGCGTTTTTCCGCCCTGCTCAACCCCCTTACCTATGTGATCATCAACCTCTCGATCCTCGCCATCATTTGGCGGGGCGGTGTGCAGGTGTCCTATGGAGATCTCTCCCAGGGTGAGGTCATTGCGCTCTACAACTATATGTCGCAGATCCTGGTCGAGCTGATCAAGCTGGCCAATTTTATCATCCTCATTACGCAGGCAGTCGCCTGCGCCACCCGCATCAACAAGGTGCTGGAGGCCCCTGCAGGCATGCCCCCCGCGGCCGACAAGGCCGAGGCGGGTGACAGCCGCCTGGCGATCGAATTTCGCAATGTCTCCTTCCGCTACCACGAAAACGGCGAACTGGCCTTGGAGGGCATCTCGTTTTCCGCCGCCCCCGGTGAAACGGTGGGCATCATCGGGGGAACGGGTGCAGGAAAATCCTCGCTCGTCAATCTGATCCCCCGCTTTTACGATGTCAGCGAGGGTGCGGTGCTTGTGGGAGGGCGGGATGTGCGTGCCTTTGACGATCCCACCGAGCTGCGCCGACGGATCGGTGTGGTGCCGCAAAGGGCCGAGCTTTTTGCGGGCACCATCCGTGAAAATCTGTGTCGCGGCAAGCAGGATGCCACCGACGAGGAGCTCTGGACGGCGCTGGAGGCTGCCATGGCTGCTGATTTTGTCCGCGGCAAGGAGGGGGAGCTCGCCTTCCCGCTGGAGCAGGGCGGTCGCAACCTTTCGGGCGGTCAGCGCCAGCGTCTTGCCATTGCCCGCGCTCTGGTAAGACGACCCGAGATCCTGATTCTTGACGACAGCGCCAGCGCTCTTGACTATGCCACCGACGCGGCGTTGCGCCGCGCGCTCCGCGCACTTCCCTTTCACCCCACCACCTTTATCGTATCGCAGCGCACCGCCTCGATCCGCCACGCCGACCGCATTGTGGTGCTGGATGACGGCAGGATCGTCGGAATCGGCAAGCACGAGGCGCTGCTCGGCTCCTGCGATGTTTACCGCGAGATCTATCAATCTCAATTTGAGAGCGAGGAGGTGTCGGCACAGTGAAAAAGCAGAAAAACCGTGCGCCGCGCGGCACACTGCGCCGCGTGCTCTCCTATCTTCGCGGCTACCGCATCTATCTGTTCCTCTCCCTGCTGCTCTCCCTTTTCTCCGTAGCACTGACGCTTTGGCTGCCTGTGCTGTTTGGCGAGATCATTGATGAGATCGCGGGAAAGGGACAGGTCGATTTCACGCGGATCGGGCAGATCTTCACCATCGCCGTTCCCGTGATCCTCGCCACGGCACTGTTCCAATGGCTGATGAATGTCTGCAACAATAAAATGGCCTTTGGCGTGGTGCGGAACATCCGCAACGATGCCTTCCGTCACCTGCTGCGCGTGCCGATCTCCTATATCGACAACAACAAAACGGGCGACATCGTCAGCCGCGTGATCGCCGATGCCGATCAATTCTCAAACGGTCTTCTGATGGGCTTTTCCCAGCTGTTTGGCGGTGTGCTGACGGTGCTTGGCACCATTGCACTGATGCTGGTGATCCATCCCGGCATCACGCTGGTGGTGGTGCTTGTCACGCCGCTTTCCCTCTTTGTTTCTGCCTTTATTGCACGGCGCACCTACCATATGTTCCGCCTGCAATCCGAGATCCGCGGTAAGGAGACCGCTCTGATGGAGGAGGCCATCGGCGCACACAAGACGCTGGTCGCCTTTTCCGAGGAGGAAAACACCCTGCAGCGGTTTGACGTCATCAACCGCCAGCTGCAGGATGCCTCCCTCAAGGCTACCTTCTTCTCCTCCATCGTCAACCCCTCCACCAGATTTATCAACAGCCTGGTATATACCGGCGTTGCGCTGCTCGGCGCGTTCAGCGCCATTGGCGTCGGTGCCACCGTTTCGATCGGTGCGCTCTCCACCATTCTTGCCTACGCCAACCAATACGCCAAGCCCTTCAATGAGATCTCAGGTGTGGTGACCGAGCTGCAAAACGCCCTTGCCTCTGCCGCGCGCATTTTTGAGGTGCTGGACTCTCCCACGGAAAAGGAGAACGAGCAAAGCACCGCACTCCCCGCAAGCGTTGCGGGACGGGTGGAATTTGACCATGTGGCCTTCTCCTACTCCGCTGACAAGCCCCTGATCACCGATATGAATCTTACCGTAGAGCCCGGGCAGCGGGTGGCCATTGTCGGCCCTACGGGCTGCGGCAAGACCACGGTCATCAATCTGCTGATGCGCTTTTATGACGTAACGGGCGGTGCCATCCGCATTGACGGCAACGATATCAGGACACTCTCCCGCCAATCGCTCCGCGCCTCGCTTGGCATGGTGCTGCAGGAGACCTGGCTGAAGGCGGGCACCGTGAGAGAAAACATTGCCTTTGGCAAGCCCGATGCCACAAAGGAGGAGATCATTGCCGCCGCCAAGGCGGCTCACGCCCACAGCTTTATCAAGCGCCTGCCCCAAGGCTATGACACGGTGATCGGCGAGGAGGGCGGATCGCTCTCGCAGGGGCAAAAGCAGCTGCTTTGCATCACCAGGCTGATGCTTGACCCGCCGCCCATGCTGATCCTTGATGAGGCCACCTCCTCCATTGATACGCGCACCGAGATCAGGATCGGAAAGGCCTTTGCCGCACTGATGAAGGGACGTACCAGCTTTATCGTTGCACACCGTCTCTCCACCATCAGAGAATCCGACGTGATCCTGGTGATGAAGGATGGCAACGTGATCGAGCAGGGTGACCACAAGTCGCTGCTCCGCCAAAACGGCTTTTACGCCGAGCTTTATCACAGCCAGTTTGAGGTCTGATCCGATCCTCCCTGCGCCAAATCCCCCACGGCAGTGCCTGCCGTGGGGGATTTTTGCGAAAAACTCCGCTTTTTGGGGTACTTTTTTTCGCTTTCCACTTGATTTTTAAATTTATTGTGTTATAATGTATGTAATAAAACGCGATGATGAAGATTGCCCCCACCAAAAGCATTCCACAGAGAGCTCGCCCTCGGCTGAAAGCGAGCGTTTGCGGTGTCAGGGCGTTTCCCTTCGGAGCGGATGCGATGAACCCACCCTTATGGCAGTAGTCGGATACGGCAGACCCCGTTACAGGTCGGTAAAGTGCTGGCTTTGCGCCTTCAATTCGGGTGGTACCGCGAGCGATCTTCGCCTCGTCCTGATCTTGATCGGGACGGGGCTTTTTTCTTCCGATCACATCCGATCGGCAAGATGCCGCAAAACTCTTTGTGAGAAAGGAAAAAACAAATGAAAGTAACTCTGGAAAAAATCAAATCCCAAGCCCTTTCCGAGCTGGCATCGGAGAGTGCCGATACCGAGCAGATCCGTGTACGGTATCTCGGCAAAAAGGGTGAGCTGACTGCCGTTTTGCGCGGCATGGGTGCCCTCTCCCCCGAGGAGCGCCCTGTTGTGGGTCAGCTTGCCAACGAGGTGCGCGCCGCTATTGAGGCCGCCCTGAGCGAAAAGGTAGCGGAGCAAAAGAAAAAGGCTCTTGACGAAAAGCTGCAGCGAGAGCGCCTTGACGTCACCATGCCCGCCCCTCCCATTCGCATGGGTCATCAGCACCCCCTCACCCGTGCACAGCGCGAAATGGAGGAGATTTTTATCGGTATGGGCTTTGAGATTGCCGAGGGCCCCGAGGTGGAGTACGATTACTACAACTTCCAGGCGCTGAACATCCCCGAAAATCATCCCGCAAGAGATACGCAGGATACCTTCTATATCACCGACAAGATCCTGCTCCGCTCCCAGACCTCGCCCGTGCAGGTGCGCGTGATGGAGCAGAAGAAGCCTCCGATCCGTGTCATCTCCCCCGGTCGCGTATATCGCTCCGATGCACTGGATGCCACCCACTCGCCGCTCTTCCATCAGATGGAGGGCCTTGTGGTGGACAAGGGCATCACGATGAGTGACCTCAAGGGCACGCTTGAGACCTTTGCACGCAAGATGTTCGGTGACAGCACCGAGATCCGCTTCCGCCCCCACCACTTCCCCTTCACCGAGCCCTCGGCCGAGGTGGATGTGTCCTGCTTCGTCTGCGGCGGCAAGAGCTGTCGCGTTTGCAAGGGCGAGGGCTGGATCGAGATCCTGGGCGCGGGTATGGTGCATCCCAACGTGCTTCGCGGCTGTGGTATCGACCCCGAGGTCTACTCCGGCTTTGCCTTCGGTCTCGG
>JAZNFZ010000036.1:0-21274 GCA_045576195.1 Eubacteriales bacterium | reverse complement strand
TCAGGTCTTGTCTTCCTAAGCCCGCTTGGCCTCCGACTTCACGCAGCTTGGAGTTGGAGTTGGGATCTCCGCCGCCTGCCTTGACGGCTACGGCCATCTCCTTGCCGATCTTGGTAAAGACCTTGGCCTTTTGCGCGTCGGTCTTTTCTTTCTTGTGCTTGATATTCGCCCATTTGCTATGTCCTGACATCTTTGTATCTCCTTAAATTTTTTCCATTTTTTTGAGGCAGATCAACGGGAAGGCATTGCCCAGCACCACATTGACGGCGCGGGTGATCTGCACGCGGGTGGCACGCACGGCGCT
Organism: Eubacteriales bacterium; assembly: GCA_045576195.1. Lineage (GTDB taxonomy): Bacteria > Bacillota > Clostridia > Oscillospirales > CAG-272 > Firm-07. Next base: position 20,970 of record JAZNFZ010000036.1, on the reverse strand, counting down.
CTCCTCGGCACCGAGGATCTGGCAGTTGTGATAGAAGCGGTTAAAGGCTGCCGCCACATCGAGAATATACCTGGTAATGACGGAGGGCTCGCACTCGGCAAGAGCATTTTGCACCTTTTCGGGGAAGCGCGCCAGCACCTTGAGCAGCGTGGCCTCCTCGGGTGCGGTGATCCGCAGCTCACCCACCGCCTCATCGGCGGCACGGCGCAGTACCGCGCAGGTACGCGCATAGGTGTACTGCACATAAGGGCCCGTGTTGCCGTCAAAGTTGAGGGCATCCTCCATCACAAAGTTGATATCCTTGATGCGGTTATTGGAAAGATAATAGAACACGATCGCACCGACGCCAACGGCCTCGGCCACCTCATCCTTATTTTCAAGGTCGGGGTTTTTCCGATTCATAATTCCCTTTACCTCGTCGATCGCGGCGGCAAACAGATCCTTCAAGAGTACGACGTTGCCCGTTCTCGTTGCCAGTTTGGCACCGTTGATGCTGACTGTGCCGTAGGGCACGTGTACGAGCTTGTCAAACCACTCATAGCCCATCAGCTCCACCACCTTAAACCATTGCGCGAAATGCAGGCTCTGTCCTGCGGAGGTCACGTAAATGGCCTTATCAAAGTGATATTCATTCTTACGGTAGACGGCAGCGGCAATATCTCTGGTGGGATAGAGTGTAGAGCCGTCGCGCTTGAGGATCAGGCAGGGGGGCATATTGTAATCGGAAAGATCCACGATAGAAGCGCCGTCGTCGATCTTCAAAAGCCCCTTATCCCGCAGCTTTTGCACCTCGGCGGGCATCTTGTCGGTATAAAAGCTCTCGCCCTTATAGCTATCAAACGTAATGCCGAGCTGGCGGTAGGTCTTTTCGTACTCCGCAAGGCTGATCTCAATAAACCAGCGCCAGAGGGCAAGATTTTCCTCGTCGCCAAGCTCCAGCTTATGGAATTCGGCGCGCGCCTCGTCACCAAGGGCGGGATCGGCAGGGATCCCCTGCTCCTCGTTGCCCGAAATGGCATTGTTGATGCGAACATACAGCTCGACCAGTCGGTCAATGCCGCCCTCCTCGATCATTTCGCGGTTGCCCCATTTTTTGTAGGCCACGATCAGCTTACCGAACTGGGTTCCCCAGTCACCGAGGTAGTTGATGCCGACACAGCGATAGCCCGCAAACTCATGCAGCCTTTTTAAGGAGTGGCCGATCACGGTGGTGCCGAGATGGCCGATGTGAAAGGGCTTTGCCACGTTGGGCGAGGAGTAGTCAAGCACCACAGTCTTGCCCTTCCCGAGATCACTGCTGCCGTAACGCTCGCCCTGCTCCAGAATATCGGAAAGGACGCGGTCGGTCAGATATTTTGCCGAGATGGTGATATTCAGATAGCCGTTGACCGCCTCAGCGCGCTCGATAAAATCAAGCCCGTCAAGCGCTGTGGCAAGGGCTGCGGCGATCTGCACGGGAGCCCTTCGCAAGGTGCGGGAGAGCTTAAAGCAGGGCAGCGCCAGGTCACCCATCCCCTCGTCGGGCGGGTATTCCAGCATCGCGGCAAGCTCTGCCGCAGGCAGGGCGGGAGCGCCGAGGCTCTCGATACCCTTTTGAAGTGCAACGGCAATATTTTGTTTGACAGTTAACATATCGGTTCCTCTTTTTTCTGAGATTGACAATTCATTATATACCAAGCGTGGGAAGAAATCAAGTAGATTTTGTTTTTTTAGTCACCCGCAACGCTGAGCCCTCGCACCAGGATATCGGGTGCGGCGATCATAGAGGTGGAGGGGATGCCCGTTTCCACCGTATCGGCTACGCCGTCGATCGCCTTGAGAAGGTCAAAGAAGTTGCCCGCCACCGTAAAGCTGTGCACGGGGCGCGCGAGCGCGCCATCCTCCACCAAAAAGCCTGCGCTTTCAATGGAAAAATCGCCCGTTACGGCATCGGCGCCTGCATGAAGCCCCTTCAGCTCGGTGATATAAAGACCGTTGCCAAGGCGCTCGCGGAGCGCGGCGGGAGAATACTCACCCTTCTCGATCCGCAGGCAATAGGGGGAGATGGAGACCGCATCCGCAATAGAGGGGCGGGAGGCATTTCCCGTGGTGGTCACACCTGCCTTTTTGGCATTGGTCAGATCGTAAAGCAGCGTGGTCAGCACGCCGCGGTCGATCAGCTTCTTTTCAAAGGTGGCAACACCCTCTGCATCAAAGGGCATCTGCATAGTGCTTTCGTTATAAAAGGGATCGTCGATCAGCGTAAGGCATTCTGCGGCGATCCGCTCGCCCTCCTTGCCTGCCAGGAGCGAGAGCCCCAGCAGCGCATTTTTTCCGCTGAAAATACCCGAAAATGCCCCCAGAAGCGAGCGCACCTCGCGGGCGCTGAAGATCACGTCATAGGTGCCCGTTTTCACGGTTCCCGCGCCAAGGCGACCCAGCGCCTCTTCGGTTGCCCTTGCCGCAATATCCGAGGCGGCATTATCCAGGGTTTTGGCAACCGCCACACCGACAGAGGGCTCCTTGCCGTCGTTGACCACCGCCTCGGCATAGGCATAGTGCCCTCCGATGCGATGGGTAAGCGAAAGCCCCTTTGAGTTGGCAAGGCAAATCTCCTTTACCATAGCTCCCGCCGCCGAGGTAGAGGCCTTGTCGAAGAGCGGAGTGGCCGCAGCCATTCTCTCCTGCAGGTCAAGCGCCGTGCGGCGCAGCTCAGCCGCCTCGGGCAGCTCGGGCACTGTCATTTGCGGCTTTTGGTAAGAGGGAGAGCCCGCAAAGAAGATCGGCTCCTCGTCCGAATCGATCACGCCCGCATTGGCAACGGCGCGCGCCACGAGAGAAAGCAGATCCTCCCGCTCCAGCGACTGCGTGGCGGCCGCACCGATTCTGCCGTCAACGGCGCAACGGAAGCTGACACCGCCCACGGTGCCCGAGGAAAAGGAGCTTGGCTCACGCCCCAGCGCTTCGGCGGAAGCATCGCTTGCCATAGCGCAGTAGACATCATATTCCGCAAGTCCCATACGGCTTGCTTCCTCAAACAGGATCTGCTTGATGGCTTCAAAATTCATGATCTACCTCCTACCGTGATCTTGGAAACACGGATCAGCGGTTGCCCTACATCGGTGGGAACATTGCCGCTCGCAGAGCCGCACATTCCCTGCCCCGTGGCAAGGTTTTGGCCGACCATATCAATATTTTTGAGGATCTCGGAGCCTGTGCCGATCAGCGATGCGCCGCGCACGGGCTCACAGATCTTACCGTTTCGCACCAGGTATCCCTCCTTGACGGCAAAGTTAAACTCGCCTGTGAGGGGATTGACCGAGCCGCCGCCCATCTCCTTGGCATAAAGGCCGTACTCTATGGAGGCGATGATATCCTCGTTTCTATCGGGACCGTTGTCGATAAAGGTGTTGGTCATACGGGAGGTAGGCTCAAACACGTAGCTCTCGCGCCTGCCGCAGCCCGTCATGGGCATCCCCATACGGCGCGCGCCGAGGCGGTCGACCATATAGTTTTTCAGAATTCCCTTTTCGATGAGCACATTGCGGGTGGCGGGAGTACCCTCGTCGTCAATGGCATAGGAGCCCCAGGCCCCTGCGATGGTGCCGTCATCAATGGCGGTCACCTTGGGGTTGGCGATCTGCTCGCCCAGCTTTCCTGCCATCCGCGAGGCGCCAATGCCCACCGAGGTGGCCTCCAGCGAATGGCCGCAGGCCTCGTGAAAGATCACGCCGCCAAAGCCGTTTTCAATAGCAACGGTCATAGTGCCTGCGGGGCAATAAACGGCAGAAAGGTTGACCAGCGCCTGCCCCGCGGCGCGCTCGCCCACAGCACGGGGTGAGACACGGTCAAAAAACTCAAAGCCAAGACCCGCGCCGGGGCCGTAAAAGCCCGATTGATTTTCTCCGTTGTCGGATGCCACGGCATTGACCACCAGACGTGTGCGGACCTTGCGATCCTCGCGGCAGAGCCCCTCGGTATTGGCCACCATAAAGTGGCGATCCACATCCAAATAAATGCCCGTCACCTGGCGGATGCGCGCATCCGCCTCCGAGGCGGCGCTTGCCGCCTCGCGCAGGACTGCCGCCTTGCGCGCGGTGGGAATATCCCCCGGATGCTCCTTTACCGTTTCACTTTTCACGGTATCCTGCACAAGACAGCCCACCGCAGCACCTGCGGCGGCAGAATCACCCACGGCACCCGCCACGGCAGCGGCACACCGAAGAAGCCCCTCGCGGGTGGTATCGGAGGTGGAGGCGTAGTAGGTTTTGGTGCCCACGAAGGCACGGATGCCAACGCCCGAGATCAAAAAGTCACGGATCGACTCGATCTTGCCCGAAAGCAGACGAATCTGGTTGGAGCGCTCCTGCTGCACATAAATTTCCGCAAAATCGGCACCGGTGGAAACGGCAATGCCAAGCAGCTCCTCAAGTAAATGTTGTTCGATCATCGCTTCTCCCTTCAAAAAACGCCCTTTGTTATGGGAAAATAGACTGTTTCTTCTTAAATTTCGGTTTTTTGCATCAATCCGGGTGACGCTCACCCAGAATGTTACGGTACTTCTGATAAAAGCTTTCAAAATACCCGCCATCCAGCGCATCCCTGATCTTTTGTGTCAGATCGTTATAAAACCACAGGTTATGGGTCACCGCAAGGCGCATACCGAGCGATTCCTTGGCCTTGAGCAGATGACGGATGTAGGATCTGGAATAATGACGGCAGGCAGGACAGCCGCAGCCCTCAGCGATCGGCCTTGGATCGCGGGCATATTTTTCGTTGAGCAGGTTGATCTTGCCGTACCAGGTAAAGAGATTGCCGTGGCGCGCATTGCGCGAGGGCATGACACAGTCAAAGAAATCCACACCGCGATGCACCGCCTCCAAAATATTGCAGGGAGTGCCCACGCCCATCAGATAACGGGGCTTTTCGGTTGGCATATGGGGCTCCACCGCAACAATGATGCGGTACATATCCTCGGTGGCCTCGCTCACGGCAAGTCCGCCGATGGCATAGCCGTCAAGATCAAGCTCGGCAATCATTTTCATGTGCTCAATGCGGAGATCCTCATAGGTGCCACCCTGGTTGATGCCAAAGAGCATCTGCTGCTTATTGATGGTATCGGGAAGCGCATTCAGACGCGCCATCTCGGCCTTACAGCGCACAAGCCAGCGATAGGTGCGCTCCATTGACTGCTTGACGTAATCATAGGGTGCGGGATTTTCCACGCACTCGTCAAAGGCCATGGCAATGGTAGAGGCGAGGTTGGACTGGATCTGCATACTCTCCTCAGGGCCCATAAAAATGCGCTTTCCGTCCACGTGAGAGGCAAAATGAACGCCCTCCTCGGTGATCTTACGCAGCTGCGCCAGCGAAAATACCTGAAATCCGCCACTGTCGGTGAGGATCGGGCGCTTCCAGTTCATAAATTTGTGAAGGCCGCCCATATCGTGGATCAGCCGATCACCGGGGCGGATATGAAGATGGTAGGTGTTGGAGAGCTCAACCTGGCAGTTGATCTCCTGAAGCTCGACCGTGGAAACACCGCCCTTGATGGCGGCGCAGGTGCCGACATTCATAAACACGGGGGTCTCGATATCGCCGTGCACCGTATGGAGGACGCCGCGGCGCGCGCGGCCGTCCTTCCCCTTTAACTCAAAAGAAGACATTGCTACAACCTTTCGGAATCGGGAAAACAGCCCGATCCATTTTATTTTTTATGTTCGCCCAAACTGGCGATGCAGCGTGGCACGGGTCAGCACCATGGCCACGGGTCTACCGTGGGGGCAGACCGTAATATCGGGCAGAGCCATCAGCCGTCGGCAGAGCCACTCGATGTATTCGGGCGGATACTCACGCCCTGCCTTGATAGCCGCCTTGCAGGCACCCTGGTACAGTGCCTTTTCAAACAAAATATCGCGGGAAAGTGCGGCACTTCCTGTTCCCTCCTGCAGCTGATCCGCAAGAGTGAGCAGCAGCTCGGTGGCCTCGGTGGGTGAGAGCCCCTCGGGGATCTCTCGCACCTCTGCCTTGTTGCCCGTCACCGTAAGGCCAAAGCCCACGGCCTCGATCTCCTCAAGGAAGGCCAGCAGCACCTCTCCTTCACCGCTCGTGAGCGTGAGGGTGAGCGGCAGCAGCAGGATCTGCGAGGCATCCTCGCGCTGCTTCATTTTCTTCTTCAGCTCCTCAAAGAGCACCCGCTCGTGGGCGGCGTGCTTGTCGATCAGCAGCAGCCGATCCTCGCATTCCACAATGACAAAGGAATGAAAGGCCTCTCCCACAATGCGGTAGGCGGGCAGTAGCGGTGCGCGATCCGTGGGAGCGGACTCCTCTTTGGGGGAGGCCTCCGACTGCGCGAGGGGCGCCTGCACCTCTGCCTGCGGGATGCACACCTTTTCCGCGGGGGCGGCCGCCTTGGTCGAAATTTCTCCGCCCGATGCAGAAATGATTCCGCTTGCAGTCTCCTCCCTTGGTGCGGGAGCCTTCGGCGGCTCTGCGGCGGGCAAAGGGATCTGCCATCCTGCCGTCTTGCCCTCGTTGTGGTGACCGATGGGGGATGCCGCCTTACCGCCATGATTTGTGCGGTATTCGGCAGCGCTCATCCGCGCAAAGGCAGGCGCGGGCGTTGTTGCAGCGGCGGGCGGGGCTGCGGTGATCGACAGCTGACGCGCCGAGAGCGCCTCTCGCGCCTCCTCGACGGGAGCAAAGGCGCGGGCAGCATCGGGCACGGTGGTCTTCAGCCGCAGCTCGGGCCGCTCCACGTTCTCCTCAAGAGCAGTTCTCACCGCATAGTAGACCGCATCAAACACCGGCTTTTCATTGGAAAACTTGACCTCAAGCTTGGCAGGATGCACGTTGACATCCACCGCGGCGGGGTCGATCTCAATATTCAGCACGCAGCACGGAAATTTTTCGGGCGGAATGAAGGAGGTATAGGCCTGCTCCAGCGCCGCCGCGGCCGTGCGGCAGCCTACGTATCTGCCGTTGATAAAAAAGTTCTCATAATTGCGCTTGGGGCGCACATTGTCCGAGCGACCGATAAAGCCACTGACACAAACAGTATCATTGCCACCCTTCACCGCAATCATTCGGCTGACGAAATCGCGGCCAAATATGGCATACATAGCGCTCTTGAGGTTGCCGTCCCCTGCGGTATCCAGCTTGACATTGCCGTCCGCGATCAGGCGAATGGCAATATCGGGGCGGGAGAGCGCGATCTTTTCCACATAGGTGGAAACCGCGATCGACTCCGACACATCCTTTTTGAGGAATTTGCGGCGGGCGGGCACGTTGCAAAAGAGGTTTTCCACAATGACGGTGGTGCCAACGGGGCAGCCCTGCTCCGTGATGCTCTCCACCTCGCCGCCGTGTGCCTGCAGCATCACGCCGAAGGGCGCATCCTTGGTGCGGGTGATGATCCTGAGATCGGAAACGGCGGCAATGGCCGCCAGCGCCTCTCCGCGGAAGCCGAGGGTCATAATACTGTCAAGATCCTCGGCATCCTTGATCTTACTGGTGGCATGCCTGCGGATCGAAACGGCAAGATCCTCCTTCTCCATACCGCAGCCGTTATCGGCCACGCGCATAAAGGTGGTGCCGCCGCGCTGGATCTCTACCGTGATGCGGTCTGCGCCCGCATCAATGGCGTTTTCCAGTAGCTCCTTGACCACCGAGGCGGGGCGGTCCACCACCTCGCCTGCGGCAATCAGATTGGCCACCGCAAAGGAAAGCAGATTGATTTTTCCCATATCAGCTCTCCCCTCCCGCTTTTTTGCGGAATATGGCCGAAAGCACCAGACAAATGGCGATGGCGGCTAGGAACGGGATGAGCAGAAGGAAGGCAACCGATGCAGGGGCGCTTGTCATATGATGTCTGACGGCGCAAAGCATACTCGCAAATGAGTAGGCCACCGTCGCGCACATCACATGCGAAAGAACAAGGGCAAGACACAAGCATATCCTTGCGGCAATTTTCATCGTTTTTCTCCTTATTTCAACTGTTTTTTCAGATCGAACAAGAAGGTCATGGCTTCGTAGGGTGAGAGCGTATTGATGTCGGTATTCCGCAGCTCCTCGATCACACTGTCGTGGATGCAGTCCTCCAGCGTAATGGCACTCTCATCCTCCACCTCTTTTTTATCGCTCTGCGGAAGCTGAAGCGCTCTGGCGGTCTCCTCGACCCCTGCAAGCACCTCCTTGGCGCGACGGATGACCTCCTGCGGGAGTCCCGCAAGCTTTGCCACCTCGATGCCGTAGCTGTCATCGGTGGAGCCGCGCACGATCTTGCGTAAAAAGATGATCTGGTCGCCCCTCTTTTTGGCGGCGATGTTGTAGTTCACCACACCGGGGAGCTCCTCCTCAAGCGAGGTCAGCTCGTGATAGTGCGTAGCAAACAGCGTCTTGGCACCGATTTTTTGACTGTTGGTGTATTCTACGATAGCGCGGGCGATGCTCATACCGTCAAAGGTACTGGTGCCGCGCCCCACCTCGTCATAGATCACAAGGCTGCGGGAGGTAGCGTTTCGCAAAATATAGGCGACCTCATTCATTTCCAGCATAAAGGTGGATTGTCCCGAGGCAAGATCGTCGGAGGCACCCACACGGGTAAAGAGCTTGTCTACCACGCCGATGCGCGCCTCTGCGGCAGGCACAAAGGAGCCGATCTGGGCCATCAGCACGATCAGCGCCACCTGGCGCATATAGGTGGATTTGCCCGCCATATTGGGGCCCGTGATCAGCATCACGCGATTTTTGGCGGTATCAAGAAGCGTATCGTTGGGAACGAAATAGGTATCCTTCACGAACTGCTCCACCACGGGATGGCGGCCATCCTTGATCACCACCGCATCCGAGGCATCGATCTCGGGACGGATGTATTTGTTCTTCGCCGCCACCTCGGCCAGCGAAAGGTACACGTCAAGCTCAGCAAGGCGCGAGGCGGTGCGCTGAATGCGCTCGCCCTCGCTCGCCACACGCTCGCGGATCTCCTGGAAGATCTCATACTCCAGCGCGCAAACGCGGTCGGCCGCCCCGAGAATGGTGGCCTCCATATCCTTCAGCTCCTCCGTGATATAGCGCTCGCCGCCCGTCAGCGTTTGCTTGCGGATATAGCGATCGGGCACCTGATCCACGAAGGACTTTGACACCTCAATGTAATAGCCGAACACCTTGTTGTAGCCGATCTCCAGGGTGCGGATGCCGGTTGCCTCACGCTCCTCGTTGGCCACTCGCTCGATCCAGGCCTTACCGTCCTTCATCACCGAGCGCAGGTAATCCACATCCTGGTGATACCCTTCCTTGATCAGCCCGCCCTCGCGAAGCACAAAGGGGGGCTCCTCGGCAATGGCGCTGTCGATCAGTCGGTAAAGATCGTCAAGGTCATCCAGCTCCCGATAAATGCGGCAAAGCGTGGGGTCGCTGCAGGTCTGAAGCAGTCTGCGGATCTCGGGGAGCACGGCAACGGTTGCGGCCACCGCGCGAAGATCCTTCGCGTTGGCAGAGCCGTAAACGATGCGGGCGATCAGCCGCTCAAGATCAAGCACGCCCGACAGCACCGCGCCGAGATCCTCGCGCAGCACATAGCTGCCAAGCAGCTCCTCCACCGCCCCCTGCCGCTTGATGATCTCACGGGGGGAGAGCAAGGGATGCTCGACCCAGGAGCGCAGCAGCCGCGCGCCGGGCGCTGTTTTGGTGCGATCCAGCACCCAAAGCAGCGAGCCGCGCTTCTCCTTGCTTCGCATGGTCTCGCAAAGCTCAAGGTTGCGGCGGGTGTTGATGTCCATATCCATATATTGGCCATCGGAATAAACGTGCAGCTCGCGGATATAACCGATATCGCCGCGCTGCATATCGCAAATGTAGTCAAGCAAGGCGCCCGTGGCCCTTACCATAGCAGAGCTTTTCAAAAAGCTCTCCGAGAGGTTGGCAAACTGCGCGCGCACGCGGGCGAGCGCCGCATCGGCATCATAGCGCCCCTCCTCCGCATCGGAGAGCACCGCGCCCACACGGTTGCGAATAAAATCGGAAAGCGCGGCGACGCGCTCCCGCTCCACATTCATCACCACCTCGCGGGGCTGGTAGGTGCCGAGCTCGCTTTGCAGCCTCGCCTCGATGTTATCGCCCGTAAGCTCGGTCACATAGACCTCTGCCGTGGAAACGTCCGCAAAGCAAAGGCCCACCGTTTCCCCACTCAGGCAAACGGTGCAGATATAGTTGTTTTTCTGCTCGGTCAGCATTCCCGGCTCAAGCAGTGTACCCGGGGTGACCACACGCACGATATCGCGCTTGACAAGCCCCTTGGCCTTGGCGGGATCCTCCATCTGCTCACAGATGGCCACCTTATAGCCCTTGGCAATGAGACGGGCGATATACCCCTCCGAGCTGTGGAACGGCACGCCGCACATCGGGGCGCGCTCGGCCTCACCGCAATCGCGGCCCGTCAGTGTCAGCTCCAGCTCTCTTGAGGCAAGGATCGCATCGTCAAAAAACATCTCATAAAAATCACCGAGACGGTAAAACACCAGGTAATCCTTATACTGATTTTTGATCTCAAAATACTGTTCCATCATCGGTGTCATGGCACAGCTCTCCTTTTCGTTTCTTTCCGGGGCTCAATGACAGCCGCCGCAGGTAGCGCAGTTGTGGGTGCAGCTGCTCGGCTGCTCCCCCGTGATCTGCGTGGTGATCGTGGTATTCACGGCGTTCATCAGCTCATTGACCTCGTTCTGCGCCTTTTCCAGCGCCAGATATGCCTCGCTTCCTACAATTTCCCGATAGATGGCATCCACACGCGCCTCGATCATATCGATCAGCTTCTGATCTCTTTCCGCCTTTACCGCCTCGTCCTGCAGCGCCTTCTGCTGCACCTCATACTCGGTCATCAGGGCGGCGATGTGCGCGTCCTTTTCGTATGCGATACGGGCCTCCTCAAGTGCGACCAGTCTCTTGTCCTTCTTCAGGGTGCGGCCAAGCTCTGCCGCCAGCTCAAAAATTTCCATTGCTTTACTCCTTTGTAAACAAAAATTTATTCCAACGTACCGAACAGCGCAAAGGCCTCGGCACGCTCTACCGTTACCTCAACAAATTTTCCCTCCAGCGCAGGATCGCCCTTGAAAAACACAATTTTATTTTGCTCGTTTCTGCCCGAAAGCATTGCAGGATCATTTTTACTGATGCCGTCGCACAGCACCCGAATGCGCCGCCCCACCAAGGGAAGGTTTTTCTCTAGCGAAATGCCGTTTTGCAGGGCAAGCAGACGGTCAAAGCGCTCATTTTGCACCGTTTTGGGGATCTGCTCCTCCATTGCGGCGGCAGGTGTTCCCTTTCGCGGCGAGTAGATGAAGGAAAAGATCATATCAAACCTTGCGCGCTCCAGCATGGAGAGCGTGTCCGCAAAATCCTCCTCGGTCTCTCCGGGAAAGCCCACGATGATATCCGATGTCACGGCAATATCGGGCATTTTTTCGCGCATATCATCCAGCACGGAAAGATAGCCGTCGCGGTGATAGCGACGATTCATACGGTCAAGCACGCGGTCACTGCCCGATTGCAGCGGCAGATGGAAATGATGAGCAATATGCTTGCCGCTCGCCATCACATCTAAGAGCTTGCGGGTGGCATCCTTGGGGTGGCTGGTCATAAAGCGCAGCACATAATCCCCCTCGATCCCATCGATCTCACGGAGCAGATCGGCAAAATCATAGCCGTCATCCCGCTCCTTTCCGTAGGAATTGACGTTTTGCCCCAGCAGGGTGATGTCACGGTAGCCCGCCTCGATCAAGCCCTTCACCTCCGCGATCACCGCCGCAGGCTCGCGGCTGCGCTCGCGCCCGCGCACGTAAGGCACGATGCAGTAGGAGCAAAAATTGTTGCACCCGTACATCACGCTGACAAAGGCGCGGTAGCTGCTGTCGCGCAGGATCGGCACCTCCTCGGCGATCACGGTCTCCTCGGCGCTGCCAAACACGCGCTTTCCTCTTGTGAGGCATTCGGCCAGCATCTGCGGCAGACGGTGCAAAACCGAGGTACCGAGCACAAAGCTCACATAAGGGTAGCTTTTTTTCAGCTGCTCCCGCCGATGCTCCTGTACCACCATACAACCGCACACGCCGATGATCAGCGCGGGATTTTTTTCCTTCAGGTGCTTATATTGCCCCACAATGGAGAGTGCCTTGATCTCGGCATGCTCACGGATGGCGCAGGTGTTGACGAGGATCAGCTCCGCGCTCTCGGCGGCATCGGTGATCTCATAGCCCATCTCGCGTGCCATTCCCGCAAGCTTTTCGCTGTCTGCCACGTTCTGCTGGCAGCCAAAGGTCAACAAAAAAGCGCGTGGCGCACGGCGGTGCGCCTTGAAAAAGGCTGCGGTATGGGCGCGCACGACGGCGACATACGGCTCTGACTCGGTATGCGAGATAACGCCTCCCCGCAGATCCCGGCAAAGGGTTTTATCGGACATCTGAGACTCCTTTGATCAAACAATATTTCAACATATAATTATACATAAAAATATAATATTTGTCAATAAGAGCGCGCAAAAAAAGGCAGACGGAATTACGCCGTCTGCCTTTTTTATTCAGTAAAACCGAGAAAGCCCCGCGGTTTTGTAAAGCGATCCGTCAGAGCCGACAAGCACAGCCTCAACATTTGTGAGTGCTGACCCAAGCAGCGCAAGGGATTTTTCCCTTCCCAGCACCATAAAAGCGGTGGAAAGCGCATCGGCCGCCGCTCCCGACGGGGCGAGCACCGCCACCGAGGAAAGCCCACTTGCCGTGGGATACCCGCTTTCGGGATCTAAAATGTGGTGGTAGCGCGTGTCCTCCACCGTCACATAGCGCTCATAATCACCCGAAACCGAAAGCTGCCCCGAAAATCCGTGAAAGCTGCCAAGAGACCCCGTGCGGTCCTGCGGATCCCGCAAGGAAACGAGAAAGCCCTCACCCCGCTCGTTTTTGCAGCCGAGAGCCGCCACACTGCTACCAAAGGAGACCAGTGCGCCCGTTGCGGCGCAGGTGGCGAGATAATCCATCAAAAGATCCATTGCATATCCCTTGCCTACCCCGCCAAGATCAAGCAGAGCCCCCTCACCGAGGACGGTACAGACGCCATCCTCCAGCAAAAAGCCCTTTTTCGCCTCCGCCAGCGCGTGCTCCAGTGCCTCCGGCTCAGGCAAGCAATTCTGCTCCCCCGCCGCCCTCCACAAGGCGGAAAGTGCGCCCATGGTGGGGAGATAGGCACCGTCGGTGAGGCGAGAGATGGCGAGCGCCTGCTCCAAAACGGCTGTGGTATGGGGAGAAAGTGAGCCCGCCGAGCGCTCGCGGTTGATGCGGGAAATGTCGCTTTCGGGCCTTGTGGCAGAAAGCGCCGCCTCGACCTCAAGGACGATCTCGCGGCAGCGGGCAAGAATTGCCTCGTCCTCCCGCACAGCTCCGTAGATCTTAACGGTCACCAGGGTGTCCATAGCCCAAAACTCATCCTTTGCCAAAGGCTCTCCGCCCCTGCAAGATGTCAATATTAGACACATTATAACAGATAATAGAACACTAATTATCCTTTTTAACATTTTCAAGCACAAAGCACCTTTCAAGCCGATCATAGCAAAGATTTAGAAGAAGACCCGTCAAGCCACCCGTCAGCACGCCTGCCAGAAGCAGAAGGGGCAGATATGCCAGCATCACGCCAAGGTCAAACAGCAACGCTGCGGCAAGGATCTGACCAATATGATGCCCCGTTGCCGCCAGAACCGACACACCGATCATACTGACACGGCGCGGGAAAAGGCGCTTGATGGCAAGCATGGAAAGGAAGGCAAAGAGCGCCCCCGAAAGGGAGAGCAGCAAGGAAACGGGGTTTCCGAAAAGCAGCGCCGAGAGCAGCACGCGAAGCAAGGAAACTGCCGCGGCATCCACGGGCGACTGCAGGAAGAAGATGGCGGTGATCACCACATTGGCAAGCCCCAGCTTTACCCCGGGCAGCGGAATCAGCACGCCGATGGGCAAGAGAAACTCAAGGTAAGAGCAGATCATAGCAAGCGCCAGCAGGGCCATATCGCGGCAAAGGCGCACCACACGTCGTTTATCCCGCAACTGCATCCGCACTCCCCTCCTCTCCTACCACACGCAGCACCACACCTGCAGGCGCGCACACGATGATATCCCCCGCGCGGGAGATCGCACCCGAGTGAAGGCAAACGCGGTCAGGGCAATCCGTCTCGCTGACAAATGCTTTGCCATCGCGCACGGTCACCGTCAGGTGATACTCCTCAAGGGAAAGCGAATACACGGTATCCTCATTCAAGGAAAGAGTGATCATTCTCTCCCCCTTGGCAAGGATCTCCACCTCGCGCCCCTCCCCCGGAAGAAGGCCGCCCAGTAGCAGAAAAACAGAAAGGAGGAGCACCGCGCCGATCACGACACCGTCACCAACCCCGAAGGAATGGCGCCGTCCTGCCGCATTCTTCACGAGTATCACCTCCTCGTCTGTTTAAAATTTTATTTCAGAGCCTCAAGCAGTTCCTTCATATAGGTTAGACGGTGGTCATATTCCACCTCATCGCTGCTGTTGCCCATAAAATAGGGACCCATCAAGCAAAGCACCGTGTCAGCAGGCAGGGCGCGCAGCGCGGGATTATCGCGGTAAAGTGCGGTATCCCCCAGTCGCACACCATAGCAGGCCTCCCCCACGAAAAGCGCCCCTTCGGGGAGCTCGGCTTGAATGGTGGTGAGGTCTACCATATAATTGATCTTTGTGGTGAGCATCTCCTCATAGATCCAGCGCTCCACCAGCAGCAAGGAAGCATCACCCGTCATCAGATAGGAATTGAATTGCGAATAGGCGTTGGCATTGCCCGTGCGGTTGACAAAAACGGGAGCGGGATCGCCCTTTTCATCCACGTTGGCCTCAAATTCTTTGATCTGCTCCTCGGAATAGATGTTAAAATATGTAAGATCGGTCTTTTTTTCGCCGTTTTTGTTATAATCCTCGGGAAGATAGGAGCTAAGGCAGGAGGAAATAGCGGAAAATGACTCCGATTCCACGGAAAAATTATAGGAGCCCGCATAAAGGATCGTCACATCGCCGTTTTTCCTTTCCTTGCTGCACATTTGCACGGTGCAGACCGTAAAAACGATCAAAAAGAAAGAAACGATAATGGTTTTCCATTTGTGGTGATACCAAAAGTTATCAAACCAGCGGTAGAGCCTTCCGTGCTCTTTTTCGGTATTGGCAGGAGCAAAGCGGATCTCCCGCTCCTCAAGCTTTTCTCTGTTTTGCTCTTGATCTCGCATAAAAATCCTTTCTCTCTCCCGAAAAAAAGAACGCGAATGCCTCGCGTTCTTTTTTCTTGTCCGAGAGCCATTGTGTTTTGTTTCGCAACCAAATCAGTCAAGCGGCTTCATTGTCGGGAACAGCAGCACATCACGGATAGAGGGACTATCGGTGAGTAGCATCACCAGACGGTCAACGCCAAAGCCAAGGCCACCCGTGGGGGGCAGACCGTACTCAAGGGCGGTAACATAGTCGTAATCCACCTGAGCGCGGCAGCTGGGATCCAACGCCTTGCGCTCGGCCACCTGGCGCTCAAAGCGCTCCTTCTGGTCGATGGGGTCATTCAGCTCCGAGAAGGCATTGCCAAACTCGGTGGCATTGATAAAGTACTCAAAGCGCTCGGTAAAGGCGGGATCCTCGGGCTTGCGCTTGGCAAGCGGGCTGATCTCCACGGGGTAGTCGTAGATAAAGGTAGGCTGAATGAGGTTTTCCTCTACAAAGGCATCAAAGAACTCTGCAAGAATGGCTCCCTTGGTGGGTACCTCGGGCAGCTCCACGTGCTTTTCCTTGGCCACGGCGATCGCTTCCTCGTCGGACCCTATCTCGTTGAAGTCCACGCCGCTGTATTTCTTGACCGCCTCAAGCATAGTCATTCTCTCCCAGTGGCCAAGATCGATCATATGGCCGCAATAAGGAATGACCAGGCTGCCGCAAACCCTTTCGGCCACGGTACGCATCATTTCCTCGACCAGATCCATCAGAGCGTGGTAGTCGGTGTAAGCCTGATACAGCTCGATCGATGTAAACTCGGGGTTGTGCTTGGGATCCATACCCTCATTACGGAAGATACGGCCCACCTCATACACGCGGTCCATACCGCCGACGATCAGGCGCTTGAGGTAAAGCTCGGTCTCAATACGAAGCACCATATCCATATCCAGGGTATTATGGTGGGTCATAAAGGGGCGGGCGCTGGCACCGATCTCAAAGGGGGTGAGGATGGGGGTATCCACCTCAAGGAAGCCCTTTCCGTCAAGGAAGGAGCGCAGCTCGCGCAGAATAAGGCTGCGCTTGACAAAGGTCTGCTTGACCTCGGGGTTGACAATAAGGTCAACGTAACGCTGGCGGTAGCGCATCTCCTGATCCTTCAGGCCATGGAACTTTTCGGGCAGGGGCAGGAGGCTCTTGGAAAGCAGCACCACCTCGGTGCAGCGCACGCTGATCTCGCCCATTTTGGTGCGGAACACAATGCCCTTTACACCAATGATATCGCCGATGTCCATTTTCTTAAAACCCGCATAGGGCTCCTCGCCAATGACATCACGGCGTACGTAGATCTGAATATCACCCTTGTCGTCGCGCAGGTGAGCAAAGCTGGCCTTGCCCATCACACGCTTGGTCATCATACGGCCCGCGAGACAAACAACCGTGTCGGTCTCGGCCTCTGCCGCAAGATCGGCAAAGCGCTCCTTGATATCGGCAGAATAGGCATCCTGCGGATATTTGGTAATGGTAAAGGGATCGGCACCTGCCTCGCGCAGAGCCGACAGCTTTTCACGGCGAACACGAAGAATATCGCCGATATTAACCTCTTCGGCAGCCTCTGCCGCCTGATTTTTCATTTCTTCTGCCATGATAACTCCTCTTGATCAGTCGCGGGATACTTCAACCACGCGGTAGGTAAAGGTATGACCGCTGGCCTCCACCATGCCGTTCACCACATCACCTGCACGGTGTCCGATCAGAGTGCGACCCACGGGCGAAACATCGGAGATCTTGCCCGCTACCACATCAGCCTCGTTGGAGCCGACGATATGCCAGGAGAACTCCTTGCCGCTCTTTTCGTCCACCACCTTGATCTTGGAGCCGATGTCGATCACGTCCTTCTGTGCCTTGGAGGAATCGCGCACGTCAGCATTTTCAATATCAGCCTTCAGCTGCAGGATGCGCGCCTCGTTTTCTGCCTGGGCATTCCGCGCGGCATCATACTCTGCATTCTCGGAAAGGTCACCGAAGCCACGGGCCACCACAATGTCATTTTTAATGCGCTCGCGCTCCTCGCCCTCGCGCCATTTCAGCTCCTTTAAGAGCTCCTCGTAGCCCTCTTTGGTCATTGTAATTCTTTTTTCGTTTGCCATGATGGTTCCCCTTTTTGAATGAAAGTTATTTTAAATTTGCAATGGCAGCCTGCAGTTGATTATCCTCTGCCTCTGTCAGTGTATAGAGATTTTTGTTTGCAACGGACGGATCAAGAGCAACCTCCACGTCGGGAGCGATGCCAATGCCGTCATAATTGACGCCCGATGGGGGTGAATAGTAGCCGACGGTAAGCTTGATGCCGCCCGAATACCCAAATTGCGAAAGGTCGAACACAGACTGGATCAGACCCTTACCGTAGGTATTAAGTCCAACCACGTCGGCCAGCTCATACTCGGAAAGCACCGAGGTAAAAAGCTCTGCCGCGCTTGCGGTATGACCGTTGGTCAGCACCGTGTAGCGATAGCTGCGGTATTTGCCGAGATCCTGCTCTGTCACGCTGCAGCCCTCGTATGAATCGGTATACTTGATCGGGTTGGCGTGATAGTAGGTGGTGGTGCCGTCTTTTTCGGAAACGCTCATGATCAGATCATTTTTGTTTAAAAAATAGCTGAGCACGGCGTTGACCGATTTCAGATCGCCGCCCGGATTGTTGCGAACATCAAACACGAAGCCCGTGCAGCCCGCACCGATAAGGCGGTCCATTTCCTTTGTGAACTGTGCGGGAGTGGAAAGGTCAAACCCCGAAATACGAAGAATGCCCACCGTGGGATCGGTAAGAGAAACCATGCCCTTGACCGACACCGAGGTGATCTTAGCGCGTACCACGGAGAACGGGATCTCCACACCGTCGCGCAGCACGGTAAACTCGGCCGTGCTTCCCTCCTCGCCGCGCAGATCCTTCACGGCTTGCGCGTAGCCTCTCTCCTCCACCGAAATGCGAGCATCGCCGCTTCCGAGATGCGTGATCAGATCGCCCACCGCAAGCCCCGCCAGATGCGCGGGAGAGTTCTCATAAATATCAATGATCTCGATGGCCCGAAGAGCCGTATTTTCCACGATCGAAACACCGATTCCCACAAGGGAGGCGTTGTTCGCTGCGATCAGCTCCTCAAACTCCTCTGCCGTGTAGTAGGCGGCATAAACATCGCCTGTTGCGGCAGCATAGGCCCTTAGCATTTCGTCAAGAAGAAGATCGCCGTTGGTATCGTAAAGTGAATACTTTTTAAAGATGGCATCGATCCTCGCGATCTTTCCCCCATAATCCTCCCCACTCGCGGATTCGGTACCGAGGGTACGGTCAGAGCGGAAGAGCGCACCGCCAAGCAGCACGGTGAAGGAGAAGGTCGTGATCGCCACCACCAGCACGGCTGCCACCAGGGAGATGATAAAGGTGGAGAGGCTGACGGTTGCCCGCTTTTTCGGGGGAGCCATCATAACAGGCGGGGGCTGCGGAAGGAAGCGCGCCTCTACCCCTATGGCCTGCAGCTGATAGCAAATGCTGTCGGCAAGTGCATCGGGAGCGGCCACAGCACCGGTCAGAACAGTGAGAGTTCCCCCCACCTCATCGGCCTCTATAGCCGCATCGGGAAGAAGGTGCTTTATCACTTCCTCAATTTCTTGTTTCTGAGATGTCAGGCACCGAGGAGAGACGGAAAAAGTAAGCTTCATAGGGTTTCCTTTCTTTCTGGCAGATCATCCTCGGAGATGTCGGTATGTATCAGAACTTAGCGGGCTTGGAGTTGAGGTACTTTTTGACCATCAGCGCCACCTTGAAGGTAATGGCGTGCTCAAACTCGCGCAGATCAAGGCCCGTGAGCTTGCGGATCTTCTCCAGGCGGTACACCAGCGTATTGCGGTGAACAAACAGCTTACGGGAGGTCTCGGACACGTTGAGGTTGTTCTCGAAGAAGCACTGAATGGTCATCAGCGTTTCACGGTCAAGAGACTCAAGGCTTCCCTTCTTGAACACCTCCTGCAGGAACATCTCGCAAAGGGTGGTGGGAAGCTGGTAGATGAGACGGCCAATGCCGAGATTTTCATAGTTGATGATGTTCTTTTCGGTCTCAAACACCTTGCCCACCTCAAGGGCGACCTGCGCCTCCTTATAGGCACGGGCAAGATCCTTGATGTTATCCACCACGGTAGAAATGCCGATGGCCACCTTGGTATAGAACTCGGTGGAAAGCGTATCGGCGATGTTGGTGGCGATCTTTTCGATCTCCTTCATCTCGGTGCCGGGCTTGATGTCCTTGACCAGCACGATATCGTGCTCACCCACACTGATCACATAGTCCTTCGATTTATCGGGGAACATATTCTGCAGCATTTCAAAGGGCATCATATCAGTCTTGCCGAAGAACTTGATCAGGAAGATGATCCGCATTTCATCGGTATTGAAATGAAGCTCCTTGCTCTTGATGTAAATGTCACTGGGAAGAATGTTATCCAGAATGATGTTTTTGATAAAGGATCCCTTATCATACTTTTCATCATAAAGGTTTTTGATGTTGCCGAGCGAGATGGTGAGCAGCTTGCTCATTTTTTCGGCAACCTTGTCCTCGCCCTCTACAAACACCGCATACTCTGCCTTGGCTCCGCCACCGATCGGACGGTAGGTATATCCGCCGGAAACGACCTCCTCAGATGCATAGGCAAGCTCATCACGAATGCCCTGACAAACCTCGCCGATCTTGACCAGCTCGGAGCAAGAAATAATTACCCCGTTTTCGTCGATCACACCGATAATACGGTCGATGGCATCCTTCATTTGATGAATGACGCTTTGAAACAATCTGTTAGACATACCTAAATCCTCTCATCCTTTTATATGTTTGGAAAAGCATTTTTATTTACACGGCCGAAGGCCGTAAAATACAGTTGATCAGGAAAGCTCAAGCAGGCAGGAAAGGCAAGCCAGCGCAAAGCCGGAGGCAGTTTCCGTACGCAGGATGCGCGGCCCCAGCCCCGTCATGGTAAAGCCTGCCGCGCACGCCGCCTCGGCCTCGGCCAGAGAAAAGCCCCCTTCACTGCCGATGATGACAGCAATAGAAGCGTCCGACTTCAGTGTGTGGCGATCCACACACTGTCCGATAGGCCTTGTGCCGTCGCCCTCATAGCAAAACAGCACCAGATCATTCTTTTTTGCCAATCGGAGCATTTCGGCAAAGGAGACCGTATCGGAAACGGCGGGAATCATTCCGCGCCCGCACTGCTTGGCCGCCTCCAGTGCGATGCGGCAGCGGCGCTCGGTCTTGCGCGCCTCGGCCTCGGGCTTGACGTGAACGACACAACGCTCACTCTCAAACGGAACGATGTGCGCCACACCGCTCTCCACCGCCTTCTGGATCACGGTATCAAGCTTATCCCCCTTGGGCAGAGCCTGAAACAGCGTAATGCGGCAGGGCGGCTCGGTTTGCAGCTTGCGCGTTTCCACCACGGCTGCCAGCACCTTGTCGGGCAGAAAATCGGTCAGCACACAGTCATACTCAAAGCGCTGCATATCACACACGGTAATGTGCTCACCCACGGCCATACGAAGCGCGCGGGAGATGTGATGCACGTCCTCACCCGTGATGGTGACGGTTTTGTTGTCAATTTGGGTACTTCTCACAAAGAAACGCGGCATAGAAGCACCCCCTTACACGAAATACATTCATAGTATATCGCAATTTCACCAATTTGTCAATGCCT
>JAZNFZ010000035.1:0-5893 GCA_045576195.1 Eubacteriales bacterium | reverse complement strand
CTGCGAGAAGTCCCATCTCACTGTCGGCAACCGCGCAGCCGCGGTCGTTGTGGGGGTGGAGCGAAATTATTACGTTCTCACGGTAGAGAAGGTTGTTATGCATATACTCTACCTGGTTTGCGTAGACGTGAGGCATTGAGTGCGACACCGTGACGGGCAGGTTAATGATAACCTTATCCTCCTCGGTGGGCTGCCAGATTTTCAAGACCTCGTTACAGATTTCAGCCGCGAACTCGGGCTCGGTGCCCGTAAAGCTCTCGGGGGAATATTCAAAGGTAAAGCGGCCCTCTGTCCTCTCGCGGTATTCGCGGCAGAGCCTTGCGCCGAAGCGGGCGATCTCAACGATCTCCTCTCGGCTCTTGCGGAAGACCTGCTCTCTTTGCGCCACCGAGGTGGAATTGTAGAGGTGAACAATGGCGTGCTTGGCGCCGCGCAGTGCCTCAAAGGTCTTGGCGATGATGTGCTCTCTTGACTGTGTCAGCACCTGAATGGTCACATCGTCGGGGATGAGATCCTTTTCAATGAGGGTGCGGCAAAACTCATATTCGGTCTCGGATGCGGCGGGAAAGCCGATCTCGATCTCCTTGAAGCCGAGTCGACACAAAAGCTTGAAGAAGTCAAGCTTTTCCTCAAGGCTCATCGGAATCACAAGCGCCTGATTGCCGTCGCGCAGGTCCACACTGCACCAGATGGGCGGCTTTTCAATATGATCTCTTTGCGTCCAGGACATTTCAACGTCCCGTGGCACAAAATACTGTCTTTGGTACTTGCTGCAATTTTTCATAAACGGTCCTTTCTCGGTGTGCGATGACGAAATAAAAAAATCTCTTTTATGAAGCATACTGCTTGCATAAAAGAGACGATAAGCTATGCGCCCTCGCGGTACCACTCTTTTTGGTGCTGCTGCACCCACTCAGCCGTGTCTGACAACACGTCACCCTGTAACGGGAGAACCCGTCCGATCCTACAGAGCCCATATCGGGCCTTTCGTACGGCAGCTCCGGGATGAGTTATGTTCCGCTTTGCCTATCGTCTCGCACCAACCGACGACTCTCTGAAAAGCAGAAACGGAATTTGTTTCCCTTCATCGCTTTTCTCCATTATAATATGGAAACCGAGTTTCGTCAATAGGATTTTTTCGGCAAACAATATTTTTGGTCTTACCGCCAAAAATTGCGGCAAAAACCGCCGATATATCGGTCAAAAATCACCAAAAAAGTGATCTTTTTCTTCCCTGCCCCCCGCAAGCGCACTTGCGGGGGCAGCGGGATCTTAAAGCTGATCGGCCAGATCGAGGATCAGTCTCTCGGTCTTCTCCCAGCCAAGGCAGGGGTCGGTGATCGACTTGCCGTATACGCCCTCGCCAATCTTCTGGGCGCCGTCCTCAATGTAGCTTTCGATCATCAGGCCCTTGACGAGCTTTCTGATCTCGGCATTGTGGCGGCAGGAGTGCAGGATCTCCTTGGCGATACGCACCTGCTCCAGGTACTTCTTGCCCGAATTGGCATGGTTGGTGTCCACGATCACGGCAGGGTTCTGCAGCCCCTTTGCGGCATAGATCTCGGAAAGCTGCGCCAGATCCTCATAGTGGTAGTTGGGGTAGGAGTGGCCGCGCTCGTCCACATAGCCCCGCAGGATCGCGTGCGCGTAGGGGTTGCCCTTGCTCTGCACCTCCCAGCCACGGTAGATAAAGTCGTGGGAGTGCTGTGCGGCGGTGATCGAGTTCATCATCACCGAGATATCGCCGCTGGTGGGGTTCTTCATACCCACGGGAATATTGAGGCCGCTGGCCGTCAGACGGTGGTGCTGATCCTCCACCGAGCGCGCGCCAATGGCCACATAGGCCAGCAGGTCATCGAGATAGCGGTGGTTTTCGGGATAGAGCATCTCATCCGCGCAGGAAAAGCCCGTTTCCTTGAGGGCGCGCATATGCAGCTCACGGATCATGACGATGCCCTGCAGCATATCGGGCTTTGCCTCGGGGTCGGGCTGGTGGATCATGCCCTTGTAGCCGTCACCTGTGGTGCGGGGCTTGCCCGTATAGATGCGGGGGATGATCACGATCTTGTCGCTGACCTTGTCCTGCACCACGCGCAGGCGGGAAATATAGTCAAGCACACTCTCCTCATGGTCAGCGGAGCAGGGGCCGATCACCAGCAGGAGCTTGTCGGACTCGCCGCGGAATACCGCCTTGATCTCCTCATCTCTTGCCGCCTTGATGCTTGCCAGCTCTTCTGTAATGGGGTACTGTGCCTTGATATCCATCGGAATAGGCAGCTTGCGGAAAAATGTCATGTTCATGGAAAAAAACCTTCTTTCTATTGGTAAATTAAAATTTATACTTTCTTATCAAACAGAGCGCGGCGCGCGGTGGAGTGGCGCATCATTTGGCGCAGTCCCTCGCGGTCATCCCGCTCCAGCATCCCCCGCAGACGGTCAAGCTCCTCCTGAAACAGCTTCATTTGCGAGAGCAGCGCCTTTTTGTTGAGCAGGAACAGCTCGCTCCACATCTCGTCGTTGAGGCGCGCAATACGCGTCAGATCGCGGAAGGAGTCACCCGTGTAGTCCTCCAGATGGTCTCTTTGCTGGCAGGTCATCAGGGAGACGGCAATGCAGTGTGTCAGCTGTGACACAAAGGCGATGATCTCATCGTGCTCCTCGGGGCTGACCTCGGAGATGCGGGCAAAGCCCAGCACCTCGCCAAGCTCACGGCAAAGCGCGATGGCCTCGGGTGTATTTTTCTCAGAGGGAGTGACCACATAGTTCGCCCCTCTGAAAATAGAATCATCGGCATACTCCACACCGCTTTGCTCGCGGCCTGCCATGGGGTGCGCCGCGATAAATTCCACATCGGGGCGCAGCACCTCCTGAATGGAGCGCACCACCGAGGACTTTACGCCCGTCACGTCGGTGATGACCGCGCCCGATTTGAACAAATGCTGGTTTTCGCCGATCCATTTCTCAAAAATGTGGGGGTAAAGCGCGAAGACCACCACGTCGGCCTCGCCGACGAGTCGGGGGTCGACAAATGCGGCACCCTTTTGGATCATCCCCCGCTTCAGGGCATATTCAATGGTGGTGTGCGACCTGGTAATGGCGCTCACCGCATAGCCCTTTTTGGTGAGCGCGATGGCATAGCTGCCCCCAAGCAGGCCAAGACCCACGATCAATATTTTCTTATCTTTATCAAGCATTCTTGTATTCTACCTCCGCCCCAAGGGCTCCCAGTCTCTCAAAATAGTCGGGCAGGCTCTTTCGCACCGCCTCTGCCCCGTCGATCACGCCGCCCGTTACCGTCAGCAGCGTGGCAAGGCTCATCACAATGCGGTGGTCATTATGACCGTCAAGCGCCTCGCGGGGTGGGGTCAGTCCGCCGCCCGCTACCACAATATCGTTTTCTCTCACCGTCACATCCACGCCGAATTTCGCCAGCTCCGCTGCCATCGCGGCACCGCGGTCACTCTCCTTGATCCGCAGCCGTGCGGTATCGGTAAAGCGCGCGCCGTGCAGGGCGGCGGCAAGTGCCATCAGCACAGGACCGAGATCGGGGCAGTCGCCAAGCGAAACGGTGGGTGTGCCCGCCGCAAGCTGCGGCAGGACCGTGCGGTACACACGGTCACCCTGGCGGCTTGCTTCCGAAAGCCCCGACACCGAAACCTCGTGCCCGAGGGTGCAAAGCGCCTCAAAAAATGCCGCGTTGGAATAATCCCCCTCCACCACCGCACAGGTAGGGCGGTAGGTCTGCCCTCCCTTCACGCGAAGGGTAAGGGTGTCCTCCCATACCACCGTGATGCCGAACTCTGCCAGCGCCGCCACGGTAAGATCAAGATAGGAGCGGCTCTCCACAGGGGGGATGAGGCGGATCACGCTGTCACCCTCACAAAGCGGCAGGGCATAAAGCAGCCCCGTGATAAACTGACTGCTGATGTCGCCGCGCACCGAAAGATCTCCTGCGCGCAAGGGGCCCCTCACGGTCACCGCGTTCTCCGTTTTTCGGAAAAGCAGCCCCTCCTCGCGGCAGAGCTCCTCATAGACCGAAAGCGGTCGCTCAAGGAGTCTCCCTGAGCCCGTGAGGGTCATCTCCTCGCCGCAAAGCAGGCAGAGCGGAAGAGCAAAGCGCAGCGTGCTGCCGCTCTCGCGGCAGGGGAGCGTGGCGGCGGTGGCCGCGGTGGGGTCACAGCCCCAAAGGGTCACCGTATCCCCCTCCCTTTGCCAGCGGACACCGAGGGCCGACAGCACATCCAGCGTGGCCTTCATATCCTCCGAGTCGGAAATGCCGCAAACGCGGCTCTCGCCCTTGGCAAGGCCTGCCGCCAGAAGCAGGCGGTGTCCCATGCTCTTGGAGGGCGGTGCCACGGTCACTCCCGCAAGGCGGGAGGGTCTGATCTCTACTCTCATTGCTCCGCCCCTTGGCAATGCGCCAGCAGGAGGTCAATGGCCTCAAGATAGCCATCGGTGCCGTGCCCTGCCACCGTGCCGATGCAGGCGGCACGGATATAGCTGATCCTTCGGAACTCCTCGCGGGCGTTCACATCGGAGATATGCACCTCCACCGTAGGTACGGAAACCGCCTTGACCGCATCTAAAATGGCGATGCTGGTGTGGGTGTAGGCACCGGGGTTGATCACGATGCCGTCGTAGCCCTTGATGGCGGACTGAATATAGTCCACAAGGTCGCCCTCGTGGTTGGATTGACGGAATACCACCTCAACACCCTTCTCCTCGGCATATGCCGTGATCTTGCGGAGCAGATCGTCATAGCGCTCGTGGCCGTAATGCGCGGGCTCACGAATGCCGAGCAGGTTGAGGTTGGGGCCGTTGATCACCATAATTTTCATGGAAAAAAGTCCTTTCTGATGGCTGCCACCGTATGCGCCACCTGCTCGTCGGTGGCGATCCGCAGATCGCAGGTGGCAAGATAGCGATCATAGCGCTCGCGGTAGCGGGCGCGGATCGCCTCGGCGCTGGAGGCCGTGGGTCTGTCGGGAGTGGGGAGCAGCGCCTCAAGGGCGCGGTCGAGAAAATAGAGCCTGCCCGTGCGGCGCAGCGCGTTCACGTTGTCGTCGCGCAGGATCGCGCCGCCGCCCGTGGCGATGATCGCCCCCGTGTGGCGGTTGGCCACATCGCGCACCACGGCTGCCTCTACCTCACGGAAATAGGCCTCGCCATCGGTAGCGAAGATCGCGGAGATCTCCCTGCCCTCTCTTTTCACGATCTCGGCATCGGTATCAAGGAAGGGGCGCCCCAGCGCCGTTGCCAGCGCCTGCCCCACGGTGGATTTGCCCGAGGAGGGCATACCTGTGAGCACAATGTTTTCCTTTTCGGCAAGGGTCTCGG
This sequence comes from Eubacteriales bacterium, assembly GCA_045576195.1. Lineage (GTDB taxonomy): Bacteria > Bacillota > Clostridia > Oscillospirales > CAG-272 > Firm-07. The sequence continues at coordinate 556 of JAZNFZ010000035.1, read as the reverse complement.
CAAACACGCGGGCGGTATCGCCCTCCACAAGATCCTTACCCGTAAAGATGGCAGAAGCCAGCACCGCCTGCGCCACCAGCATATAAAGTCCGCCCTCGGCGGGGATCCCTCTTGCCCGCGCCTCCAGCACCAGGTTGGTGCGAAGGGGGTTATAGACCGCATCCACCACGCCGCAAAGGCGGGGGAAAGGAGCAAGGTCAATGGGGGTGGCCGCCCGCTCGGCGCTGCCGTCCGCGTAAGGGTACATGCCGCAGGGCGTGGTGTTGATGATCACCTCGGCATCGGTGTGGTCGCGCGCCACCTCCTCATAGGAGCAAACGCCCTCCCTTGCCTGCCGTCCCGCCGTAATGATGCAGGATGCGCCAAGGGCCCTTGCCACCGCCCGCGACGTGCGGGCGGTGGCGCCCGTGCCGAGGATCAGCACCTTTTTCCCCGTAAGGGAAATGCCGATCCGCCCGATCAGGGCGGTCATGCCGTAAAAATCGGTATTGTAGCCGTAAAGTCCATCCTCCCTTTTCACCACGGTGTTGACCGCGCCGAAAGTCGGAGGCCAAGC
>JAZNFZ010000034.1:0-15737 GCA_045576195.1 Eubacteriales bacterium | reverse complement strand
TAATAATGTTTTGAAACCGAGTAAATTATAATGCTTTTCGACTAAAGGGAGAAAAGCTTCATCAGCATTTCTTCACTATTCACTATTACTTATTACCTAATCGACAAGTTTCGAAAGAGAAGAGTGAAAAGAGAAGAGTTAATAGTGAAAAAGTAAAATAAACAAGTCTCTGTCGAAACTTGTCGATTTTTGGTGCGGGTAAAAGGACTTGAACCTTCACGAAGTTGCCCCCACTAGAACCTGAATCTAGCGCGTCTGCCAATTCCGCCATACCCGCATATTTAATTTTCCTTTGATTTTTACACGGAGTGAGGTCTCCGAAGCGGGACTTGTAACAAGTCGTTAAGGCTTTCACAGAGGTGACGCTACCTGAATCTAGCGCGTCTGCCAATTCCGCCATACCCGCGAGGTTTTTGCGGGTTGGCGGAATGGGTCCGCACATACCCGCATTTCACCGATTGATTTTTACACGGAGCGGTGTCTCCGAGGCAAGCGTAAGCGCGAAGCGCCATACCTGCAATAAATACGCAGAGGAGGACTCCTCTGCGGTTGGTGCGAGAGACGGGACTTGAACCCGTACGAATCACTTCACACGCCCCTCAAACGTGCGCGTCTGCCAGTTCCGCCACTCTCGCGTGGCAACGTTATTATTATACTCAAACGCACCGCTCTTGTCAAGCCCTTTTTCAAAAAAAGTTGAAAGAAAATTAAAAGCCCTCGGGGAGTTTCACAAAATCCCTCGGTATTTTTTTTACATCAAAAAATCGGAGCAGCTCAGCAGGGGTGATCGCCTCCCCTGCGGGGATAAGACCCAGCGCCGCCGCCAGTGCGCCCACCACGGGGCGCGCATCCGCATATGCTGCGCGCACACGGTCCATGCAGCCGTCGCCCTCCCGCTTGGAAAGCCGCCGCCCCTCGGCATCGGTAAGAAGCGGAATGTGGCAGTAGGAGGGGGTATCAAACCCCAGCAGGCGCTGCAGATAGATCTGCCGTGGGGTGCTGGTAAGCAGATCGTTGCCCCGCACCACCTCATTGACGCCCGAAAGCGCATCATCCACCACCACGGCAAGCTGATAGGCAAACACACCGTCCGAGCGCCTCACCACGAAATCCGAGCAGTCCCGCTCCAAATTTTCGGTATAATCCCCTGCAACGGTATCAGAAAATGCAATATTTTCGTCAGGCACAAGCAAGCGGTAGGCAGGTTTTTTCCCCGCAGGCGGCTGCTCCCCCCGCCGCGCGCGCAAAAGGCACTTGCGATTATAGAGCACCGCCCCATCGGAGAGATGCGGTGCGCTTGCGGCGTGCAGCTCCGCACGGGAGCAGTAGCAAGGGTAGATCGATCCCTTTTCCGCGAGCTTTTCAAAATAGGCAGCGTAGATCTCACTCCGTTGCGATTGCCAAAGCACCTCACCGTCCCACTCAAGGCCCAGCCAGGCAAGATCGTCAAGCAAATATTTGGTATTTTCCCCCATAAAGGGGCATCTGGCGGCATCCAGATCCTCAATGCGAAGCAAAAAGCGCCCTCCGCGGCTTTTGGCCGAGAGCCACGCCACCAGAGCACACATCAGATTGCCAAGATGCAATCTTCCGCTGGGCGTGGGAGCAAATCGCCCCACCACCTGGCTTTTTTCTGCGTTTTTCACCACATTATGCCCCATTTTACTCATTTTCTCCTTTCAAGGTGCCATCTACAAGCACAAATCGAAGGTCGCCCAAAAGATCCGTGCGCCATATTTCAGCGCCCACCGCCGTCAAATTCTCCAGCACTACGCTGTGCGGAAATCCGTAATCATTATTCTTACCACAGCTGATGGCCGCTATTTCGGGCGTGGCCGCCGCCAAAAAGGCGGCAGATGTGGCGGTTTTTGAGCCGTGATGCCCCACCTTGAGAAAATCGCAGTCAAGCACCTCGGCACCGTAGCACGCAAGAAGCCGCTCCTCAAGGGCGACCTCAGCATCGCCCATCAGCAGCATCACCTGCCCATCCAGCTCCACACGAAGCACAAGGCTGGCATCGTTTTCGGAAAATCCCGCCGCAAGACCTGCCGCAAGCACCGTGCAGGAGGCTTCGCCCAGCATAAAGCTCATATCGTCCGCTACGTAATTTACCTTTGTGCCCCGATTTTCCGCGGCGGTAAGGATCAGCCCATAGCCAAAATCCTCCACCTCCACGGCAGGCACCAGCAGCGTTTTTACCGCATATTGCTCGATCACCGTCCGCGCGTTTCCCACGTGATCCTCGTGCGGATGCGACAGCAGCAGATAGTCGATCTCCCTGACACCGCAGGACACGAGGGAGGAAAGAAGCGCAGCGCGAGAGGTGGCCGTGCCGCTATCCACCAGCAGGGTCTGCTCGCCTACCTCAATGAGGATGCAATCACTCTGCCCCACATCAAGCACCGTCAGCGACAGTCGCTCTGCCTGCGGCCGCTCGCAGCCAAGGCAGGCGAGCAGCAGCAAAAGCAGCAGAAGGAGCGAGAGAGCGCGCCTGCTGCCGTTATATAATTTCCTTTTGATAAGCACACTCTCACCCCCTTACCCCTATTCTACCATAAAAAGGCGATTTTGCAACAAAAACTTCACCGTATGAGACAGGCACCCTCCCGCATAAGGTGAATTATCGGCCGAAAAGGGGGGTGTTTTTTTGCGGCTTCGCATCACACCGGGAGCGCTGCTCCTGCTTTTTGTTCTGCTCCTTCAAAAAAATGCTCTGCTTGCGGTCACCGTGATCGCTGTTCTGCTGCACGAGGCAGGACATCTGCTGGCGGCCGCGAGGCTTGGCATCCGCATCCGCACCCTTGAGCTTGATCTGATCGGCGCGCAGATCTACCCCGCAACGCTGCTTCCCTCCTACCGCGCCGAGCTGCTGCTTGCCCTTGGCGGGCCGCTTGCCTCCTTTTTGCTGTTTCTCATCACACTGCCCTTTGGTACCGATTTTATGACCCTGCTCGGTCGCACCTCCCTCTCCCTTGCCCTGTTCAATCTTCTTCCCGTCTCGGGCTTTGACGGCGGCCGTATGCTCTTTTCCCTGCTTGCCGCCCCTTTTGGGGAGCGTATCGCCACGCGAGCGGTGGCCGTAACCTCCTATCTCTCCTTGCTCCTTTTGTTTCTGCTCTCCGCCTGCCTTCTGCTGCGCTACGGGCAAAACGCGGCGCTGGCGCTACTCTCCACTTCTCTTTTCGCACGGCTTTTTCTGCCACCCAGTGGCAGACGGTATTAAAAAAGCCTGATCTCCTGCGGAGATCTGGCTTTTTTCATTCTTTTATCCAGAGCTGAGCGAGCATACGGCGGCGACGATATTTGATCACGCCGAGATATACACCGACCAGCACAAGTAAGGCAACGATTCCGATCGCTATCACGAAAATGGCACCGTTGATCGAGCTTTCGATCTTCAGATCCTCCCACAGATCGTTGATCATCATCAGCTGCTCTGCGGGGAGGTTTTCGTAAAACTCCATCTTCAGTTCCTCGGTGCCATAAAGGATCTCCATGGCATCGGGATGGATCTCCTCCATCGCGGCTCGGTAGTCCTCACTCTCGGTCACAAGACGGTTGGGAGAGGCGTAGCAGATATACTCCGCATTGGCGATAGCCGCCTCGGGCGAGAGCATAAAATCAATATAGCGCTCCGCGATTTCGGGATTCTGCGAGCTTGCGGGCACACACATCGCGTCCACAAAAACGTTCGTGCCCTCCTCGGGGTAAAAGAAGGCAAGATCCTCATTATCCTCATACATGGTGAAGAAATCGCCCGCGTAGTAGGGAGCAATGGCGGCAGAGCCGTTCTCCATCTTATTGAAGATCTCGTCCATCACATAGCCCTGAACGATCTCCTTTTGCTCAAGCAGCAGCGCCAGCGCCTGCTCCCACTCGGCAGCGCTTTGGCTGTTGACGCTATGCCCCAGCTTGAAAAGCGCGGTGGCAAAGGCATCGCGGGAGTTGTTAAACTGCAGAATGTTGCCCTCGTATTTGGAGTTCCACATCAGATCCCAGGAGCCGATGTCGGCCTCGTCGACCACGGTGGTGTTGTAAATGATTCCCACCGTGCCATAGGTATAGGGCACGGAATAGGCGTTTTCGGGGTCATAGTAGGGGGCCTCGCCGTGGAACATGGCATCATAATCGATGTTGCCGATGTTTTTGATGTTGCCGAAATCAAGGCGGCGAAGCATACCCTCCTCGATCATACGGGCGATCATATAATCGGAGGGGACCACCACGTCGTAGCCTGCCGCTCCGCTGGAAAGCTTGGCGTACATATCCTCATTGGAGGAGAAGGTGGAGTAGTTGACCTCGACTCTCACGCCGAAGGTCTCCTCATACCACTCCTCAAAGGCGGCATTGACATCAAGCGAGCCCTCGGTGCCGTCCGAGATATATTCGCCCCAGTTGTAGACGTAAAGGGTAACTGCATCCCCCGCTCCCTTATTGCAGGAGGAGAGCGGAAGGGCGACGGTGAGAAGAAGCAATATGCCTAATAATGCTGTGAGAAAACGCCTCATTTTGCCCCCTCCCTTCTCTTCTTGGTGCGGTCACCGATGCCGCCTGCAAAGTTGACCGCCAGCAGGAGCACCAGGATGGTGACGATGATGAGGGTACAGAGCGCGTACATGCTGTATTTGACGTTGTGCGCGGTCTGGTTGTAGATATAAAGCGGCAGAGTTTGAAAATCGGGAGAGCTGACAAAGTGGCTGATGACAAAGTCGTCAAGCGAGAGCGTAAAGCCCATAATAAAGCCAGACAGCACACCGGGAATGATGGCAGGCAGCTCCACCTTCAAAAAGGTTTTGAAGGGAGTGCAGCCAAGATCAAGCGCTGCCTCGCGCAGAGATCTGTCGAACTGCCTGAAGCGCGGCAGCACCGACAGAATGACATAAGGCAGGCTGAAGGTGGTGTGGGCGATGAGCATGGTCCATTTGCCGAGCACATCGGAAAGGCCGAGCACGCCGCCCAGCGCCACAAACAAAAGCATCATCGACACGCCCGTGACGATATCGGGATTCATCATCGGGATATTGGTCACCGAGCTGATGGCACCCTTGACGTAGCGGTTTTTCATACGGTCAAGACCCAGCGCGGCAAAGGTGCCGATGAGGGTTGCCAGAAACGAGGAAACGATCGCTAAAAGCAGCGAGTTTTTCAGTGATTCGAGTGCCACCTTGTCGCGGAACAGCTCGCCGTACCAGCGAAAGGAAAGACCCGTATAGGAGGAAAGCGAGCCGCCCTTGTTGAAGGAAAAGACCACCAGAACAAGGATCGGCGCGTAAAGCAGGGCGAACACCACCCACATATAGGCCTTGGAAAGGATCTTCATACCAGCATCTCCTCTCCCTCGGCATCCGAAAAGCGGTTCATCACCGCCACCGAGATCAGAATGAGGATCATCATCACCAGCGAGATCGCCGCGCCCACGTGGTAGGTAGCGGGATACTTGAACTGCCGCTCGATGGTGTCGCCGATCAGATCAAAGTTGCCGCCGCCCAGCTTTTGCGAGATATAGAAGGTGGAGATCGACGGCACAAACACCATGGTAATGCCCGAAATGATGCCGGGAACCGTCAGGGGCAGGATCACGCGAAAGAGGGTCTGAAAGCCGTTGCAGCCGAGATCAGCAGAGGCCTCCAGATACCGACTGTCCAGCTTGCTCATGGAGGTATAGATGGGCAGGACCATATAGGGCAGGAAGTCATAGATCATACCGAGAATGACCGCGCCGCCCGTGCCCACAATGGTCACGGTGGGAAGCCCCAGCCACGAGAGCAGCGAGTTGACAAGGCCGCCGTTATCAAGCAGGGTCATCAGGGAGTAGGTGCGGATGAGCAGGCTGATCCACATCGGCAGCATCAAAAGCACCAGCAGTATTTTCTGCGTGGAGGGCTTGGCGCGGGACATAAAAAACGCCAAGGGGTAGCCGATCAGCAGGCAGCACGCCGTTGCCACCAGCGCAAAGCAGATCGACACGAGGAAGATATGCGAATAGGAGGAGAGCAGCTCAATGTTAGAGAAGGTGAGCTCTCCCTTGGGGTTGGTAAAGGCAAAGTAAAGCACGAACAGCAGCGGGCCGATGATGAAAAGCAGACACCAGACCATATGCGGCACGGCGGTTGCCTTCTCCAGAAAGGATTTTTTCTGTTTCATTCCGCCACGCCCTCCGTTTCAAGGTCGGCATCGGGGTCGGAAAGATAGTCCATTTCGTCGGAGAAGGTGGAGTAGTCGCCAAACTTGCCCGAAAACTCCGATTTCTTCATAACGTGAATGGCATCGGGCTCAATATAAAGGCCGATCTTCTCCTCGGGAGCAACATAGTCCGAGGTCTCGATCATCCACTTGAAGCCGCCCACGTCGACGATGATCTCATAATAGTCGCCCTTGAAGGTGACGGAGGAGACCACGCCCCTCAGCATCCCCTTGTCGGGGGCAACCACGTCCACGTCCTCGGGGCGCACCACGATATCCACAGGCTCGTTTTTGGCAAAGCCGCCATCCACACACACGAAGGTGTGCCCTGCAAAGCGGGCGCTGTGATCAGCCAGCATCACACCGTCGAGAATGTTGGACTCGCCGATGAAATCGGCCACAAAGGCGTTGACGGGCTCGTTGTAGATATCGGTGGGGGTGCCGATCTGCTGGATCTTGCCGCCCGCCATCACCACCACGGTATCGGACATGGAGAGAGCCTCCTCCTGGTCGTGGGTGACATAGATAAAGGTGATGCCCGTAGCGCTCTGAATGCGCTTGAGCTCATTTTGCATATCCTTGCGGAGCTTGAGGTCGAGCGCGCCAAGGGGCTCGTCGAGAAGCAGGACGCGGGGACGGTTCACAAGGGCGCGCGCAATGGCCACGCGCTGCTGCTGACCGCCCGAGAGCGTGGTGGGCTTGCGGTTCTCAAAGCCCTTCAGGCCCGTCATCTCTAACATCTCGCGCACGAGAGGAAGGATCTCCTCCTCCTTCATTTTTTTGACGCGCAGGCCAAAGGCCACGTTATCATAGACATTAAGGTGGGGGAAAAGCGCATATTTCTGAAACACGGTGTTGACCTGACGGTGGTAGGGGGGCAGGTCGTTGATGCGTTCCCCGTCAAAAAACACGTCACCCGTATCCGGCGTTTCAAAGCCGCCGATGATGCGAAGCGTGGTGGTTTTGCCGCAGCCCGAGGGGCCGAGCAGCGTGACAAACTCCTTGTCGTGAATGTCAAGGTCGATGCCAGAGAGGACGGACTCGCCTTCAAAGGACTTACTGATGGATCTCAGCTCGATCAGCTTTTCGTTCATTCCGCATACATTCTCCTTTGATAAATCATATTCGGAATGGCCTTGCGAAAAGGGCCCGCGGGCACTTGCCCGCGACCGTTTTGGCGCAAGGAAACCATTATAGCGATATTGTAACAGAAAGCAGTATAAAATGCAATAGGTTTTGCAAAAAAAATCGGAAATAACCGCAATCTGCCGCAATCTGCCCGAAAATAATCGATTTTGCCCGATTTAAGCCCGAAAACACTCCGATTTCCTCCCAAATCCTTCAAAATCCTTTGAAATCCTCATTTTTTGGCAAAACAAAGCCAACCGCAGGCGCTCTCGACTGCGGTTGGCTGCTTTGGGGAAAAGGATCAGCGATCCTTGATGGCATCGACCGGCTTCTTTCTTGCGATGCCGCGCACGGGCAGGAAGCTTGCGGCAAAGGCCACAAATACGCTGATCGCCAGCATCAGAAGCGCCTGCAGCGGACCGAAGCGAAGCAGGGTGATGTTGATGCCCTGGTTCCGCATGGTGGTGTTCAGAATGATCACCACGGCGATGCAGGCCGCCACGGAGAGCAGGAAGTTGATCAGCGCGATGATAAACGCCTCGCTGAAGAAGATCTTGAACACATCGGACGACCGTGCGCCGACCGCGCGCAGGATACCGATGTCGCGCTTCTTGTAGGAGATCGACGTAGCGATAAAGTTCATCAGGAGGAATGCCGCAAACACGGCAAGGCCAAGACCCACCCAGATAAACACGGTGGCGATCACCTCGATGATATCATCAAAGTTGCCCAGCGTGGACATCACGGCGTTGTTGGTGCGGAACAAAAGATCCACGCCCTCCTCGGCGTAATGCAGCTGCATCAGCGTTTCGATGCCCTCACGGTCTCTTGGCATCGGGGCAATGACGAAGGCATAGTCGCCGTTTATATGATCGGCGCGGTCCTCCTTCACCGAGATGCCGTAGGTAGACTCGATCTGCTCACTCCAGGACTTGTAGTAATCAAAGACCGTGTCGCTGACAAAGAGCTCGTCATACTGATAGGCATCAAAATAGCCGACGATCTTGAGGTCAAGCTCGGAGATCTTGCGGCTCACCTCATTCTGCTCGCTGTAATTCTGCTCCTCCAGCTCCGCGGTAATGGCACCCGAGATCTGATCGGCGGTATAGCCGCTGACACGAAGCAGCGCATTGCGGCAGGTCTCCTGCAGGATCGCCGCTGTCATAGAGGGGGTGTGGTCTGTGGGGAAGGTGACTCCCATATAACCGAGCACCGCCTCGCGGTAAAACCAGGTCATTATGCTGCGCTGCTCGTCCTCGTTCTTGTCGTTCCAGGCAACCTTCGAATCGATCCCGTTGTATTTCTGCTTGACGAGAAGCTCAATGAAGGCCTCGTTTTCCCAGAGCCTGCCGTTCTCCACATCGTATTCGGCATACAGCTCGGCAAGCGCGCTTTCCAGATCCCAGATGCGGAAGGTGTGTTCCAAATCCGCATCATAAACCTCGGAAAGGACCTCGGTGAGAGAGGATTTTTTCCATGTGTTTTCGATATTGGGGATCGAAATGCCGTAGTACTGCTCCATAAAGGGAAGCATCTCCTCGCGGACCGTCTCCCTCAGCGTGGCAAAGCTCTTGGTATATTCCCATTGATAGCTTCCGCCCGACGGAACGGTGTAGCCGATGCTATACCATTCATCGGCATACATCTGCGAGAGCAGCCACTCCCCCGCCTCCTCGCGCGACAAATTCATTCCGCTCTTTTGCTTGACCACCTCATACAGGCTGTCGTTGCCCTCAAGGAGGCCCTTTACATAGCCGATCGCCTTGGCATAGGTGGCGCGGGCGAGGTAATTGGTATTGCTATCCGATCTCTCCCAAGTTCCCACTCCGTATTTGGCCTCCACAAAGGCCTTGAAGCTCTCCGCGTCAAAGGTCACCTCAAGCTCCTGAGGGAACAGGTTAAAGTATCTGTTTTTGGAGATCAGCACCTCCCCTGCCTTCAGGGTGCCGTCGGCTCTGCCGTCAAGCCAGATGATGCCACCAAGCTCGCGCAGCTCCTTGGAGCTTGCCACACGGTGAAGCCGATTTTGATACGGCATACCGTCCTTATCCTGCTCGCCCAGGGTGGAGGAAACGCAAAGATAGAGATTGTAGGCATAGGCGCTCATATACTCGCCCAGCTCCTTACGCACGCCGTTGGTGGCAACCAATGCATCAATATCGGCCTGGGTCATAAAGCCGAGCGTGTGATAGCCGTAAGCGAGCTCGTGGCTGATCTCGTTTTGCAGAACCATATCAAAGATCGACTCGTTCTGCGCGCCGCCGTTCTGCGCGGAAGGCAGGAAGGCCTCATAGCGCGCGTAGTCAAAGCCCGTGTCGACCACGCCGACGATCTCGTAGCTCTGTGGGCGGCTCTCGCCGTACATGTTGCGAAGGTTGAGGGTAATGTGCTTGCCGAGGATCGACTTGGCGTCCCCCTCTGCTACTGTCAGCTCACCGATGGCAACCGACTCGTTTTCGCTGTTGTTGGTAAAGCCGAATTCCTTGAATTGACGGTACAAAAGCTCGGTAATGGCGATCTCGCCCTTGTTTTGCGGCAGGCGACCCACATAGGTAAAGCCCGTCTTGGCCAGCGCATCGGCAGACATTTCGATCACGCCCGCCATACGGCCGGTGTAGACCTCGTTGTTCTCGGAGGAAAGGAAGTGGCTTGACAGAGAAAATCCGCCGTCGTGGGAGTAGGCCGAGCCCGTGTAAACAGGGACAAAATCAAGCCCCGTATGCCGGCGCAGCCACTCGATATCCTCATCATTGAGCGATGCGGATTCATAATCGATGTAAACGTCTCCGTCCGAGTAGGAGCGCGTCACGCGGGTATGAAGGCTGACCGAGGCGTTTCGCACGTTGGAGTCAATGATCGACGAGGTGGCGGCGGAGATGCTCTCATACGCCGCAACCGTGCTGGTAAGGCCAAACATGGCAAACGCGATGAAAGAGAGAAGGACCGTCATCACCAGGCGGAACTTTTTGTGCTTCAGGCCCGAGGCACCCATTTTGACAGCGTTTTTCATGGGCAAGCGAGAGCGGATGAAGTGCGCGTCCTTCTTTTCGTATTGCTTCAGCTTCACGTCGCGCTCGGCCACCGTTCCCTCAAAGACCGTGGTGGAGCCATCCTTCGAGATACCAGCGGCAGAGCGCAGCTCCTCGTTGATGCGGCCATCGCCCGAAAGCAGCACATCACCCGAGGCCTTTGCCAGGTAGGCATTGATCATATCGAGATCCTTGGCCGTCAGCCGATAGCCACCCTCAATGCGGAGCATATTGTCGTTGAGGCGGTGAACGCCGTCGCTGATCCGCTCCGCCGTGTGCGCGTGCTTGGTCACGTCCTCAACAATGCGGCCGTCGGCAAGCTCAATGATACGGTCGGCATAGCGCTCGGCAAAATCTCTGTCGTGGGAGACCACCAGCACCAGCTTATCCTTGGAAAGTGCCTTAAGGGTGTCAAAAATCTGCTTGCCCGTGTTGGAATCCAGCGCGCCCGTGGGCTCGTCTGCCATGATGATCTGGGGATCCTTGACCAGCGCACGCGCGATGGCAATACGCTGCTTCTGACCGCCCGAGAGCTCGTTGGGCTTGCGGTTGGCGTAGTTGAGCAGCTCCACCTGCTGCAGAATGCGGTTGATCTTTTCAGGATCTGCCTTCTGCCCCTGCAGCTCAAGCGCAAGACCGATGTTGGCACCCACCGTAAAGTCGTCTAAAATATTATACTCTTGGAAAATAAAGCCGATAAAGGTGTTGCGATAGGCGTCAAAATCAGAGCCCACAAACTCCTTTGAGGATTTGCCCTTGATGATAAATTCGCCCTCGTCATAGCTGTCAAGACCGCCCATCACATTGAGCAGGGTGGATTTGCCGCTACCCGATTTGCCGAGGATAAAGACCATTCCCGTTTCGGGGAAGGAGATGCTGACGCCGTCCAGCGCCCGCACCGACTCACCCGTTTTGGAATGATAGATTTTTGTAAGGCCTCGAATTTCAAGCATGAAAGTACCTCCTTTTGCTTGGTTCTTGGGGGATCGCCAAATGTTATTTTTATTATACAGGAAAAATGCCGCTTTGGCAAGAACAAAATAAACCAACGCGAAAAAAGTGGGAGCCGCTCCACCCGCGCAGCCCCCTCCTTCCCCCTTTTTTCGTTTTTTGGCCAAATTTTTATTTTTTTCAAAAAAAGTATTGACAATTCCCACTCTTTGTGTTAATATATATGGGTCGCATAGATCTGGGTGTGGCGCAGCTGGTAGCGCGCTACCTTGGGGTGGTAGAGGCCGCAAGTTCAAGTCTTGTCACTCAGACCAAAATCGGAGGTTCAACCGAACCTCCGATTTTCTTTTGTTTTCTCGCAAATCCTCGCGAAATCTCGCGTTTTCGCAACAAATATAATGGGCTTGTTCTTCCCTGCTTCGAGGGTTGAACAAGCCCATTTTTCGCCTTTGACCACATGTTTGACCACTTGGGAATAAAATAACGCTTAATCTTGCGCAAACTAATCTCGTATGAGTATGTTTACGGCCTATATGTACTTATTTGCAATACTAATTCCTGTACATTGATTGGATTTTGTTCAAAAGCAATTTGCTTTGCAATTTCAAGAAGTTTTGCTTCTGTCCGAAGATTAAAAAGTTCTAATGTGAAATCTGCTTTTTCTCTGTGTTGCTTATCAGTGCCCTTTTTAGGCAAAAGAATAATTGTTCCCTCGTCACTGCATTCAAAAAAATCACGAGGATCATCTAAATATGGGTGAACTATCTTAAAAGACCAGTATCTATATCCCGAGGTATGTTTAGAAAGCACAACATCATTTTGCCCTTTGCACTCAGGCGAATTACAGTTATGGCACGCATATACCAAATTCAATGGCTCAAATATGCATTCAGTGTGTTTGGGACGTTTAGGCCCACCTTTCGGAGCAATATGATCCATTTCTGGATTTCGTGTATCTAATGGAAGTCCACAATAAGCACATTTGCCCTTTTGATTTATATACAGCCTCTGTTTCATTATTGTTTTGAAATTAGACACCGCGATGTCTTTTTCATCCCATCCGCCTGGAACGTTATATGCTTTTACAGAATCTAATAGTTCTTCCTCTATTACTATTTCATCTAGTTTTTTCAGCATTTTATCTTTCCTTCTGCATCTTTCAGCAATACATTTAGAGGATCATTTGCACCAAACACATACTTTTTCAGCTTATCTATTTGCATTTCAATGCTCTCTCTTTTTTCTGCACTTCCATCATAATCTTGTAAGGACAAAATCAAATATGATAAATCCGACTCAAAATAATAATTTCTTGTTGTTCTTATTCCAAAGACATTGTAAATAATATTCTCTGCCGACCAAGCATAAGTATCATACGGAATGATTTCTGCTTGAGGTGAATTGGTCTCACCCGACCGTAAAACCACAATTGAGGATGACTTTGATTTCAGTTCAGATACAAAATAGTGTGAATGGCTAGCCAATATAAAACAACAGTTTTTGAAACTTGAAAAAAGCTTCTCCAATGTGGAGATATATTTTAGTTGCCACTCTGGGTGCAAACTAATTTCTGGTTCGTCTATAAGTATAAGCGAGGAATCCATAACGCGGCTCATTATGCCCAAAAAAGCAAACAACATATGTTTTTCACCCGAACTACACGAGTCGAACGAAAACTCCCTATTATTTTTCGAAAAATAAACAGTGGGATAATCATATTTGTTTAATTCATACTTTGCGAACTGACCATTATAATCATCTCTAAGGTCAATGATAATCGTTTTTTTAGTATTATTAAAACAGAACTTAATTATTGGTTCAAATTGAAGAATAGTTAATACATTTTCAACTTGACTTAACAGTCCATTCCGTATACATTCTATCAAATCAAATGTTATATTTCTTGTAATGGAGCTCGTATATGTTGAGTTGGTGGATGATCTAACACCATGGTATGCGTATATTCCATCCTCGTAATTCGAAAACTGGAATTTATCATTAACCATAAAGGCAATAGCCAAAATTTTATTTGGAAGTATAATATCTTTATGATTTATTTCTTGTCCGTTCTTTTTAGCCACGATATTTGAGCCAGATTCACGATATACATAATAGTTATCATTATCAATGATGTACTCAATAGTAAAATGTTGGTATTGATATTTGGGTTTTCTTTTGTAAGTCTTTGCGTTGTCCAAGTACAAAAATACATCAATAATCGACTTGAGTAAAAAGCTCTTTCCTACTCCATTTTCACCGAGAATAAGAGATACATAATTATCCTGTTTGGTTTTTTCCGAAGATTCATCCAAGAGTGTAACATTCAAGATTTCTCTTTCTTTGTCGGTAATTAGCAAACTTTTTATTGCAAACATACTAAACCTCCCATCAGCTCAATTCTTCTGCTGCTTTGGTATCAATCAACGCATTAACCAACCGCATCCCAATATATTCCTCAATTATTTTGGCTATTTGCCTAACATTTTCGATTCTAGATGCTACACTCTTGACCTTTGCAGAAATATACTCCGGTTCTACAATCTTCAATTCTTCTTCCGATAATTCAGAACATTTACTTTCCAACTGCATATCGATAATTCTACATATTGCTTCCGTTGACAGGTCATCAAACTTTATAAATTTATCAAATCGATAAAAAATTGGATCACCCAAATTTTGTCGTATTTCATCTTCGGTTGAATAATTGGATGTACAAATAATGATTGAGTTGTACAAAGAAAGCCTATAGTTTTTATCCTCAAATATGCCCTCATCAAACATTTGATAAAAAGCACTATGAAAAACAGGATGAGGCTTATCAAACTCATCAAGCAACAGTACATTAGACTCTCTTTCAAGCAAATCTCGTGCAAATGATGCTTGAGAGTGTGAACCGCCAAATAAGTAGGACTGAAATTCACCACTATGAAACATAGAAAATTGCTTTCGGAATAATGCTTGTCCCAAAATTTTGCTAATAAATTTAGCGGTTTCAGTTTTTCCTACTCCCGATTTTCCATAAAACATTAGAACAATAGGTTTCCTGTTTCTCTCTTTTTTCAACAAAGGATAAAGAGCTGCTAACAAGCGACTCTTAACCTTTTCCTGGCCTATTATTGTTTCGTCAAACTTCTCATTTATATCCAACAACATTTTTTCTGATAACTTTTTATAAGAAAAATGCTTTTCTGTAATAATATCCGGATAAGCTTGTTGCAGTTGAAGTTTGATTTGTAACGGCGGATTTTGAAGATACAAATTCTGTATTTCGTAACTATCCAATACGCTCAAAAAGCTTTGAACTGCGCTTTCTGTTATACCAGCATATTGTTCTGAATATGCTACTACATCTTTGTGCCTTTTTTTCGTTATAGGAACATCTTGTATCTCTTCCCCTTCTTTGAGAAACACATGCTTTATCACTTTTGCCTGATTGTCGTGTTCTGCGACAATTTCTGATAAACTTTTATTGGCGTTTGGAATCGCTTTTTTGAATCCTTTTTTGGGGCCGTAGTATATGAGAATACTATTCATACTTCCACACCTGCTAACATAATATCGTACACGTCTACAACTTCCTTCTCATCAGTATTTTCCTCGATGTCAAAAGCAGAAGTAATTGTTGTTATTTTCTCGCCATTGAATTCATTGCTTATATCCAATAAAGAAATATCAACCTTTCCAACATGTACACCATAGTAGACCAAATTCATTTTAGTCAAATCTGCTATGCCATAGTTATTACGAAATGCCTCAATATTAAATCTAAAAACCGAGGTTTTTTCTCCGTTCGATGCTACCATTTCATAGTAACCTTTTCCGCTTTTAAATGCTTCATCCATTTTTGAAGCATCAAAAGTTATTCCTTCCGACTCTATGTCAGACTTTGTCATAATCAAATACGGCGTAAACATTTTTAAATATGCAATCGAATTTTTATATGCCTTAACCGTATAATTCGAAAATTTCAATATTCTTTTATCGTCCTTCTTGATTTTTTCCAAGAAATCAGTAAGCACCGTGTTGGACAAGGTGGTTCTTATTAGCGAACTACTCTTTTGCCCAAGTTTGGTATCTACTTCAGTTGATGCATCTCCTCCGAAAAAAGGCAGCCAAGACAACTTAGCAAAAAGCCCTGCAGATGTTTTATTTGCAATCTCTCCGCTTTTTTCTTTAACCTTATCGGAGGTTTGGATTTTTGCACCACCATCGTATATATACAAATAATCGGTTGCTGATTGATCATCAAAATAAACTACTTTTATCATGTTTTCTCCCTTCGATGTTTTTTCTTTGCTTACTGCATATCAATTTTTGATTGATTACTTACTCTTCTACTTCGAGCAGATCCTCTATTGAACAGCCTAATACTCTTGATAATCTAAGCAGTTTGTTTGCCGGTGCGGTATTGATGTTTAGCTGCCTTTGCTCATATAGCTGAATTGA
>JAZNFZ010000033.1:0-7260 GCA_045576195.1 Eubacteriales bacterium | reverse complement strand
GTATTTTTGAAAACTGTCCTTTAGGGGAACACCCTAATGCCGTGCCCTTTTCTATGGTTCAATGCTCGTCCGCAGGAAGCGCGCGCAGAGCGGTTGCATTTTCTATCAGCTCGTCGACGTAATAAGCATTCGTCCACGCGTGGTTGCCGTCCGCATCGGTCACGCGGAGGCGGAGATAGCCGTAAAGCTCGGGATCGATCTCAAAATCAGCGCTCGTCAAAAGCTCCCCCTCCCCGGCAAATCGGGCTTGCCCCTTTCTGCCGATGGTGAGAAGCGAGATCTTTTGGGCGGGGCTGCAAGCAATATGTACTCTGCCATCCTCGTAGTACAGCTCCGTGATCTCGGGCCCGTTTGAGGCGTAAAACTCACCCCGTTCCATAGCATGAATGATCGAGGTATAATCCAAACGCTCCGACTTGATCATGGTAAAGCCGCCGAGCGCAGTGGTCGCAGAGTGGTTGTCATCGGTGGCCGTGGCAAAAATGCGCTTGCCCTGCCGCAGCATCTCCTCAAACACATGCTCGCTGTCGGGAAGTCCCTGCCACGCGCAGGCGTTGTTGTAGACCTCCACCGCCCATGCCCCCTCATAACGGGAGTAATCGCTGTAATTGATCAGCGACCACGACGGATGATTGAGCGAAACAAGATAGCCGTTGTCATTGGCACAACGAATGATATCGTTGATGATGGCAGGCGAATAGTGCAGCTCCCGCAGTCCGCCTGCGTATGTCAC
The DNA here is from genome assembly GCA_045576195.1 of Eubacteriales bacterium. Taxonomy (GTDB): domain Bacteria; phylum Bacillota; class Clostridia; order Oscillospirales; family CAG-272; genus Firm-07. Next base: position 6,527 of record JAZNFZ010000033.1, on the reverse strand, counting down.
GCGATCCACATCCTCCTGTGTGATCTTCCCGAGCTCCACCAGCCACTCCACGGTTTCGGGATGGAAGCCGATCATTACATTCTGCTCGGGGTCCTTCGCAAAAAGATTGAGATCCATCACCTTGCGCCAGGCGTGCGGGGTTTTCGAATCGTAGTCGCGAATGCTGATCTCATACGCCGTGAGCAGCAGAAAATCTTCCTCAGTAAGGTCGTTGTGCGCATGCAAAAAGTCATGATCGGAGATCGCGAGAATCGAATAGCCATTCTCCTTGTAAAGCCGCTTCATCTCCTCGGGGGTCTGCCTTCCGTCAGACAGCGCAGAATGGCTGTGAAGGTTTGCCTTATAAAACTCTCCCTTTTCGGGCAAAAGATATTTTCTCATTTCCTCTCCTTATCAAATGCGACGAAACGCTTACCGTTTTGGGGGTAAATGTGATCCTCGCGTTGTGGTTGCGAAAGACATTTGGCCGAGCCCGTCAAGCCCCTTCATTTCAGCCTTTTTCCGTCCGAAAATGCCTTGCCCACCCTCTCGCCAAAGCGCCAATAATCATGCGTAACACCGTCGTAGATGAGGGGATCCAGCCTTTTCGCATCGATCCTGCCCTCCCCGTCAAGAATGCTGTCGTCGGCAGAGACATTGACGATCTCGCCAATGCAAATGCCGTCCTCGTTGAACTTCAGCAGCCTGCACTCCACCGTCATGGGCTGCTCGTCGATGATGGGGGCATTGACAAACTCGCTCGCCGTGGTGTGAAAGCCTGCCCGTGCCAGCTTATCGGGCACCTTGTTGGCAGAAACGATGCCGACATAGTCGCAGGGCACCACCGTTGATGCGGTGGCAAAGCTGACCGTAAACGCGCCCGTTTTTTTGATATTCTCCGTGGTCTTGTGGTCGTCTGCCAGGCTGATCACCACCTGATTGGTGTCATAAATACCGCCCCAGGCCGCGTTCATCGCGTTGGGCACGCCGTTTTCGTCATAGGTGCCGATGATCAGCACGGGCATAGGGTAAAGCCAGGTTTTTGCTCCAAAATTTTTACGCATTTTCTCTCTCCGTTTCTTTATTTTTTGACGGGCAGCAGCACACCAAGGACGGTCAGCCTCCTGCCAATGGCAATGCCGGAAGGATCACGGGGCTGCACACTCCAAAGAGGATCATGGATTGCGAAAATCGCAAGCTTTATCGGCACTTTATCGGACGGTCAAAGCAGACTTTGTTCCACGCGGGGGAGCCAGGGCTCGATCAGTGCGAGCTCGATGGGCGCGCCCATCGAGCGCCCCATAAGATTTTCGGGGCGCATCACGCATCCGTGATGGTCGCTGCCACCGCATTTCAGAAGGCCCTTTTGATCGCAATAATCGCTCAAAAATCGCCCCTGCTCGGGGGTAAAGGTGCCATAGGCACACTCAATGCCATCAAGGCCAAATGCCACAATGCGGTCAAGCTCGGCCCGCACATCCTCCGGGTACACATACAGATGCGCGAGGAAGGACAAGCCGCCGCACCGTGAGATCATCCCGACAACCTCCTCCACGGAGGGGTAAAGCGGTGACAGATCGCACGCCAGCGGGCTTTGCAGATCGTAGAGATAGTTGCGAGAAAATATCTTGTGATTAAGGGTCGCAAACTCTGCCTCACTCCCAAAAAACCGCGCATTTTCGGGGTGACTTTTCAGCTCGTGAAGCAGCAGGTCGCGGCAGGATTTATGCTGCGGATCATACATCGTGTCGGGGGATTCTGTCAGCCTGTGCACAAAATCGAGATCCAGCACAACACCCTTTTTGAGCAATGTCTCGGTTTCGATTTTCGACTCCAGCACGTGCTTTTCATACCGTGTAAGGTAGCGACTCTTGATCTCTCGGCGCATGGCCTCAATATCAATGCCGTAGCCCAGCACCTCGATAAAACCACCGTCAAAGGCGGCGGAAAGCTCAACGCCGGGAAGAATCTTGCCGTGATAAAGGTGGCGCACTGCGGGGAGGTGGGCGTAGGCGTCCACCATATCGTGATCAGTCACCGAAAGCAAGGAGAGTCCAAGACCCTCGGCAAGCTGCAGCGTTTCCTCCAACGACACCTCGGCATCGGAAAAGCTCGTGTGTGTATGCAAATCGATATAACTCATACCATTCATTGCCCTTTCTTGATTTTCTTCCAATAAAAGCACCCCTGTGTCGCCTCACAGCAGATGGAGCAGACGAAAAACAAAGGAAAAGAGAAACAGTGTCAGCGTGGAGCCTACGCTGGTAAAGACCACCAGCTGCCCTGCAAGCTCGCTGTCGTTGCCCATCTCTCTTGCCATAATCGCGGAGGAGACCGCAATAGGCGAGGCAAACAGAGCGATGAAGGAGGCATATTCTGCGTGCCCCAGGTCAAGCACGCCCAATCGGGAGAGCAAGGCGCCCACGCCGATGGCAAGCACGGGCGCGAGCAAAATTCTACCCACCGTGCCCACGAGAATCTGTTTTTTCATACCCTTTGTGGCCGTAAAGGTAAATTGACCGCCCAGCATCAGAAGCATAAAGGGCGTGGCGATCTCCCCAAGGCTCTCAATCACCGCGTAGATCACCCGCAGCTGTCGGGAAAGCAGGAACACGGGCTCGCCCGTCGGCGTTTGGGGAAGCAGGCGACGGAGCAAAACACACAAGAGACCCGCAAAAATGGCAATGATCAGGGGATTTTTCAAAATATTGAGGCCGATCTTTTTGAAATTGACGGAGCGAAGTCCTCGCTTGCCCTCGCCCCCCTCGTCCTTGAACACGGTAAGGGCGATCACAGCCAGCACGTTAAAGAGAGGGATGGTAAAGGCGGTGATCACCGCCATACACTGCACCGCCTCCGTGCCGCCCAGCGAGGCGGTCAGCGAAATGCCGACAATGGCGCTGTTGGAGCGAAAAAAGGACTGCACCACCACACCGCGCTGGGCGCGGTCGGGGATCAGGACCAGCGCGGCTGCCGTTCCCAGCAGGAACAGGACAACGACAGCGACCACCGCATAAAGAACGGTGCGAAAATCGATGGCATCAAAGCCACTGATGGTATAAACGCTGCAAAACAGCATGCAGGGCAGCGCCACGCGGAAGGAAAAGCGATACCCCACCGACAGAAAATGCTCGGTGAAGAAGCCGACCCTTCGGAACAAATAGCCGAGCATAATGGTCAACACAAGGGGAAAAACCGCCTCTATGGCATAGATAAAGGTTGTATACATTTTATTTCTTCTTTCTCACAATCAAGGGTGCACCCTGCACCGCGGCCTTGCGGCAGCATTTCAGGGCTGCATCATTTTCTCATTTTACCCACCAAACGGTGTTAAATTCCCTTTGCTATCGCTACAATTCTCCGCGCCGAATCCCGCAGAGATTCAAGGTTTGCATATTCATTCCCGGAATGTATTTTTCCCCCCGCGGCGCCGAGGTTGTCAAGACACGGAATGCCGAAGGCAGTGACATCCGCCGCATCAGACCCACCCTTGCGGCGCGAGGCCGTCAGCACGGGGAGCCCGCATTCGTCAAAAATGCGGTTGACCCGATCAAGCAGAGCCAGATTTCGGTCACAGCGCTCCATCGCAAGGCGGAAGCTTGACTCGGAAAGCTCACAGCTGCACCCGGGGACAAAAGCCGTGTCTGCCACGCGCGCGGCATAGTCGCGCACCCAGGTCAGCTGCTCTGCGGTCAGGTAGCGCACATTTGCCAAAAACTCACACCGTCCCGCGACGGTATTGGGAACGGTGCCGCCCGTGATCACGCCGCAGCTGCAGGTCAGCCCCCATTCATCCTTCAGCTTTTCCATTTCAATCACCTTGTGTGCGGCCTCCAGAATGGCATTTGCCCCCGCGGTGGCGCACTGTGAGGCGTGCGCCTCCTTGCCCGTGATGGCAAAACGGAAGGTAACAATTCCCTTTCGCTCCAAGCAGGCCTCGCCCTTGGTGTGCCCCTCCAGATTGAGAAATGCCACCGCATCCTTGGCCTTTTCGCAGATGGCGCGGATGGTGGCCTTGCCACTCATTCTACTGCCGTTTTCCTCATCGCTTTGCAGCAAAAGCTGCACGGGCCTTGCGCGAAACTCACACCGTGATAGGGCATCCATGGCAAGCATAGCCGCCACAATGCCGCCCTTGCAGTCCACCACCCCGGGGCCGTAGATCCGCTCCCCATCGCGGCGCACCGCCGGTGTGCCAAAGGAGCCCACGGGATACACGGTATCCATATGTCCCGACAAGGTAAGAGGGGCGGCATCGACATCGGCATTCATGGTAACGGCCACCACGTTGCCCACCACGGGCTGCTCAAGCACCTCAACGGCAAAGCCGCGAGCGCGCGCCCAATCGGCAACATACGCCCCTACGGCGTCCACCCCTGCCTTATGTTCGGTGGGGCTTTCAATATTGCAAACATCCTCCCACACCGAAAGATAGGTGTGGTAAAGGTTATCGACCTGATCAAACAATTCCTTGCAGGACACATTCATCACCTCTCTCACATTGTAACATTTTGCCCCCCGTCTGTCAAGCAAAAAGACGGCATAGGCTCACAAAAAAGCGAGGGGCATGCTTGCCCCTCGCCCATAGCGCATTTTCGCTTCTCATTGCGCTCCCTTTGCAAGCCGCCCCTTTACTTCTCCTCCACGGGAAGGATCAACCACGATCTGTCGAGATATATTTTGTTGTTCGCCTTGACCGTATCTGCTTGCAGGGCATACGCCCCCTTTTTATTTGTGTGACAGACATAGGTGCTTTGGTCGGTCGCGGAAATATCGATCTGCAGGCACTCGCCCTCCTTCACAAGGAAGGCATATTCGTCAAAGCAAAACGAAAGCTCAACCACATCCCCTGCCGTATAGTCACCCAGCTGATGGCAAAGAGAGGTGATATCGTGGCGAAGCACATAGGTATATGCCTGCTTTTTTATGCTGATACGGACGTAGAAGGAGGTGTCCCTACAATCGGACTCCACCGCAAGGCTGACCCGCATTTGCCCCTTGATGAAAGCATCCCTTTCAAATGGTGGGGTGAAGATGCTCACCACGTCTGCTCTGCCCGCAAGCTCCTCAGCCAAAAGTCCCTCGCCGCGAAAGGCGGGCGGGCTTGCAGGGTCATAGGAAAAGGTCAGCTTGCCACGGCCAAGCGAAAGCGTGAGCGGCCTTGTGGGTATTTTATAAAAATCGCCCTCCCACCGCTCCTCAAAGGTGCGATAGTAGGTCACGACCCCTTTTTCAAAGGGGAGGAGGCTCCCCGTTCTAATATGATCAAACCAGGCAATCGGATAATCCTTGCCAAAAAATTGCTCTCTCTTCCCGTCCCGAAACGGCACACCATACTCCTTATGGTAGCTATCTCCGTGATGATACGGCGAGACAAGCAGAGCGCTTTTTCTTCTGGTCTGCTCGCTCATTTCGTCCCACATGCGAAAAACACCGCCAACGTAAAAATCATTGTACCCCGTGGTCAGCAGGATCGGGATCTCCGCGCGGGTCACGGCATCCCGCGTCTCGCACCCACCAAGGCGCGTGCTCCAGAATCCGTGTGAGGCAGACGGTGCGGCAAGCATTTGCTCAAAATCCTCCGCACGCTCGCCAAGCGCTCTCTCCGAAAGGCCCTCCAGCGGCAGCTCTGAAAAGGATTCTGTATCAAAGCATTTCTCAATGCCGCATTTCGCCTTATACAGGCCAAAATGCCAATTGGCATGCCCCCTTCGCATCTGTCCGTTCCGATACCAAAGGCGATAGCGCTCGCTGTCCTGAACCTCAAACACGGCACCCTTCACATCTCCCTCAAACGGTGCTGTTGCATAATGAAGAGAGGCCGTATAGCTGGCACCGAGCAAAAACAGCTCGCCGTTGTAAAAGGGTTGCTCCCTTACCCATTCCCGCAGTGCCAACCCATCCTCGCGCTCATAGATATACGGCACAAAGGCCCCCGTGCTTTTTCCCTGCCCACGGCAATGCTGAAACAGCACGGCATAACCCCGCTCAAGCCAATGCTTCATTTTTTCATAGTATCCGAAAGCGACCTCTGCCTCGGGCAGCTCCTCCGCGCTTTTGACGTAGGGTGAGCGGCAGATCACCACAGGGAATTTGCCCTCCCCCCGCGGCAGCAGTATAACGGTAAAAAATTCTTCGCCATCGTGCTTCAAATACAGATGCTTTACCACATGCTCCATGCTCCGCGCCTCCCCTGAAATTTCTGTTCTCATTGTATCACATAGGAAATACCGTGTCAAGAAGGTGCGGTACGGCGACAAAAGGAGCGGATTACGGGGGCTCGTTCAATTCGCCTGCGGCAAATAAAACAGAACGCCTCGGCGGCTGAACGGCGGAGCGGATTACGGGGCTCGTCATTTTGAAGCCGCGCGGCGGCTTCAAAAACGAGTGACGGGGCTCGTCCAACTCGGGCGCAAAACGCCCGAGTAAAACAGAACGCCTCGGCGGCTGAACACCGCCGCCGCAAGCGGTACAGGCGTTCTTCCCGCCCGTTTTGCAAGCAAAACAGTGGGTTCTCGCCCCGTAAGACGCGACGGCAAAAAAGAGCC
>JAZNFZ010000032.1:0-7718 GCA_045576195.1 Eubacteriales bacterium | reverse complement strand
GTTGTTATCAGGTCTTGACTTCCTAAGACCGCTTGGCCTCCGACTTGGGAGGGCGATTTTTTTTATTTGTGCCGTAACGGTATGCGTTTTAACCTTGCTTTTTGCGGCTGTGCGGCTTGATGCCCGAGAGCACGATGCCGCCGCTGATCAGCAGAAAGGCAATAAGATATTGGATCTTTAGAATGTTCTCCTGCAGGATCAGCGCACCGAAGATGCAAGCAAACACGGGCTCGGCGAACTTGATGATAAAGAGGCGAGAGAGCTCGCCGTTTTTGACGATGCCGTACCAGATGCAATAGCTCACCGCCGATGCGGCGCAGATGTAGACCATGACCCAAATTGAGCCGGTGCCGAAAAACTGCACCCGTCCGCCCATTAATTTGCCGACCAGGAGCAAAACAGCGCCTCCGAAGAGCTGCGAGATGCCCGTGGCGGTGACGGGAGGGACCCTTGCAAACACCTTTTTGCTGATGACGTTGGAGAAGACCGTGCAAAAGGAGGCAGCGAGGATCAGCAGATCCCCCACCGAGAAGGAGAATCCCTTGCTGTCGAGGTTAAGCACGGCAATGCCGAGAAATCCGATCATCGCCGCCGCTATTTTTTGGGGCGTGGGGCGATCCTCCCTGACGAAGAGAAAGGAGAAGCAGACATAAAGCAGTGCTCCGATCTGCTTGATCAGCGCGGTTTTGGAGCTATCGGTCATCTCAAGCCCAAGGTAGGTGAAGCCATAGTGCAGAATGATGGCAAAAAGCCCCGAGAGAAGGATGGGAGCGACGGATGATTTTGATACCGTCCTGTAAGATGTTGGACTTTTTATGGCAGCAAAGATGCAGATCACCCCGCCGCAGATCGCGAAGCGCACCCCCGCAAAAAGCAGGATGTCGGCGGTGCTTTTGATGCCGTACACCGAGAAGCCCAGCTTGACCATGGGGAAAAGAGAGCCCCACAAAAGCATGGTCAGAAGCGCCAACAAAAGAGTTTTGTTCTTATTCATCGCACACACTCAAAACGACCTTTCCCACATTTTCACCGCGCTCGAGGATCGCGTGTGCCGCCTCTGCTTCGGTGATGGGAAGAATGCGGTAGATCGAGGGCTTGATGGTGCCGTCCTCGATCCTCGGCCAGACGTTTTTAACAAGCTCGGAGAGAATGTATGCCTTGAAGGCGGGCGTGCGGTTGCGAAGCATACTGCCCACAAGGTGCAGACCCTTGGTGAGCAGCGGGCGAAGCTGCACGGTGGTCTCAATGCCCGCAAGGGTCGAAATCACGACCCAATAGCCGCCCCGCGCCATAAAGGGCAGGCTCTTGCCCAGCGTCTCGCCCGAGAGGCAGTCCATGGAAACGGCCACGGGGGTGCCGCTTTTCTCCTCGTTTTCAAGCACGTCCTCCACCCTTTCCTTGCTCGAATTGATGATCACATCCGCGCCGAGGGGCTTTATCTTCTCGGCGATCTCGCAAGAGAGCACCGAGGTGATCACCCTTGCACCAAAGGCCTTTGCCATAGGAATGGCCACCGAGGCAAGTCCGCTGGCACCCGCGGGGATAAAGGCGGTCTGCCCCGCCTCAAGATGCCCTTCCATAAAGAGGTTGAGATAGGAGGTGGCATAGGCCTCGGGCAGGGATGCCGCCTCTGCCATGGAAAGGCCCCTCGGCACGGGCATCAGCATATCGTGCTTGACGGCCACATATTCGGCATAGCCGCCGCCGCCAAGCAGGGCGCAAACGCGGTCGCCCACCTGCCAATCGGTTACGTTGGGGCCGATTTTTTCGATCACGCCCGCGATCTCAAGCCCCATCCACTCGGGGCAGCCTGCGGGCGAGGGGTATTTGCCCTGCCGCTGCAGCAGGTCGGCGCGGTTGAGTGCCGCCGCGTGAATTTTCACGAGAACCTCATCGTCACCGATTACGGGATCGGGCACATCCGACCACACAAGATTTTTGTTTTCGTCCACAAGTATAGCTTTCATTTGATTTCCTCACAAATTATGGTTTTTCAGGTATTCATCCATACGAAGTCCCACCTCGGTATCAATGGGGACATAATCCTTGGGGATGTTGCCGATCTCCAGCTTCAAGCCATCATACATCGGCATCATATCCTCCTGCTTCAGACCCGTCAGCGCCAGCACCTTGGAGTTATCGGTGATGCGGCGGAAGAGTCTTGCGTATTCCAACTGCCAGCGCACGTTGATCTTTCCCTCGGGGCTGAGGATCTTCAGGTAATCCTCCTTGTCCACCCAAACCGCCTCAAGACCCACAAGGTCGCGGTAGTATGCGGCGATCTCCTCCCACGTTCTGTGCTCAGCGGAGCAGACGTTGTAAACCTCGCGCTTCGCTTGAGCCTTGAACAAAATACGTGCGATCATTTTTGCCACGTCACCGCCCCAGGAAAGTGTGGCGGGTTTGTCCTTCGCCTCTATGGGAAGAACCACCTTTTTGCCCATCAGGGCGCGGGCAACGCTGTTTTTGAATTCCAATGTGACCAGCTGAAGGCGCATAGTGGAGAAGGTGGTGGCGGGGCGCACGACCGTCCAGTTATGATAGGGGGAGGCGGTGAGAAGATCCTCGTCCTGCGCCTTGTAGATGCAGTAGTCGTGCGAGGCCCTCAGCACCTCGTCCTCGGAGCTGTCCCAGAGTCTCGGGGAGGTCTCCTTGATGGGCTGCTCCTTGTCGTCATAGACGCGGCAGGAGGAGAGAAAGAGGTAGTGATCGGTATTCTCTAAAAACAGCTTGTAATAATCCGAAAAAGCATATTTTCCATAGTCCATAAAGTTGACGATGCCGTCGAATTTCTCCTGCAGCAGCTCGGTAAGGAAGTTCTTATCAAAGGCATTCCCCCTTACATAGGTGGCCTCCACCGACCACGGCGCGGCCTCCTCCAGCCCCACGCCCGTTACGGCATAGCCCAAATTCACCAATTCGGGAACGAGATAGCGTCCCATCGCGCCCGTAGCGCCCAAAATCAAAGCCTTTTTTATTTTCCTCACTCCTTTTTCAATTTCTATAGACGACATCTCCGTCCGAAACCGTCAGGACGCAGCGCCAGCCTTGTGTATTGCAGATATGATTTCCCGCCTTGTCGGTCAGGTCAAAGCCCTCGCTTGTGTCGTCAAGCACGGCAATATCGGCGATGCGGCCCTCTTTCAAATACCCCCATTCGGCTTCTTTTCCAAGCACTCTTGCGGGATTTGACGTGACGGCACGGAAGATATCCTCCTCGCGCATACCAAGCGTGCCCGCGATATTCATACACATCGTCATACCGTATCTGCCGCCGCGCTTGTAGGCACTTGCCCTTGTGATGTCCGTGCTGATCACATCGGGCACGATACCGCTCTTCAGCGCCCCTTCAAGCACGCCAAAGTCGGTGTGAACGTATCCTGCCATCCCCGCGTCGATCACCACGCCGCGCGCTTGTGCTTGCCTCATACTCCCGAAGTCATCCGCAGCGGCGTTGTTCTCGCCACCGTGAAAGGCGTGGGTCAGGATGTCGCCCTTGCCCAGCACGTTGAGAATGTCGGACATTGGCGTGGGAGAATGGGAGCAATGCACCATCACCAAAAGCCCACGCTTGCGGGCGTATGCACAAACCTCCCGCAGCGGCGTAATGTCAGCTACATCGGAGATTGTGGCGTCAAAATAGACCTTGAGGCCGATCGCCTTGTTCCCGTATCGGGAGAGCAACGCCTCCGCTTCGCCGAAATCGGCGTGGTTGTTTTGGAAGCTTACGCCGACAAACACCGTGTTTTTGAGCATAAAGGAGTCAAGCAGAGTCTTGTCGCCCCGCCCGCCGCCCGCATCGGCAGCGGCGGTCACTCCGAAGGGGAAGCAGCTGATCTCAGCCTGGGTGCCGTACCTTTCGCCGGAGATGCCCCGCATATGCACATGGGCATCCACAAGACCCGCCGACACCGTTTTGCCTGTTGCATCGTAGATAAAATCGGCTTCTTTGCAAATGTCGGGCTCTATTGTGGCGATTCGTTTCCCGTCTGTGAGAACATCGGCATACCAAAATCCTTCGCCATCCCACACACGGCCGTTTTTAATCAATATGCTTGCCATGGAAGCGAACCCCTCCTACGATTTCATTAAGCACCTTTTGCACCAGATAGTCGTGCTCGTAGGTGTAAGGATTTTGCTTGGTGCCTATCATATAGGCGTAAAAGTCCTTCATCATTTCATCATAGCGGCAATCGCCTGTCAAGTCCGCAACAGGCACCTGCTCGCAGGCGGCGGACCAAGGGCTTTTGGCCATGGAGGGCTCCGCCCAGGTCATCACCGTCGGGCGCTCCATCGGACAAATATTTACGGTTCCCTTACTGCCCGAAACCATCAGCTGCCGTCTGCCGTAGCCGTTGACCTCTACCGAGGAAACAAAGATGCGCGCCAGCGCCCTGTCGTATTCGAGCACGGCCAGATTGTTGTCCTCAAAATCCACACCGTCAAGCCCCGTATGCTTCAAAAACGGAACGATCCTTTTCGGCTCGCCCAGCATATAAACAATGAGGTCGACCAGGTGGCTGCCGAGAATATACATAATGCCGCCGCCGAAATTGGTGAGCCACCTTTTGTAATCGGGCTTGTGGAAGGTGCTCATTTCGGCATTGACGGAATAGATCTCGCCGAGCTCGCCCCTCTTGATCCTCTCAAAGCAATCAAGAACGGCGGGATTGTAGCGGTACATATAGCCGAGCTGCACCACAAGCTCCTTTTCCTTTGCCGTGTCAAGCAGGTGCTTGTATTCCTCAAGAGTCCCGCCGGCGGGCTTATCCATATGAATGTGCTTGCCCGCATCCACACACATCTGCGCGTATTTCGTGAGATCCCAAACGTCGCTCTCTACCAGAATGGCGTCGGATCTCTCAAGAAGCTCCTCCACACTCATGCGGGGCAGGCCCTCATAGCCCGGGAGCTCTCCCCGTTTTCGGGTCCATTCGGGGTTTTCCTCGGCATAGCCCACGATCTCAAAGAGCTCGGGGAATTTTCGAGCGGCCTTCATTTTGGCCTCGCCGTGATTGTGGCCGATGCCAAGCTGGCCTAATCGGATCCTTTTCATCATAAATTCCTCCAATCAAATACTGTTCCCATGGGAAAATGAGGATCGTCGCAGAGCCGGTCGTAGATCTCGGTGCAGTCCTCGGGAGAGACCACGCGGGAAAGGGTAAGAGCGACAGTGCTTCAACGGTGGCCGGGGCCCAGCGTTCTTCCGCCGTCCACCACGATATTCTCACCCGTGATGTAGTCCTGGTACGCGAGGAAAAGCACCGTGTCTGCGATATCCTTCGGAACACCGCCAAAGCCCTCCTCGCCCATATAGGTCATATGCACCGCTTTTTTGCCGCTGCGCGAAATGGCACCGGGGGAGATGGCGTTGACACAGATGTTGTATTCTCCCACCTCCATGGCAAGCGCCTTGACCATGCCGATCATACCTGCCTTGGCGGCGGCATAGTCCACGCGGTCGTAAAGACCGCAAACGGCGGCGATGGAGGAGATGTTGATGATCTTGCCGTATTTTTGGGCGATCATCGAGGGCAGCACCGCCTGCGCGCAGTTCATAGAGCCCTTGAGGTTTACGTCGATCACAAAATCAAGGGTGGAGGGCTCGGCATCTGCAAAGCGCGTCAGCTTACCGAGCAATCCCGCGCTGCCGCCTGCATTGTTGACCAGAAAATCGATCTTGCCAAAGCGCTCCACGGCCTCTGCCGCATAGGCAAAAATTTTTTCTCTGTCTCGCACGTCGCAAACGGCGGGCATTGCCCCAACGCCCAGCGCCTCGATCTCCTTTACCGCGTCAAGGGCGTTTTGCTCGTTGTAGTCGCAGACCACCACGTTGGCACCGTTCCGCGCAAACGCGAGGGCGACCTCCTTGCCGATGTTCTTGCCCGCTCCTGTTACCATCGCGGTGCGTTCTTCAAATAATTTCATTTTTTGTACCTCACATGATTTTTTTGATGTTTTCCAAAATGGCGGCGGTGGCGCGAAGATCCAGCTGATCCATGGTGCTGTCCTCGTCATAGCGATCCACACAAAAGGCGATCTTGCCGCCGAGCAGGGGATTGACGATCCTGGTCAGCATACCGCATTTGCCGTTGGCGTGGTAGGAAACGGGGGTGCGGACCTCCTTTTTCAGGGCGATCATGGTGGAAAAGACCTCAGCCATCTGCTCCTCGGTATCGGCGCCGCCTACCACGATCTTGATGATGTCGGGATTCCGCTTTTCCAAAAAGAGCGCCAGCTCCACCGCCTGCTCACAGCTCATAAATACGGCAGGGTGGCAGGAAAGCAGCACCTCCGCGCCCTTTTGGTGCACCTGCTCGATGAGCGCGCATTGCTTATCGATCACGGCGGTGTCGGTCACCACCTCCTTGGGGGCGTTTTGGGTAAAGGAATACTTATTCTCACCGCAAAAGGCGTCGCGGGAGGGGCGGTGGAAGGTGTAGCCCTGCATATCAATGCCCGCGGCACCCGCCTCGACGGCGCGCAGCAGGCTCTCCACACGCGCCGCCTCGGCAGCATCAAGGTCGCCGTCGTCGCCCACCTTGCTGTAATTGAGGGCAAGGATCGGCAAGCGCGAGGCGCTGACGATCTTTTTGAGGCTCTCCGTGTCGGAATGCGCAAGGTACGGCAGGTGCAGATCGATCATGGTGGCACCGTCACAGAAGCAGTTCTTGATCTCGGCAATGGCGGCAAGAGTATTTTTGGCCTTTACCACACCCGCAAGGGCGGGAGCGGGCAGACGTGACAAGCGTATCATACAAGAATCCTCCTCTTGTTTTTTTCTTCATTTTACTCCGAGTCTTTGCCCTTGCAAATATCAAATCTGCTACGTTTGTCAAATTTGATACAAAAAAACGTTGACCAAAGCGCTACTATATGTTATACTATAATCGAATAACAAAAAGGGAGGGCGAAAAATGCAGGCCGATCTTTTGTCACATTTGGTTATCACGAGGGTGGATTCTGCCTCCACGATCTATAACCCCGCAGGCGCGGCGGCACGAAAAAAAGACCGTGGACGGTGGGCGATCGTGTGCAAGTATGAGGGGGAGACGGTTTACCGCGTGGGCGAAAAGCACTTTTTGTCGGATCTGCAGCATATCATGGTGCTGCCCCGAGGCTGCTCCTACGACTGGGAATGCACCAAATCGGGGCATTATGCCAGCATTGAGTTTGAAAGCGAGCTTTCCTTTGACGAGCCGATCCGCTTCCCCACAAGGCACGGTGAGCAGATCTTAAAGCAGTTTAAGGAGTTGGAGCGGATCCGCAGTCTGCGGAAGCCCTTATTTGAGATCGAGAGTATTAAAATTGCCTATGACATTTTGCTCCGCTTGGCGCAATCGGCTCACGAAAAATACACCCCAAGCAAAAAGCAGGAGCGATTGCTGCCCGCCATCGAATACCTCTCCGAGCACTGTACCGAGCCAATCAAAAACGATACCGTTGCGGCACTTCTTGGAATGTCGACGGTGTATTTCCGCAAGCTGTTTGCCGAGGTGATGGGCACCTCGCCCATGGCCTTTGCCCGCGCACTTCGCATTGAAAAGGCCAAGGAAATGCTGCGAACCGACTACGGCTCGCTTTCCGATATTGCCGAGTCGCTCGGCTACCAAAGCCTTTACGACTTCTCCCGCGACTTCAAAAAGCATACGGGCAGCGCACCGTCGAAATATGAGAGCAAATGAAGGCGCCCCTTGGCAGAAGGCTCTGCCAAGGGG
>JAZNFZ010000031.1:0-5648 GCA_045576195.1 Eubacteriales bacterium | reverse complement strand
TGCGGCGCACACCCCAACTCCCGCTTCACCGCGCTTGCTGCAAACTGCCCCTGCATTTCTCCCGAGTTTAACAGCCTCTCGGGTGTTCCCGTATCCGCCATCGTCTTCGGTGGCCGCCGCGCAAAGACCGCTCCTCTGGTTTACCAGTCCTTTGGCTGGCAGCACGGCTCCTTCGTCGGCTCCATCATGGCCTCCGAGACCACCGCAGCCGCCGCAGGCGCCGTTGGCGTGGTCCGTCGCGATCCTATGGCAATGCGTCCCTTTGTTGGCTACAACATGGGCGACTACTGGCAGCATTGGCTTGATATGGGCAAGAAGATCCCCAATCCCCCGATGATCTTCCATGTCAACTGGTTCCGCACCGATGACGAGGGACACTTCATCTGGCCCGGCTTTGGCGACAATATGCGCGTGCTTCTCTGGATCCTCGCTCGCTGCGAGGGCAAGGTGGATGCTGTCGAGACCGCCATCGGCTACGTGCCGAAGGCTGAGGACATCAACATTGAGGGCCTTGAGGATGTCACCCTTGATACCATCAAGGATCTTCTCTCGGTTGATACCGCATCCTGGAAAGAGGATATTGCCAACATCAAGGAATTCTATGCACAGGTCGGCGATCACGTTCCCGCTACGATGTACGAGGAGCTGGCCGCACTTGAAAAGCGCCTTGGCTGATTATAAGTAAAAAACCAAAAGCTGCCGCAGGAATTTCCCGCGGCAGCTCTTTCAAAAAAGGAGAACACATCATGGCAGAAAAAATAAAAGTCATTATGGATATGGATATCGGCGACGATATCGATGATGCGATCGCCCTTTATGCCGCGATGCGCCAGGGCTTTGAGATCATCGGCGTCACCACCGTCTTTCGCAATACGATGGATCGCGCGCGTATGGCCAAGAAGCTGCTGATGGAGTATGGTAAGGGCTATGAAAATGTACCCGTTTACGTGGGTCACGGCACTCCCCTCCGTCCCAACTCCCTTCCCCTTCGCCACGTTCCGCACTATACCCCCGATCTGGAAAACGACATTTACACCCCCGACGGCACAGACCCCGATGCCGCCGTTGATTTCATCATTGATGCCTGCCACAAATACGGCAAGGATCTGATCATTATTCCGATCGGTGCCTTCACCAATATGGCGCGTGTCATTGAAAAGGACCCTGAGGCGCTCAATCTCTGCGGCAAGGTCGCCATCATGGGCGGTGCCTTCTTCAAGCAGTATGCCGACTGGAACGTGATCTGCGACGTGGAGGCCGCCGACATTATGTTCCGCAACCTCAACAATCTGGAATGCCTCGGTGCCGATGTGACCCATCTGATGATCGGCGAGCAGGCGCTCTACGACAACCTGTTGGAATATCAGGGTGACGAGCCCGGTCACAAGTATCTCACCGAGCTTTGCCGTCTGTGGAAGAAGGATCGCCCCAAGGCCTCCCTGCTTCTGCACGATCCCCTGGTCGTCTACTACGTGGCAGATCCCACGCTTTGCGGCATGAAGCCTGCCAGCGTTGTGGTGATGACCGAGGGCTATGCCAGCGGCCTTACCTTCAACGTCGACGCCTATGGCAAGAAGGTCTGGTTCCCCGAAGCTTATGCCGGATTCGACGACACCCATAAGGTTCTGGTTGCCGCTACGGCCGACCGCGATGCCTTCAACGCACGCATCTTGGCCGATTTCACGGTGTAATACATAAGAAAATACAAAAGGGAGTCGCCATTGCGACTGCCTTTTGTATTTGTGAAGCTCAGATCTTTTCCTTGACCTTAGAAGCCTTACCTACGCGATCACGCAGATAGTAGAGCTTAGCACGGCGAACCTTAGCCACGCGCACTACGTCTACCTTGGCAACGTTGGGAGAATGAATGGGGAAGGTCTTTTCGACGCCGACGCCGTAGGAAACACGTCTTACGGTGAAGGTCTCGGAAATGCCGCCGCCGTGCTTAGCGATGACGGTACCCTCGAAAAGCTGGATTCTCTCCTTGGTGCCCTCCACAATCTTGTTGTGGATGCGAACGGTGTCGCCGATACGAATAACCGGCACCTCTGTCTTCAACTGCTCGTTTGTAAAAGCCTGAATCAAATTCATGTTTGGCCTCCTTAAAAATCCGGATGTTCATGCAGAGCTTGGCAGCGGACCACCCTTATATTCGTGTAAACACACACGCGAGATATTATACCACACTTTTTTCCAAAATGCAAGAGCTTTTTTGCATTTTTTGAAAATTATTTTTCTTCCCTTTCGGCTTATTTCACCGCATTCTTGCGCGCGTTGAACATTTTGATGCCGAAGAGCGTACCGATCATCAAAGCGATGGCGATGGGGAGCGATACCCACCAATAAAGGCCAATGCTCTGCACCACACCCGCGATGATGTAGGAAACGAAAGACACAACAGCAACGGTAACGGCGTAAGGCAGCTGGGTGGAAACGTGCTCCACGTGGTTGCACTGTGCGCCTGCGGATGCCATAATGGTGGTATCGGAGATGGGCGAGCAGTGGTCGCCGCAAACCGCACCTGCAAGGCATGCGGACATGGCGATCACGCCAAGCTCAGTGTCAAGACCGATGCCTGCCTGCACGATGGGAATAAGGATACCGAAGGTACCCCAGGAGGTGCCGGTTGCAAAGGCAAGGATGCAAGCAATGACAAAGATGATGGCGGGCAGGAAGAGCTTCAGCGCACCTGCGTCCTCAAGAATGGCCTCAACAAAGGCATCGGAGCCGAGCAGCGCGGTGGTGTTCTTCAGGGCGGTGGCCAGCGTCAGGATCAGGATAGCGGGCACCATAGCGGCAAAGCCCTTGGGGATCGACTCCATTGCGCCCTTGAAATCAATGAGGCGCCGAGCCATCAGATAAACAATGATGACGATCAGGGCAACGATCGAGCCGAGAGGCAGACCCACGGTGGCATCGGTGTTACCGAAGGAGCCGATGAGATCCCACTGATAGTCACCTGCGGTGAAGAAGCCGCCGACATACATCAGCGCGGCCACACAGCAAACGATGAGAGTGCAGATCGGGAGAACCAGGTCGATCACGCGAGCACGATCGGAGGTTTTCACCTCGCCGCTCTCCTCCTCTGCCTGAAGAGCGCCGAGACCCTCGCCGTTTTTAGCCTTGAACTCCACACCCGACATTTTGCCGTAATCAAAGCCCATCAGCGTGATGGCGATGACAAACACGATGGTGAGAAGTGAGTAGAAGTTATAGGGAATGGCCTTGATGAAGTAAGTAAGGCCCTGGCCGTCTGCCACATACTCGGAAACGGCAGCCGCCCAAGAGGAAACGGGAGCGATCATACAGATGGGGGCGGCGGTAGCATCAATAACATACGCCAGCTTTGCGCGGGAGATCTTGTGGGTGTCTGACACGGGCATCATCACGCTGCCCACGGTGAGACAGTTGAAGTAGTCGTCCACAAAGATCAGCACACCGAGCGCAAAGGTGGCAAGCATAGCACCTGCACGAGTTTTTACATGAGCCTGCGCCCACTTGCCGAAGGCCTTGGAGCCGCCTGCCTTGTTGAGCAGGACCACGATGGCGCCGAGAATGACAAGGAAGGCGAAAATGCCTGCCGTATCCTTGACGGCGGTGATGAGACCGTCGTTTACCACCGTATCAATGGTCTTGACGGCATTGAAGTCTGCATAGAACAGACCGCCCGCGATCACACCGACAAACAGAGAGCTGAACACCTCCTTGGTGATCAGCGCAAGACCAATGGCGATGATCGGCGGGACCAGGGACACAAAGGTTGCATAGTAGGGACCCTCGGCCGCATCACTCTGCCGCAGGGTGACGGAAAGCGCTACCACAGCGATGAGAGCGACCACAAGAATCACAAGATTGATGAGTGTCTTCTTCTTCATAGTAAACTCCTTTATTTTGTTTTTTTGAAAAAAACCGCGGCAGAGCTCTGCCGCGGTCAAAAAAGCATCTTGACGGCGATAGCGCTTCACCTTGGTAAAACCAACATGACAGTATGAGACATATTTTGCCTCATCCCAACCCGCAAGGGCGGAACCCGCTTGCGAATTTCGGCAAAATGCCCTTTTGCACGCGGTCTTTCCGTACCGTTTTTCGTGCGACTCTTGCATTTTGCACCTCTATCCATACATTTGAATTATAAAGCACTTTTTATCTGTTGTCAAGATTTATTTACATTTTTTGTGGCTTTTCGCCATATTTTCTTGCCATAGCCACAAGCAAGGCGAATGATATCCCCGATTTCCCGCCAGAACGGCAGCAAGGAAAGGAGGCCGAGAAGAAGCGCCGGCGGGGTTGCCGTGTGGATCAGAAGGGCCGTGGCAAGCAGAAGGGCCACCGAGGCAGTAAGGCTTAAAAAATGCTGCTTGAAGGGCATAACACGGCGGCAATCGGCCGAGCGCCACAAAAAAACGATCACATAAGAGCAAAGGGTGGAGATGGCAGCCCCCATTGCACCGAGCATCGGAATAAAGCAGAAATTCAGCACCAGATTAGCCACAGCGCCCACAAGAGCCGTGATCAGCGAGGAGGTGGTGCGAAGCCTGACTACATACACGCTGCCGAGGAAGGAGGAAAGCGCCGAGAAAAGGGCGGCCACCGAAAGGATCGGCACATAGAGCCGCGCGGCGGAAAAGCTCTCCGAAAAGAGGATCTCCACCAGAAAGTGCGAGCCGAGGATCAGGGCAAGGGTAAAGACCACCAGCGAGGGCAAGAAAATGCGGTAAATGCGTTCAAATCGCTGCTCACGTCCCTCCTCTCTTGTGTGGATGGCCGCATAGTGCCAGGCCTCAAGAAAAATGCTTGCCGAAAAGCTGAGCAGCGACGGGATCTTACCCGCCGCCGCATAAAGGCCGATCTCGGCCTCGCCGTGATACCAAAGTATGACATAGCGATCAAACACCGCAATGATCCGCCAGAGTGTGGCGGTGGGAATGAGCGGAACGGCATAGCGGAGCATGGAGCGAAGCAGCTTCTTCTCCACGGCAAAGGCTCCCTCCTCCCGATCCCCTTTAAAATAGCCAAGCAAGATCAGAGCGATCAACAGATCGGCCACCAGGATCGCCAGCAAATATCCACTCTCACCCAACCCCAGCACGGGCAGGAACAGGAACGCCAAGGCCACCATCAGCAGTGTGCAAAAGAGCTGCTGCAACGCGTAAAGCACGTATTGCCCTCTGGCGCGCAGCAGGTGTGCATAATAGCTATGCAGAACTGCGGCTACCACATAAAGGACCAGCAGAAAAAGATAGGGGCGCAGTGCCCCGATCAAGGAAAGGATGGGCAAAAGAAGCAAAAGCACCCCCGTGCCAAGAAGGAGCAACAGGCGACCGACGGCCAGTACCTCTCCCTCGCTTTTCCCGCCCGCTACGAAGCGAAAGACCGTTTCGGGTGCATTGAGCGAGACAATGGGCACGATCAGGGCGGCGGTGTTGATGAGGACATCCACCGTGCCGAATGCGGCGGGCGAGAGGCACGCGGTATAAAGCGGCAGCAGCAAAAACACCGTAAGCTTTGACAGCACCGAGCCAACTCCCACGGCCAGCGCGTGCGACCACAGTCTTCCCTCTTTTCGTTCCATAAGCAAGCCCCTTATCATTTTATCATTTTTAATATGTGCGGCACCGCGTTACCTCACACTGTCAATTTTTGAAAGG
>JAZNFZ010000030.1:0-48534 GCA_045576195.1 Eubacteriales bacterium | reverse complement strand
ATAACTCATAACTCATAACGAAAAGTAGTATTTGTGTCCACAAATGCAGTGCTTGTCAAGAAAAGAGGACAGAGAGTGTAAAAACATTCTCTGTCCTCTTCCTGTCTGTAGATATTATATCTTCTGAACTTGAAACTGTCCATAAGAGTACCTACCGTTCGCAAGGGCTTTTTTTATTCCTTTTTCTCCTCCTCGTCGGGGGGGAGCACGGCCTGAAAGGCCATAATGGCACACTCGATCATATCATCGGTGGGCTCGCGCACGGTGATGCGCTGCAGCCACATACCGGGCGCGGAGATGATGCGGGTCAGAATGTTGTCGTGGCGACCCGCCAGCTTCAGAAGCTCATAGCCGACACCCATTACCACAGGCAGCAGCAGCACCTTAATAAAGGCGCGGATCACGGTGTAAAGCGTTTCGTTAACACCGGGGATGGTGGGGGGGATAAACAGACCGATCACAATGCCCACCAGCATCATCAGCATAATAAAGGAGCTGCCGCAGCGAGGATGGAAGCGGCGCTGGGCGCGCACATTCTCCACCGTAAGGGGAAGCCCGCTCTCGTAGCAGAAAATGGTCTTATGCTCGGCTCCGTGGTACATAAAGGTGCGGTGGATATCCTTCATCAGGGAGACCAGCGCCATATACGCCACGATCACCACCACCTTGATAAGCCCCTCAAACACCGATTTTAAGTAACGGTTGTCATCGGGCCAGAAGGAGATCGGCTCGATCACCTTTTCGTAAAGCAGGCTGGGCAGCCAGGAAAACAGCGTGAACGCCAAGGCCACACCAAGCACCACGGCCACGATCATCACCACGGTCATGGTTCCCTTTCCCACCGCGCTTTTGGGCGCATTCTTCTTTTCCTCGGTCGCATCCTTTGCCGTCTCCACGGTCTCGGTTGCTTCTTCGGCGGCCACGGCCTCCTCGCTCTCCTCTGCCTTCTCGGGCTCCTCCATATAAATATCGGCAGAGCGCATCAGGTATTTATAGCCCAGCACCATGGAGTCCACAAACCCGAAAATGCCGCGGATGATGGGCCAGCGGCAGATGGCGGGGCGCTTTTTCTTTTGGTTTTCCTCTTCCTCAAAATAGATCTCGCCGTTGGGGCGGCGCACCGCCATAGCGCTTTTTTGAGGACCGCGCATCATAATGCCCTCCATCAGCGCCTGACCGCCGATCGAGGTTTTTTTGCGCGCGCAGATCAGCTCGTTTTTCTTCATAAAGGGTTCCTTTCACACGGAAAAGCCGTTACAGAGAATTCCTTTGCTGCAACGGCTTTTTGTCTCACTTTTTATTAAAATTGATCTTCATCTGACCGCCAAGCTCTCTCTTGTGCTTTTCCAAAAGGTTATGAATACGCTTGGCAGGATTGAGAAGGTTGCTGATGGTCTCATCGTGATTGAGGGTATCAATGATGTAGGCAATGTACTTGCACATATTGACCTCCACATACCAATCCTTGGAGAGCAGCTCGGGAGAGCGATGCACCAGATTGGTGGTGAAGATGCGGTTGATCACGCCGTTTTTATAGGCGTTATCAAACTTTTCAAGTCCATCGGTAAAGAGGCCGAAGGTGGCAAAGCAGAAGATGCGCTTGGCACCCTTTTCCTTCAGCTGAAGGGCCACGTCAATGAGCGACTCGCCCGAGGAGATCATATCGTCCACGATGACGGCATCCTTGCCGTGCAGGTCGCGGCCGAGGTACTCGTGCGCCTCAATGGGGTTGCGGCCGTTGACGACCTTGGCGTAATTGCGGCGCTTGTAGAACATACCGATGTCAAGACCCATCATCGAGGAGAAATACATGCAACGTCCCATTGCACCCTCGTCGGGAGAGATGATGACCATATCCTCCTTGTCGATCGAGATATCGGGGCAGGCGCGCACCATTGCCTTGATCATCTGGTAGGTGGGGCGCACGTCATCAAATCCGCACAGCGGGATGGCATTTTGCACACGGGGATCGTGCGCGTCAAAGGTAATGATGTTCTGAATGCCCATCATTTCAAGCTCCTTGAGCATCAGCGCGCAGTCAAGCGACTCGCGGTGAGAGCGCTTGTGCTGTCTGCCCTCATAGAGCATCGGCATAA
This sequence comes from Eubacteriales bacterium, assembly GCA_045576195.1. Taxonomy (GTDB): domain Bacteria; phylum Bacillota; class Clostridia; order Oscillospirales; family CAG-272; genus Firm-07. Next base: position 46,438 of record JAZNFZ010000030.1, on the reverse strand, counting down.
TCACCGAAACGCGGCGTGCTTTGCCCGCAATGGCGGCGATCACGCGCTTGAGATCGGCAAAATGATCGTCGGGGCTCATCGGCACCTGCTGACCGTACATATTGTAGGTCACGCTGTAATTGAAGGGATCACAAAAGATATAGACATCGTGTCCGCGAAGGGATTGGTGCAACAGTCCCTTGGCCTCACCCGTGCTGAATCTCGGGCACTCCGCCTTGGCAAGGAAGGACTCCTCTCCGCCGTGGCGACGCCACTCCTTTAAGTAATTGTCCACCTGCAATACGAACTGCTCACAGCCGCTCATTCCAATGACACTGAGCTCTCCGTAAAGTGCTTCCTTCATTGCATACCTCCGCCGCTATTTATTTTAACAAGAGTATTATAACATAAAAAATCCTTTTTGAAAAGCCCTAAAATGCGAAAAATCAGGATTTTTTGTATTTTGTAGATCTGCTTCGGTCAGCAAAGGGTGAGAAAGCGGACGTAGGCCTCCTCAAAGGCAGCGCGGTCCTTTTGCGGCGTGTAGACATCAGGCTCGAAGGAAGCACGCACCAGCTCTCTTGCCTCATCAAGATCGCGCAGCTCACCTGCGGAAATATACTGCATCAGAAGGTTACCGATGGCCGTGGCCTCCACGGGACCTGCCACCACGGGAATGCCGCAGGCATTGGCGGTAAGGCCGCAAAGGAAGGTATCCTTGGTGCCGCCGCCCACGATATGGATGGCACTGACGGGACGGCCACGAAGTGCTGCAATGCCCTCCATCACGAAGCGATAGCGCATAGCAAGGCTCTCCATGATCACACGGACGATCTGTCCCTCGTTTTCGGGCACGTGCTGACCCGTTTTGCGGCAGTACTCCACAATGCGGCTGGGCATATCGCCCGGAGTGGCGAATACGGGGTCATCGGGATTGATAAAGGAAACAAGCGGCTTTTCTGCCTCGGCCAGCGTTTGCAGATCGGCAAAGCTGAAGTCCTTGCCCTCGCGCTTCCACTGACGGCGGCTCTCCTGCAGGATCCAGAGACCCATAATATTTTTCAGCACGCGAATGGTGCCGAGCGCTCCGCCCTCGTTGGTGAAGTTAAGACGGCGGCTCTCATCGCTGATCAGGGGCTCACTTCTCTCCACGCCCATCAGAGACCAGGTGCCGCTGGAAATATACACGAAATCCTCTCCCTTGGCGGGTACGGCAAGCACGGCGCTGGCGGTGTCGTGCGAGGCGACATTGATCACATCCATCTGTGCGCCGCCCAGCTCCTCGCTCACGGCGGCTGAAAGACGGCCGAGGCGATTGCCGGGCTCTACCAGGTCACCGAGCAGGCGAGGCAGACCGAGACGGTCAAAGATCTCGGTGGCCGTGCTTCTCCTGCGGGCATCAAGAAGCGCGCCCGTGGAGGCAATGGTGTACTCGTTGGCAGCAATGCCCGTGAGAAAATAATTGAGCAGATCGGGGATAAAGAGCATCCGCTCTGCGCTCTGCAGCAGCGCGGGGTTATCCCGCAGGTCGGCAGCCAGCTGCCAGACCGTATTGAAGTCGATGGACTGAATGCCCGTGATCTCATAGAGCTCACGGAAGGGCAGCTTCTCCTCTGTTACCGCAGGCATCCCGTTTGTACGCAGGTCACGGTAGTGCATCGGATTGGAAAGCAGCTGACCGCGGCTGTCGATCAGGCCGTAGTCCACGCCCCAGGTATCAATGCCCATACCCGCCACACGGTCCCCCGACAGCACCGTTTCACGGATGGACTGCTTGATCTCGTGGTAGATACGGAGAATATCCCAGCGGAAATGCCCCGATACCATCACAGGGTCATTGGAAAAGCGGTGATTTTCGCGCAGGGTCAGCCTCTCTCCGTTATAAGAGCCGATGATCCCACGGCCGCTGGAGGCACCGAGATCAATGGCAAGCATTTTTAAATCTTTCATAAAAACCGCTCCTTTCTATGTTGTTCCTCTTTGATTTTAGCACAAAGGCAAGACAAAGAAAAGAACATATTTGGCTGTGTTTTACACCCATTTATCGCCGTGGGCTTATTTCAGCTCCACCACGGTCACACCACCGTCGCCCTCGCCGTAACGGCCAATGCGGAAGGAGGCGACGCGGCGGTCGTTCTTGAGGTATTTCCAAAGTGCCGCGCGAAGTGCACCTGTTCCCTTTCCGTGCACCAGGCGAACCGTATGGAAGCCCGCAATGGCGGCGGTATCAAAGTACTTATCCACCATAAACCAGGCCTCGTCACCCGTCTGACCGCGCAGGTCGATCTCATCGTGAAACTCTCTTGAGATGTTGAGGCGATAATCCTTGGCGGAGGTCTTCCTCTCGCCCTTGCCGCCCACGGTTGGCTCGTTTTCGATCAACCGAAGATTTTCGACCCGCGATTTCGTTTTGATGATGCCCGCCTGCACCTGCACATTACCGCTGTGGTCGGGATCGGAGATCAGCACGCCCTTTTTGTCGATGTCCACAAGGTAGACCTCATCGCCCTTTTTGAGCGGGCGGGGCAGCTGATAATTCTCGTTGGAGCGCTCCTCCACGGGGTTGAAGCGATCCTCATTCTCCCGCAGATGCGCGCGCACGGCGCGGCGGGTCTCGTCAAGCCGCTCGCCAAGGCGCTCTGACTCCCTGGCACGGCGGACCTCCTCCAGCTGTGCAAAAATATAGTCGCTTGAGGCCTTGGCGCTCTGCACCAGGGCATCGGCCTTGGACCTTGCCGATTGCAGCTCCCGCTCAGCGTTTTTGCGCTCCCGCTCGGCCGCTTGCAGCAGCTCCTGCCGACGCGCCTCGATCTCGGCGCGCTCGCGGGCGGCGGCATCTCTGTCCCGCTCGGCCGCCACGCGGGCAGCCTCCAGCTGCTCGATCACGCTCTCAAAGCGGCGGTTTTCCGCGCTGATGAGGCTCTTTGCCTCCTCAATGACGGCGGCGGGCAGCCCCAGCTTCTCCGAAATGGCAAAGGCATTGGACTTACCCGGTGTGCCGATGACAAGACGGTAGGTGGGGCGCAGGGTGGTAACATCAAACTCGCAGGAGGCGTTTTGCACGCCCTTGGTATCCAGCGCAAAGGCCTTCAGCTCGGCATAGTGGGTGGTGACGGCCGAAAGCGCGCCGCGGCGGCGCACCTCGGAGATAATGGCCACCGCAAGGGCTGCACCCTCCACGGGATCGGTACCCGCACCCAGCTCATCAAACAGCACCAGCGCACGGGGCGTCAGGCTATTGACAACAGACACGATATGCACCATATGCGAGGAGAAGGTGGAAAGCGATTGCTCAATGCTCTGCTCGTCACCGAGATCCACCAAGATCCGATCAAACAGACAAAGGCTTGAGCCCTCCTCGGCGGGAATATGAAGACCCGACTGCGCCATCAGGGCAAACAGCCCCAGGGTCTTCAGCGTTACGGTCTTGCCGCCCGTATTGGGGCCCGTGATGATCAGGCTATCCCATTCGCCGCCGAGAGAGACCGAGATCGGCACCACCCGCGATTTGTCGATCAGGGGATGGCGGGCGCGGCGGAGATCAATTTTTCTCTCGCGGCAGATCACGGGTCTTGTGGCATTCATATCCTCAGCCAGCCTTCCGCAGGCAAAGACGAAGGCCAGCTCCGTGATGTTTTGGTAGTTCAGGGAAAGCGCACTCACCTGCCCCGCCACCAGCGTGGAAAGCTCAAGGAGCACCCGCTCGATCTCGTGCTGCTCCTTTGCCTCCAGCATCCGAAGCTCGTTGTTGGCATCCACCACCGCCATCGGCTCCACAAAAATGGTGGCACCCGACGAGGATGTATCGTGGATAAGACCCTTGATCTCGTTTTTATTTTCCACGCGCACGGGCACCACAAAGCGACCGTTTCGCATGGTTACAATGCTTTCCTGCAGGTATTTGGAATAGCTGCCCGTGAGGTAATGCTGCAATCTCGTTTTGATCTCGTTGTTGGCCGCGCGGATCTTGCGGCGGATGTCGCCGAGCGCGGGGCTGGCCTCGTCGGCGATCATATCCTCCGAGAGGATCGAGCGATAGATGCGATCCTCCAGCCTGCGATCGGGCAGCAGGCGCTCGAACACCTCGTCAAGCACGGTGTCAAAGCGACGGTTGGTGCGAATGTAATCAAGCAGGCCCCTTGCGGTGCGAAGCAGATTACCGAGATCAAGCAGCTCGCGGGTGGAAAGCGTTGCCCCCTTGGCCGCGCGCTCCAGCGCATCGGCGGGATCGGCCACAAGGCCGAAGGAGGGCATGCCCTTATCGGCAAGCAGCTGCCTTGCATGCTCGGTGCGCGTCAGCCGCTTCTCCACGACATCGGGATCGTCATCGGGCAGCAGCGAAAGCGCCAGCGACTTAGCCCCCGCCGTGGGAGCTACCTCTGCCAGCATACCGAGTATTTTATCATATTCCAAAGTGTTGTGTGTTCTTTGATCGGTTTGCATAATGCCCCTTTACCGTTTGATTTCTAAATGTGTGCTTCCCTGCATCAGCTTGTAGTTTTCCAGCGAGGGGAAGCCCCGTTCCAGATGGTGAAGCAGATAGGTCTCCGCCGCGCGTGAGAATTCCCGCAGGGACTCCTCATCGGCAAGACGGAAGGAAAACACCCGCTTTGGCTCTGCCTCCACCACATAGCGAAGCGCGGCGGCCGCCGAGGGCGAGAGCGGCGAGAGAACGGTGCGCTCTCCCTGCTCGTTGATCTCGGGCAGAGGGGTCAGTGCCTCCGCACGCCGCATACAGGAGCGGCAGACCAGCGCGCCGTTCATCACGTCAAGATAACCGCCCTCGGAAAAATCGCCGCCGCAGCGACCGCAAAGGGAGAGCTCGGGATAAAAGCCCGAAATGGCAGCGGCGCGCATCTCAAAGGTTGCCTTGATCCGCGCGTTTTCTCCCTTGGTGACGGATAGCATATGCAGGGTGTTGAGCGCGAGGGAAAGGATCTCGTCCGCAGGCTCGCGCTCGTCGGAGAGCTCGGTCACCACCTCTGCCACATAGGCAGACAGAAAGAGCTTGTCCACGTCATACCGAATGCCGGGAAAGATCTCGTTTACGGTGGCTCCCTTGACCCACTTCACGCCGTTTTTTTCGTAAAATTCCATGTTGCTCCAGGTATAGGGCTCGGTGGCGGCCACCTCGCGGCGGTGCACCGAGTGCGCTCCCTTCAAGATGGCATAAAACCTGCCGTAATCGGCCGCCAGCACCGTCAGCAGCTTATCGTGATCGCCCCGATCCACGGAGCGCAGGATCAGCGCGTCGGTACAAAAGTGCTGCACGGTCACTTCTCCTCGCGGTAGCCGAAGTTGCCCACCGCAGCACGGCTGTCACGCCAGTTTTCCTTGACCTTGACCCAGAGGTTGAGGTAGACCTTGGTGCCAAACAGCTTCTCAAGATCCTGCCTTGCATAGGAGCCGACCAGCTTCAGCTCAGCGCCGTTTTTGCCCACGATAATGCCCTTGTGTGAGGCCTTTTCGCAGAAGATCTCGGCACGGATGCGGATGAGGCTTTCCTCATCCTTGAACTCCTCGATCACCACCGCCACGCCGTGGGGCACCTCGCGGTCAAGGGTACGCAAAAGCTTTTCGCGAATGATCTCGGCGGCCATCTGCCGCTCGGGCTGATCGGTGATCATATCCTCGGGGAAAAACCAGGGGGAGTCGGGCAGCAGGCGCTCACATTCCGAAAGCACATCCGCAACCTGCCCTCCGTTCTTGGCGGAGAGCGGCACCACGGCGGCAAAATCGTGCCGTGCGGCGTATGCACCGATGGCATCGCCCACGGTAACGGCATCGTAAAGATCGGTCTTATTCAGTGCCAGCACACAGGGAGTGCCCGACTGCTTGAGGTAGGTGATCACATTTTCCTCCACCGAGGAGATCTCCCTGCCCACATCTGCCATCAGCACCACACAATCGGCCTCGCGCATCGAGCTTTTGGCGGTCTCCACCATAAAATCGCCAAGGGAATTTTGCGGCTTGTGCATACCGGGGGTATCCACAAACACGAACTGCGCCTCGCCGCGGGTGAGAATGCCCAGCACGCGGTTGCGCGTGGTCTGAGGCTTGGCCGAAACAATGGCGATCTTCTCGCCGAGAGCGGCGTTGAGGAAGGTGGATTTGCCCACATTGGGGCGACCTACAATGGCAATGTATCCTGCTTTTGTCATCTTGCTTTCTCCTTTATACCAAGCCCCATTTCCGCCACGATGGCGGTCTGGCGCGCGCGCATATCCTGCTCATCCCCCTCGCCTGTTTCGTGGTCGTAGCCAAGCAGGTGCAGAGTGGAATGTACGGTCAAAAAGGCACACTCACGGTCAAAGCCATGGCCAAATTCCTCTGCCTGCTCACGGCAGCGCGCCAGCGAGAGCACAATATCGCCAAGCATCCTTCCCATCGGCGTGATCCCCTCCTCAAGCAGCGGAAAGGACAGTACGTCGGTGGGGGCATCCACGCCGCGGAAGCGGCGGTTGAGGTCGTGGATCCCCTCGGGATCGGTAAAGGTGACCGAGACCTCGCAGGGCCCGTCGATCCTCTCATAGGAGAGCGTGGCCAGAACGGCACGGCGCACCAGCGCCCGCAGCCGCAGGGTGACACGCTCGTCCGATTGCTCATTTTTAAAATATATCCTCAGTTTTTTTCTCATTTGGAGCTCCTCTCTCCCCTGCGGGCGGTCCTTTGCCGATGCTGCTCGCGCTCATAGCTCTCATAGGCAAGAATGATCTGCTGCACCAGCTTGTGTCTGACCACATCCCGATCGGAGAAATAGTGGATCTTGATATCGGGCACGCCCGAAAGGATCTTGACGGCCTCGGCAAGTCCGCTTTTTTGCCCCGAGGGCAGGTCGGTCTGCGTCAGATCTCCCGTCACCACAGCCTTTGAGTTGAAGCCAAGGCGGGTGAGAAACATTTTCATCTGCTCGGGCGTGGCGTTTTGCGCCTCGTCAAGGATAATAAAGGAATCGTCCAGCGTTCTGCCGCGCATATAGGCAAGCGGGGCGATCTCGATCACCTGCTTTTCCACCAGGCGGGCATAATTTTCCGCACCCATCATTTCGTAAAGCGCATCGTAAAGCGGGCGGAGATAGGGGTCGATCTTGCTTTGCAGATCGCCAGGCAAAAAGCCGAGCTTTTCCCCCGCCTCGATGGCAGGGCGGGTCAGAATGATGCGGTTGACCTCCTTGGAGCGCAAGGCCTTGACCGCCATAGCGACCGCCAGAAAGGTCTTGCCCGTGCCTGCGGGTCCCACACCAAGCACAATGGTGCTTTTGGCAATGGCATCCACATACTTCTTCTGCCCCACGGTCTTTGCCTTGATCGGCTTTCCCTTTGCGGTCACACAGATGGCGTTGCCGTGGAGCTCGGCAAGCTCCTCCTCCTTGCCGTCTCGCACCATACCGATCAGGTATGCCACGCGCTGCTCGGAGATCTCCTCGCTGCGCCCCGCCTCATCGCGAAGGCAGCGCAGCACCCGCGCGGCCAGTCCCACCTGCTCCTCGCTCTCTCCCGCGACGAGAATGGCATCTCCCGCGCCCTCGGCGCGGTTGCTGATATCCACACCAAAGGCGGCCTCCACGCTCCGCGCGTGGGCATCGCATACGCCAAAGATGCGAGCGGTGATCTCGCTGCTTTCGATTTTGATTATTTCTCGGTTCATAAGCATCCTTTCAAGAGCCGATCCCGTGAACGGTCGGCTCTGTAAAACATCAAAATGAAGGTGCGGCTATTCTACCGCTGTCTGAAATTCCGCCACGCGGGCAATATCCTCCTCTGCCACCACGGTGCAAACAAGGGTGACCCCCTTGGTATCGATCCTTGCCTCGGTCGTTTTTTGCAGCAGGGTGCGCCCCGCGCTGTCCGCCTCAAGTCGCGAGGAAAGCTCGGCAAGGGCCAGCGCTCTTGCCTCGGCAACGCTCCGTTTTGCGCTCACCGAGGTATAAGGAACGGTACGGGTCAGCACAAGGCCAAACGGCAGCGTGCGCCCACCCGGCAGAGAAAATTCCTTCACATTTTTTATTATATCACATTGTACCCCGCTTTTTCCAGTACTTTTGAAAACTTTTCCCTCAAACCCGAAAAAAAGAAGTGATACCTCAAGGCCCTCGCCCCCCATCGGCACCTGCTCCTCGTAGGAAAAGGGCACAAAAACCTCGTAGGTGTGCACGGTCCTGGCCAGGACCTGCCCCGCAGCGCGGGTCATACGAAGCCCGTTGTTCTCGCTTTCCAGAAGCCCGCTTGCCAAGATCTGCCCCGCACGAACCACCTCTCCCTCACTGACCAGACATTTGCCCGCAAAGATCAGCGGCATGGTGACCACGCCGTCGCACCTTGCCACGAGATTGGCAGGGCGTTTTTCGGGCAGCACCCCCTCCCTTGCCTCGCGCACCTGCACCATAGCAACCGTTCCCCGCAGGTTGACGGCAACAAAGGAGAGCCGCGCCTCCCCTTGCCGTGCCGCAAGCGAGATCCGATCGGGATCAAGGGCGGGCAGAAAGCTGCCCCGATCAAGCCCCGCCAGCGCCAGCACCTCCCGCACCTCGCTCTCGCTCATCGCTTCAGTCCCGCTGATCTCCACATCCCACACAAAAAGCGAGGAGGCAACCAGCAGCAGTATGGCGGCGATGATGCCTGCCAGCATCCCCGGGCGGTAAAGCAGCCGTCGCAGTAGGATCGGCACACCGCCCCTCTCCTCCTCAAAAAGCACCTCGCCGTCCGAAAGGAAGGGGGAAAGCCTTGCCGTCGCCGTGACCGTGAGCAAAAAGGAGGGGTCACCCCCCGCAGATCTCCGCCTTGCCCGCCGCGGATTGACTCCGCTTTTTCTGCAGGCCTCGTAAAACTCTGTCATCCGTGCTCCTGCCACGCGCACGCGAACAAAGCCCACCGCAAACAAGAAAGGACTCATTTCTCCCCCTCCTCAAAGCAAAGCGTATCGATCTCGCCCACCACCGTTACCGCCCCCGCGCCGAACACGGAGCAAGCAAGCTCCTTTCCGTGTATGGCAAGGGTCTCTCGCCCCACCGCCAGGCGGATGACCGAGGGGGTATACTGCAAAATGCGGCGACAGCCCACCGCAGTCAGCTCCCCACGCCCGGAAAGCGTCATTCCAAAGCCCCCCGGCAGCGCCTCCCGCGGAATATCCAGCTTTTGTGCCAGCCGTGCCAAAAGATCCCTTCTTTTTCGCATAACCCTCTCCCCAACTCTAATAGAATGAACTGTAGCTATTTTATGAGTGCGAAGGGAGGGATATGCCGTGAGGGCAAGGCTGCCCTATGTGCGGGAGAGCATACTGTCTCTGCTCGGCTTCTTTTTGCTGCTTCTTCTCCTTCTGAATGCCGATTTTGCGGCAGACGGCATTCGGCAGGGACTCACTCTTTGTGCCAACACGCTCCTCCCCGCGCTCTTTCCCTTCCTCGTGCTCTCCGAACTTCTGGTGACCCTGCACATAGGCAGAGCACCGAGCAGGCTCCTTGGAAGACCGCTTTACGCTCTGCTTGGCGTATCGGGCGAGGGCGCGATCGCCCTTTTGCTCGGCGCAGTGTGCGGCTTTCCCGTGGGGGCGACCACGGCACTGCGGCTGCACCGTGAAGGGGCGCTTGAAAAAAAGGAGCTGGCGCGCCTTTTGCTGTTTGTCAACAACCCGAGCGCGGGATTTCTGATCGGCGTGGTGGGCGGCGCACTCTTTGGCAGTCGCGCAGTCGGTCTTGCCCTTTTTGTGATCACACTTCTCAGCGCCCTTTCCTGCGGTATGCTGCTTCGAGTCCTTAGAGGCCCTGCCTGCGGGGAGAGGCGCGCGCTCCCCCCACCCGTACAGCACCGTCTTACCGCTACTGATCTTACGGGGTGCGTGACCCGCGCCTTTTCCTCTATGCTGCAGGTCTGTGCCTTTCTGCTCTTTTTCTCCTGCCTTCTTGCCTGTATAGACTCGGCTACCGAGGCGACAGGGCTTCCGCACAAGGCCTTGGTGGCGGTGGCGGGGCTCCTTGAGCTGACGAGCGGCATCAAGGAGGCGGTTGCCACACTCCCGCCCGCATCGGCCTTTCGCTTTTGCGCCTTTTTTTCGGGATTTTCGGGACTTTCGGTCCTGATGCAGATCTTCTCTGTCACCGAGGGCGAGGGACTCTCGCTCCCCGCCTATCTCGCCGCCAAGCTGGCGCAGGGTGGGCTTTGCCTCCTTTTTGCCGAAGGGTATCTTCGTCTGCTCTGCCCTGTGCTTACTCTGGCATCGGGCGTTTAACGAGAAAAAGAGAGGCTCCCCGCGGGGAGCCTCTCTTTTTCTCTCGCCTGACATAAAGAAAGACCGACCCGTTTGAGTCGGTCTTTCTTTATGCAAATTAAGCCTCGGTCTTGATAACTTCCTTGCCGTCGTAAGAACCGCAAGCCTTGCACACACGGTGAGCCAATACGTACTCGCCGCACTTTGCGCACTTGACCATGCCGGGCATGTCGAGCTTGGAGTTATTGGAACGTCTCTTATCTCTGCGCGCTTTGGAAACCTTTTTCTTCGGTACTGCCATTTCTACCTACACCTCCTTGGGATTGTGTTAAACACAGCATTGTTTATTATACATTTAATTTTTATTTTTGTCAACCCATTTTTGCAAAACTGCAAGTCTTGGATCGATTTCCTTGGTGGGACAGCCGCAATCGCCCTCTCGCCGCGGCTTACCGCACTTGGGGCAAAGCCCCTCGCAGCTCTCGTCGCAGAGCAGGCGCATGGGAAAGCACATCAAAAGCTCCTCGCGCAAGGGCTCATCCACATCGAGCTTGCCCTCACGGATCATCACATAGGCATCATCCATCTCGGCGAGCTTTTCCTCTGTGATCGACCCCTCGGCTGCCACCGTCCGCTCAAAATCCAGCGTGAACACACCCTCCACGGGATCAAGGCATCTGGCGCATTGGCCGCGATAAGGCAGGGTGGCACGAAGAAACAGGCGCATATAGCCCGCATCGTCGGTAATATACCCCTTGACGTGCGCGTGTTCGGGAAACTCCACATCAAGCACGGGCTCCGGGGCAAGATCGTATTCGATCTCCATTCGCGCGATCTCGCCGCGCAGCAGGGGGCCCATATTGAGTACCATGGCGTGTCTCCCTTCGCGGATTTTGCTCTTCTTAAAAAAGCAACAGATATATTATAGCGATGCAAGCACCGTTTGTCAAGCGATTTTTTTGTTTTTCTTTATTTTTTTGTATTTTTGCGTTTATTGCAACGTGTATGTGCCTGCGGCAAGCTCAAAAATCGCTTTTCCGCCCGAAATTCTGCCGCAAAGCTCCTCCGGTGTGCAGACCTTGCCGTTTACGGTAACAGTCTGCTTGCCGCAAAGCAAGGGCAGCTCGACTCTCGCACTTGTACCCGTGGGAATCGTGAAGCGGAAGGTGTAAACGCCGTTTTCCTGCTCCCACGCGCTCTCAATGCGACCCGCAACGCTTTCATAGTAGGCCTTTACATAGGTGATGGGCTCTTGATCTGCGGGAAGGTCGCTTCCCTTTCTTGTGTCGGGCATAGGTGAAAGCACAAAGTGCGTAAAGCCGGGGGCATCGGGATCGGGCGAGATGCCCGCCATTTTGCCGTACATCCACTCCATCACCGCGCCGTAGGCATAATGGTTGAAGGAGTTCATCGTCACCTTGCCGAAGCCCTTCTCCTTGGTGTAGGAATTCCAACGCTCCCAAACCGTGGTCGCCCCCTGACGGACGCTGTAAAGCCACGAGGGGTCGCGCGTTTGCAGCAAAAGCGAATAGGCAAGGTCGTCAAGGCCGACCTCGGAAAGCGTTTGGTTGAGAATGCCCGTGCCGATGAAGCCCGTGGAGAGCGTATAGTCGTTTTCCACGATCTTTTTGCGAAGCAGCGCGATGACGTTTTCGCGCACCTCGCCGTCGACGAGACCGAAATGAAGCGCCAACAGGCAAGCCGTCTGCGAGGTGACGGTCAGCGTGCCGTTTTGCACGTACTGTCTGCCAAACTCCGCCTTGATCGTTTCAAAAAGTGCGGCGTAGTGGGCGGCGCGGCGATGCTGGCCGATCGCCGCAGCCATTTTTTCCATCAGCTTGGCATCATAGGCATAGTGCGCAATGGAAATATAGGGATGAGGCGTTTCCTCATAGGAGAGCCAGTCGCCGTAGGTTTCGCGCGGGCCGTGCATACCAAAGGAGGCAAGGAAATCCATATAGGCCTCCATCGAGTCAAAATGCTCGGTCAGCGTTTCCAGATCGTTGTACTTGAGATAGAGCATATAGGGTACGATGATACCCGCATCACCCCACGCGGCAGCGCCGTCTGCAGGGTGATCCTCGTGAGAAAAGCCCTTGAGCACAGGGATCACGGCGCCGTAGCCCTGCGAATAGCGCTGGCCGTCGCGCGCGTCGCCCAGCCACTTGCGCAGAAAGCCGCGCGCATAGGCATTATAGGTCGCCGCGCCGCAGAACATCTGCGTGTCGCCTGACCAGCCGTAGCGCTCGTCGCGCTGGGGGCAGTCGGTGGGAATCGAAAGGTAGTTGCAGCGCTGTCCCCACTTGACGTTTTCGATGAAGCGGTTGATCTCCTCGTTGCTGGTTTCAATGCTGCCCGTCTCGCGCATATCGGTGCTGAGGAACACACCCTCAACCGAAAGGATCTCGACGTCGGCGTCGGCCACGATGCAGAAATAGCGGAAGCCGAAGAAGGCGTGCGTGGGCTCGTAGCATTCCTGCTCCTTACCTGCGGCAATATAGACCGCTCTCGCCTTTGCCGAACGGTAGTTGGCCATATAGATGCTGCCCTTGGGGCCGTCGTTGCCGCGCGAGAGCGCACCGCTGTCGTTGAGCAGCTCGCCCACCATCACCTCAACGCGCGCCTTGCGGGGCGCCTTGATGCAAAGCTTGGGTCGACCGACCATCTCCTGACCGAGGTCAAGGATCAGCCGCTCGCCCGCGTGAAGCACCGTGCGCTCACAGCCCACACCCTCTTTGCAAGAGATCGGCACGATCTCACCGAAATCGGTGCCGTTATCGGCCACGTCGCGGTAAAGCACCGCGCTTTTCGGTGCTTGGCAAAGCGCCTTGCGCACGCGCACGGGCTCGCCGACGTGCGGCACGATCTTGGGCAGGTCGTCAGTCATCACCGAAGCCTTTTGCCATGCGTAGGCGGCGGGGAAGGTATAGATGTCGGGCATGGTAGCGTCGCGGTATTCGCCGTCCCAGATGTCGGCAAACAGGATCTGTCCGCCCACGACGGTATCCCAGCTCTCGTCGCTTGCAAAGCGGGCAAGCAGAGCGCCGCCCTCGTCAAAGCAACAGATCTCGGCGGCAAGAGCAGGGGCGCGGTTGCCGTAGGTGCCCCAGGAGATGCGGCCGCTCCACCAGCCGCGCGAAACCGTGGCAACAAACGCGCTTTTCTCCTCACAGAGCGCGGTAATGTCGTAGTTAAATTCAAACACACGGCAGGCATAGTCGGTCCAACCGGGCTTCATCTCCTCTCCCTCGACGCGCAGGCCGTTGACGTACATATCAAACACGCCGAGCGCGGTGGCCGAAAGCATCACTTTTTTGGTGCCTGCGGGCAGGTCAAACTCGCACCGAAAGGCGGAAAGACCGTTTTCGGGCTCAATCTTCAGTTCGGGGGAATTGTAAACACCCGTTCCCCACGGTCTGCCAAAGGATTTGAGCTCCACATTGGGGTTGTAGATAAATTTTGCAAATTCGGTCATAAGGGGATCCTCCTTGCCTTTCTTCTTTATCTGTATTTTAACATATAATACCGCATCATTCCACAACAAATCTTTGCTCGAAATACATCATTTCTTTCTTTTACAGAGCCCGCCATTTGGGTGTTGCGCTTTTTTTCAAAATGTGCTAAAATAAAAGCATCAAAGAAAGAAGGATGGGATTATGCTTCGAATTCTGACTGCGGCCGAGATGCGCGCCGCCGATGCGCGCACCATAGAAAGCGGCACGCCTGCCCGCGTGCTGATGGAGCGCGCCGCCCGCGCCGCGCTTGACCTGCTGGAGCGCCATTTTGACACCACGCGTGTGCTGTTTCTCTGCGGCAGCGGCAACAACGGCGGCGACGGACTTGCCATGGCCCGCTTTTTTGCCGCCCACGGCGGCAAGGGAGCGGTGCTTTATCTGGGCGCGACTAACTCCGACGGCACGCCCGACACCGCTCAAATGAGCGAGGAGGCCGCGCGGCAGCTCTCGCTTCTCCCACCCGAAATCGCACTGTTGACCGAGCTTGACACAAGCGGCGTGAGCGTCGTGGTGGATGCCCTGCTCGGCACGGGGCCCTGCCGCCCTCTTGAGGGGCGCTATCGGGAGACGGTGGAGCGCCTCAACGCCCTCTCACTCCCCACGCTGGCAATCGACCTGCCCTCGGGACTTCACACCGATACGGGTGCCGTGATGGGCGCGGCGCTCCGCGCCACGCGCACGGTGGCCATAGAAGCAAAAAAGCCCTGCCACCTGCTCTTCCCCGGTGCCGAGCTTTGCGGCATAGTCGACACGGTTTCCATCGGCATTGATACGGGCGTGGCAGCGAGTACGATCCTTTCACCCGAGAGATCCGACCTTTCCCTGCTCCCGCCAAGACCCCGCCGCGCCCACAAGGGTAGCTTCGGGCGGGTGCTGGTGATCGGCGGCTCGGTGGGGATGAGCGGCGCGGCGTATTTTACGGCAAAGGCTGCCTACCGCACGGGTGCGGGTCTGGTGGAGATTTTTTGCCCCACGGAAAATCGGGTGATCTACCAGACAAGCCTGCCTGAGGCACTGCTGACTCTGTATGACCCTGATGCCCTTGACGAAACGGCGCTTTTCCGCGCCCTTGACCGCGCCGATGCGGTAGCCCTCGGCATGGGCCTTACCACGGCGGAGCCGACCGAGAGGATCACCTCGCTTGTGCTCTCCCACTGCCGCAAGCCTCTCTTGCTTGATGCGGACGCGCTGAATGTGATCGCCGCCTCCCCTGCCCTTGCCGCCACGCTCCGCGCCTATCCCGCGTCCCTTGTTCTCACACCGCATCTCGGCGAGATGAGCCGCCTTACCGCGCGACCGATCCCCGAGATCGCAGGCAACCTTGTGACAAGCGCCACCGCCCTGGCAAGGGCAACGGGTGCCACCGTGGTGCTGAAGGATGCCCACACCGTCACAGCGGACGGCATGCGCGCATACCTCAACACCTACGGCAACAGCGGCATGGCCACGGGCGGCAGCGGTGATGTGCTGGCGGGCGTGATCGCCTCCCTCCTCGCCCAGGGCGCGCGGGGGGATAAGGCCGCCTACCTCGGCGTGCTTTGCCACGCCCTCGCGGGCGATGCCGCCGCCGCGCGGCTCGGCAACCGCGCCGTGATGGCAAGCGACATCATCGACGGGCTTTGTGAGGTGCTGTCATAGAGCAAGTCATAAAGCAAAAAGAGCGCGGGCCGCAAAGCGGTCCGCGCTCTTTTTTTATTTGGTTTTCTCGCGGCTCCCGCAAACAATGCTGCGGAAATGAAGATTCGGCAAGATCATCGCAAAAAGCACCGCCAGCATACCGAGAAGCTGCCAGAGGTCGGGGAGGGGCTCCCTCAGCACGGCAATGCCGAGCAGGGAGGCCACCACGGGCTCCACCGAGGCAAGGATCGAGGCCACGCTTCCCTCCACCACCGAAAGCCCCTTGGTATAAAGGATATAGGGCGCCACCGATGCAAGAAGCGAAAACAGGATCATCAAAAGAAGCGCCGCGGGGTCCTTTTGCACCGAGGATGTGACCGCGCCGAAATCGGCAAAGGGCGCAAGGGCAAGCGAGCAGAACAGAAAGGTGTAAAAATTGACCGTATCCGAGCCGTAGCCGCGCTCCAGCGCCAATCGACCGAAAATGCTGTAAAGGCCGTAGCCGAAGCCCGCGCCAAGCCCCAAAAGGAGCGAGGGGAGTGTGATAGCAGCACCGCTGCCCACCGCCCCCGAAACAAGGGCGCACCCCACGATCACCAGCAACGCGGCCAGACCCTTTTTGGCGGTCAGCCGCTCGCGGAACACGGGGATCGAGAGAAAGAGCACAAACACGGGCGCGGTATAGAGCAGCACGGCGGCAATGGCCATCGAGGTCGCCTCAATGGCGGCAAAATAGCAGATATTGAAAAAGGCAAGGCTGGCCACGCCCGTGCCGAGAAAGCACCAGAGATCGCGCAGGCGGATGAAAAAGGCCTTGCGCCGTCTGACAAGGAGATAGGCGGCAAAGAAGAGCGCCGCGAAGAAGGAGCGCAAAAAGCTGATATCAAGCGAGCCCAGCCCCAGCGCATTGAAGCGGTCGATAAAAAGGCCCGTTGTGCCCCAGAGGCACCCCGCCGCCACGATCATGGCCGTGGCTACACCCGAGGAGAGCTTATTTTGACCCATTTTCGCACCCCGTCTTTTCCCTTTTCAGATATTCCAGCACCGCGGGCGGCAGGATCGCCGCAGGGCTTTTACCCCCCTCCAGCAGCTCCCGTGCCAGCGTGGAGCTGACATCGGCAAGCTCCTCCTCTGCATCCAGCAGCACCGTCACCGCACGAGGGTTGCAGGTGCGATTATAGGACGCCATTTCTTCTTCGTAAGAACGATCTTTGTTATTTCTGACCCCTTTGACAATTACATCCGCCCCAACCCGATCAAAAAGGTCGACCAGGCGACCCGTATCCCAAAGCACACGGACGTGGGGCATGTCTGCCACTGCAAGCCGCACCATTTCGGCGCGCTCCTCAATGGAATAGCGGTAGGTCTTGGCGTCGTTGATCATCACCGCCACCACCACCTCATCATACTGCGCGGCAGCACGGCGGATCACCGAAAGATGCCCCACGGTAATGGGGTCAAAGCTGCCCGGAACCAATGCAATACTCATACCGTTCCCTCCCCTTTCGGTGTCAGAATCGTTACATACGCCGCGCCGTAGCGCTGCTCCCGCAAAACCGAAAAGCGCGCGGCAAGCGCCTCATCACCGCCAAACACGTCGCCCGCGTCGGCGGTTTCGCATACCACAAATGCCCCTGCGGCAAGCGTGCCGCGCGCAAGCAGTGCCGCAAGGCAGGACGGTATAAGACCCGCGGCATAGGGCGGATCTAAAAACACAAGATGAAAGGGCTCTGCAGAGAAGGCGCGCAGGTAGGCAAGCGCATCGGTACAAAGCACCGTCGCACGCTCTCCCAGCCTTGTGCGGACCAGATTTTCCCTGATGACACTCACCGCATCGCGCGAGGCATCCAGCAGCACGGCATGGGTGGCACCGCGACTGAGGGCCTCAAGGCCCATTTGCCCCGAGCCGCCGAACAGATCCAGCACCCGCCGCCCTTCGATCTCGGATTGCAGCGATGAAAAGATCGCCTCCTTGACACGCTCTGCCGTGGGGCGGGTATCCTTCCCCTCAAGAGTCTTCAGGCGAACTCCCCTCGCACTGCCCGTGATAATTCGCATCATGCCGCTCACTTCCTTTCGTGAAAATAACGATAGATCTCCTCCGCAAGCACGGGGCCAACGCCGGGCGCTGCGGCCAGTGCCGTCTTGTCGGCCTTTTTCACCGCGCCAAGGCCGCCGAAATGCGCGAGGATCGCCTTGGCCTTTTTTGCCCCCACACCGGGGATCCTTTCAAGCGCAGAGTGCTTGAGCGTGCTTGATTTGGAGGCGCTCATCTGCTTCACCGAGAAGCGGTGCACCTCCTCTTGGATGCGGTAGATCAGGGTAAAGATCTCCCGATCCTTGGCAATTGAGATCTCGCCCTCGTCGGTGCAAAGGGCGCGGGTCTTGTGATACTCGTCCTTGACCATGCCGAACACGGGGATCGCAAGCCCCATTTCGTCAAGCAGGCGGCGCACCACGGCCACGTGTGCCGTGCCGCCATCCAGCAGTATCAGATCGGGCGGCACCGCAAAGGCACCCGTCTCATCACCGAGATGGGCAAGCCGCCGTGACAGCGCCTCGCGCATCGAGGCGTAGTCATCGGTATCCTCTACGCTCTTGATCTTGAACACGCGATAGTCGCTTTTTAAAAATTTGCCGTGATCCAGCACGATCATACCGCAGGTCTTGTGTTCCCTGCCGAGGTTGGAGATGTCATAGCTCTCAATTCGCTCGGGCACCGTCTCCAGCGACAGAAGCGAGGCCAGCCGATACAGCGCGCCGTCGCTCTTTTCCTGCTCGCGCCGATCGGCGCTCGCCCGCTCACGGGCGTTGCTCACCGCCAGCTCACAAAGCGTTTTACGGTCGCCGCGCTGCGGCACCGAGATCTGCACGCGATGTCCTGCCAGCGCACCCAGTGCCTCGGAAAGCGAGGCGAGCTCCTCCTCTGCGGCAGCAAAGGAAAGCAAAATTTGCGGGGGAATATCAGCGCGGTTGTGGTAATGGGCATACAGAAAGGACAGCAGGCCGCTCTCCTCCACGATCTCCTCGCGGCCGAACACGATCTCCTCCTTGTCGGTCAGCGCGCCGTCCCGCACATAAAAGATCGAAAGCACGGCAAAGAGATCATCCTGATAAAAGCCGAACACATCCCGATCGGTACCGGGGGCAGCCACCACCCTTTGCTTTTGCGAAAGCTTTTCCAGAGCATACAGCGTATCGCGCCAGGCCGCAGCCTTTTCAAATTGCTCGGCTTCTGCCGCGCGCTCCATTTCCTCTCTTGCGCTGCGGCGTGCCGCGGCGGTATCGCCGCGCAGGATCTCGCAAGCCATACGGATCCGCTCGCCGTATTCCGCCTCGCTGACCTTGCCCGTACAAACGCCGCAGCATTGCCCCAGCTGATAGTAAAGGCAGGGGCGCTCGCGGCCGATGTCACGGGGGAACTGTCTGCTGCAGCCCGGCAGGCGCAGCGTCCGCTGCAGGGTGCGAAGCACCGAGCTGACCACCGATGCACCCGAATAAGGGCCGAAATACCGCCCTTTATCGGAAAGACGGGTGCGGGTAAATTGCAGGCGCGGATAGGGCTCTGCCGTCACCTTGATATAAGGATAGGATTTTGCATCCTTCAAGCGAATGTTGTAGCGCGGGCTGTGCTGCTTGATCAGAGTGTTTTCCAGCGCCAGCGCTTCGATCTCGGTATCGCAGAGAAAATAGTCAAAGTCCTCTACCTGCGAGACCATACGGGCGGTTTTTATATGCTTGATCCCGTTTTGAAAATATTGCGAGACCCTGTTCTTCAGCTTGCGGGATTTGCCCACATAGATGATCTTATTTTGCTTATCCCGCATCAGATATACACCGGGAGACAGGGGAAGCTCATTTGCTTTTTCAAGCAGCCGCTGTCGGCTTTTCTCACCTTGCATCATCTCACCTCTTGTAAAAAAAGGCGGGGGCGTTCTCGACCGCCCCCGCTTTTTTACGGACTACGTCCGCTCTCTTATTATGAATACGATTACTCCCCAAAGCCGGTATTGACCAGATCCTCAAGTCCGTCCAGCGCATCGTTTTCGTCAGCGCCTTCTGCGATCAATTTGATGGTCATACCCTTGGCAATGCCGAGAGACAGCACGCCGAGCAAACTTTTGGCATTGACCTTGCGGTCATCCTTTTCCACCCAGACAGAGGACTTATAGCCGTTTGCCTTTTGGATGAAGAAGGTTGCGGGTCTTGCGTGCAGACCGATCGCATTCGTAATGGTTACCTCGCGAGAAATCATAGAACAGTGCTCCATTTCTTTGTTCCGCCCCCCTAAAGCCTGCTATGGCCGAGGGTACAGATACATAATCTCAATTATAGTATAGCAAAAGCAAACCACAAAATCAATGGGCATTTTTTTGGTATTTTTGACAAAAAGCCACCAAAACTCTGTGAAAATTGACTATAATCAAGCCATTGGAACGATACCCGTAATGCGGATTTCAAGATCGGCAGCCTCGGTATACACTGCCATCACTTGGTTGACGGCAAGGTAGGTCCTGCCGTTGAGCAGGAAGGTACCGTCGCTCATCACGCCGCGGCAGGTCAGGATGCCGTTGACATCCAGCAAATAGCGGTAGTTATCCTCGGGATACACCGCCGTTACGGTGTTCCCCGCCGCATCCTGCAGATAGACAGTGGCGGCAGAGGCCGACACGCGCTCCTGCAGCACACCAAGTGCGATCTCCTCGCCCTGCTCCACCAGATAAAAGGCGGTATCCTTTTCCAGAAGATCCACCGTTGTACTGCGGAGCTGCTTGATCTCAAAGGTCACAGCAAAGCTCTCGGTCTCGGCATCGGAGGCAAACAGCTTTTGCAGGTTATGTCGCTGCCACACACCGACCACGCAAAGGATCACCAGCAGGATCAGCACCGCATCAAGAAGATTGAAGCGGAGATGTGTTTTGGGCTTTCTTTCCTCTCTTGCTGCCATGCTCATCCCTCCAATCCAATGCATTCGCCCTCGCCCGTGTAGGCGGGAAGGCGGAGAGTATACATACGGCCAACCGCAATGCGCGTGCCGCCTGCAGTATAGCCGCTGCCCTCTCTGTATTCGGCGTCGGTCTTGATGGTCACGGCAATGGTATGGTAGCCCTCGGGATAGGTGATCTTGGTCACCACAAAGCTGTCAAGCTCCTCGTCCTTTTCCGATGAGGGCACATCGGTATAGACCTCATAGGGGCGAATATCAATGGCACTCACCGTACCGATGACCTTTCCCGTCTCGGCATCGGTCACCGCATCTCCCACCTGCAGCTTTTCCACAAAGCTGCTGTTAACTCCCGCAAACTCCACGGTATAGGAAATGCCGCGCAGCTCCTCGCCGCCACCGAACAGTGAAAACGGCGTGAGCAAGGAAACGATAAAGAGCACGGCCGCAAGGATCACCGCCACCAGGGCAATATCCACGACCCAGAAGATCCATTTGCGCTTGTCGCCGTCCGATCGGCTCTTGCCGCCTTTTCGGTAAGCGCCCGCACGATGTCCTTTTTCTCTGTCGTATTCCGACAGCGAGACACCACTTTTTTCACGGTGCATATTTAAAATCCTCCTCTCGGATGTTTTGGATCAAAATCCCACATAATAATCGATCTCCGCATAGGAACGGCTGATCTCTCCCGCCTCGGGTGCCGCCTGCGCGGGATCCAGATACCGAAGCTCGGCCAAGATCAGTGCCGCGATGGCGAAGAAAAGTCCCATTGCCGCAGGATCATACCAGGCATAGCGGAAAAGTCCCATCACCAGCACGGATGCCATCATGGCAATTCCCGAGATCGCGGCGTTGCGCCGCTGCCCTGCTCCGCCGCCCCGCATCGCGCTGAAGCAGCATTGCAGCACAAAAAAGATGAAGGTCGCCATCGCAAGCACGCCCAATATGCCAAGCTCGGTCAGCAAATAGAGCCAGAAGCCGCAGTTTTGCAGCAGTGTTGCCGTATCGCCAAGCGAAAGCGAGCGGCAGACCGTCTCAAAACCGCCGTGACCGTAGCCGAACAGGAAGCGAGAAAGCCCCGATACCTCGGCAAACAGCCCCCGATCCGCAAAAAGCACCTCCGATACCGAAAGCTCGGAGAGCGAGCTCCCCGCGCCACCCTGCAAAAGGCGAAGCAAATAAGCGCGAAGCCGATACGGAAGAATGGTATAAAGGGAGGCAAAGACTCCGCCACCGATCAGGAAGAAGGGCAGCGAGCGGTGATTGTAAAGCAGGAAAAAGATGACCGACACGGCAAACAGTGCGATCCAAGCGCTTTGCACAAAGGTGAGCACCGCGGTGACCACGATCAGCAACGAGCAAAGCCCCATCATCACGCGATGCTGCCGCTGACTGCCAAAGAACGAGGAGAGTGCCAACGGGAAAACGCAGGTGAGGAAGTAGGCAAAGGTGGTGTGATCGGCAAAGCCTGCCCGAACACCTCTGCCGATATCCATCACATTGCCAACGCCGTCTGCCTGCGCCACGGCAAGCAGCACGAACTGCAGAATACCCACAAGAGAGGCCACCGTAGCCGAGATCATCAGCACCGCGCGGCCGCGGGAGATCCAACGGGGCGTTACCATCACATTGAGCACCAGGAAATACACCGACATCATAATGGCCGCAAAGAATGCCCCGCGCCAAGCCCCCTCTGCCAAAGAGAAGGAGGAGAGCAGCACCAGCAAAAGCAAAACGGCCACGGGAAGATCCTGAACGCGCGTATGGAAGGCGCGATTGCCGCGCAAAAGCTTTCCGATATAGCCCGCAAGGGGCAGCAGCACCGCCAGCAACACAAAGAGGCTGCTATGGGGCAAAAAGCCCACAAATGGCAGCACCAAAAAGAGCAGCAGCACACCGGTTTCGGGCACAGAGAGCACCACCGAAGCAAGCAGCACCGCCAGCACCGCACCCACCACCAGCAGCGGGTGGAGCCAAGCCGAGATCGCACCCACCGCCATACCCAGCGGCACCGCGATCACATAATGCTGCTTCCCCTTTTGGGGAACATTTCGCAGCGCATCGTCCGAGAGTCCGAACAGCTCCATCAGGACACTGCGGAAGAAAACGCCCTTCCCCAGCGCGAAGCCGAGGGAAAGATCGGAGAACAGAAGCAGGATGCCCACAAGCATTGCGATAAGCCCCGCGGGCAGCGTGACCCAGCCAAGGGAGTTGCTGCTCCAGACCACCGCCGACAGCCAGTAGATCACCGCCGTGTAAACGCCCGACACCAGAAGGAAAAGCCCCACGGTCCGCAGACCGCAAAGGCTAAGAGAGCGCGCCGCGCGGCGGAAAAAGCCGAGCACTCTGTTTTGCTCCATGGTAGCAGCCACATTGCGACAGACCACACGGTGCAGCCTACCGCCGCGGTCGGTGTTCAGTCGTCTGCCCACTCCCGACGAAAGATAATGACGGTCAAGGGTATGGTAGGAGGTAAAGATCCGCCCGAAAAAGCCGTTGGTCACGGCGTGATAGATAAAATCCGAAAAATAAAGCAGAAACGGCCAAATAATGCCCTCACGCGGCTTACGCCTTTTCACGGTCTTTCCTCCCTTCTGTCTCTCGACGGTTATTTAGGTAGCATCGGTTTTTTTCAGCAGGTCGGGCCGCAGTCGCTCTGTTTCGGACAGAGCCTTTGCCGCCCGCCATTTTTCAATGTTGGCGTGGTGACCCGAAACCAGCACCTCGGGCACGGTGCGCCCGCGGAACTCCACGGGTCTTGTATATTGGGGGTATTCCACAAGTCCCCCCGAAAGGCTTTCGTTTTCATAGCACTCGGGAGCCGCCAGCACTCCATCCACCAGGCGCGCCACGGCATCCACCAGGATGCAGGCGGGGATCTCGCCCCCCGTCAGCACAAAATCGCCGATGGAGATCTCCTCATCCACGATCTCCTCAATAATTCTGGCATCCACGCCCTCATAATGGCCGCAAAGGATCACCAGCTGCTCGTAGCCCGCCAGCTCTCTTGCCTTTTTCTGATCGAGCACAGGGCCGCGCGGCGACATATAGATCACCCTGCGGTGAAGGGGGGCGGGGGTGGACTCCACAATAGCAGTATAGCAATCATAGATCGGCGGTGCCATCATCAGCATCCCCTTTCCGCCGCCGTAGGGGGTATCGTCTACGCGACGGTGCTTGTCCTTGGAATAATCCCTGATGTTATGGGTAAGGACCTCAATGTGTCCGTTCTTCTGCGCCCGCCCGATCACACTCTCGTTAAGCACGGTGCGAACCAGGTCGGGAAACAGCGTCATAATATCAAATCGCATTACGGAAGCATCCCTTCGATCGGCCGCACCGCGATCCCCTCTTGCGGGTGGGTGCTGACCACAAATTCTGCCACGGCGGGGATCATTGCCTCCCCCCGCGGGGTCTTGATCACATAAATATCGGTGGCACCGGGATGGATCACATCCTCCACCTGCCCCAGCAGCTCACCCGTATCGGCGTGCCTCACGGGAAGCCCCACCAGCTCGGCGATCAGCAAAGCTCCGTCGGGAATTCCCAGATCGTTGCGGTCGGCATAAAGCACCGTGCCGCGCAGCGCCTCGGCCGCCTCCATGGTAGTAACGCCCGCAAGCTCGGCAAACACAAAGCTGCGGAACACCGAGGCCTTTTTCACGGCAAGCGGCACCAGCCCCTCGGCCTTTTTGAGGAAAACACGGGGGAGCCCCGCAAGGACGGCGGGGGTGTCGCACCACGGCTCGATCTTGACGGCACCGTGGCAGCCGTGGGTATTGATGATCCTTCCGCATTCGGGGTAGCTGATGATGGCCATAGGTGATCCTTTCAAGATATATTTAATTTAGTATAGCACACTTTTTATTTTTTTTCAACACTCTTTCTGTTTTTTTCATCGGGAGCCTCATTTTGGCGCTTTTTTTGATGATTTTTTGAATTTTGAGGAAATTTTTACAATTCCCCCCTTGTATTTATGGCAAAAAGAGGCTATAATGGAAGCATCACAAAAACGGAGGTTACACATGAATTTCACTTCTCTTTTGGAGGCACAGGGCGGCGGCAACCTGATCATGACCATCGGTATGATCGTGGTGCTTGTCGTTGTGTTCTATTTCTTCGGCATCCGTCCTCAGAAAAAGCAGGAAAAGGCTGCTGCGGAAATGCGAAACAACCTTTCTGTGGGTGATGAGATCACCACCATCGGCGGTATCATCGGCAAGGTGGTCAGTATCAAGGAAGAGACCATGATCATTGAGACCGGTCGCGACCACACCCGCATCCGTCTGCTCAAATCTGCCATCCGCTCGGTCGATGTTCGTGCCGAGGACGCACAGGACTAAAAGCAAAAGCCTCCTCATACAATGAACCAAGTGTTATTGTATGAGGAGGTTTTTTATGTCAAAAAAAGCACCCCGAAGAGGAACCGCACCCCGCGGCACGGATAAAGACGGCACCATGTCCCTTGGTGCCGTTCTCAAGAACACGCTCCCCTCCCTACTGCTCACGCTGCTGCTGGGCGCGCTTCTTTTGCTCCTTGCCACCGCCATCCTGCTCAAAACCGAGGATCCCTCCCGTCTCTGCCGACCTGTGGCGCTTGCCGTGCTTTACCTGACGGCCGTGGCGGGCGGTGCTGTTGCCACATGGCTTTACGGCAGAAGAACGCCATTTTTGTGCGGCCTTTTCCTCGGCGCGGCACTGTTTGCCGTTACGCTTCTTTGCGCGCTGCTTCTGCCGCGCAGCGCCGATGCGGGTTGGGGGCTCACCTCGCTTTTGCTCCGCGCCCTTCTTTTGCCCGCAGCCATCCTCGGCGCCTTCCTTGCCGCGCGGCAAAAAAAGCGCCCGCGACGGCGGCATCGGCGCTGATCGCAAGGCTCTATACAAAAAAAGGGGAGGTACGGCGTACCTGCGCTACGGCAGGTACGCCGTGCCTCCCTTTTTTGTTATTCTTCCTCGGGGCGCCGATATACCGCAAGCTCCACATCCGCCTCGCAGTCAAGGGAGGTAACGGCGTCAAGCCGCGCCACACCCTCCTTTGCGGTGCGGTAATAATAGGGGGTCATGGCAAACAGATGCCGCGCATCGTCACCGTCAAGCGCCATTGGAAAGCGAAGGCGCTCATGCTTCAGCAGCTCCATTTTTGCGGGAGCATCCTCCCGCACCTCATTGCGGTAGGGGGTATCGTAGAGCAGCGATTTGAGCGAAAACAGGTGCTCGGGCCCTGCCCCCACCGTGATCAGCACCCCACCGGGGCGCAGCACGCGCAAAAATTCCTGCTCCGCCACAGGGGCAAACAGACTGACCACCGCATCAAGTGATGCGGTAGCGATGGGCATTTTAAAGATGCCCGCCACCGCAAAAAGCGGATCAAGCCCCTCCCGCGCGGCAGCGCGGGAGGCCGTGCCGACTCCCCGCTTGGAGAGATCAAGCCCCAGCACACGATATCCCGCCCTTGCCATATGGCAGGTATAGTAGCCCTCCCCACATCCCGCATCCACCACGGTCTTACCGGGCGCATATGCTCCCAGCAGATCGCACACACGGTCGGCAATGGGACGGTAAAAATCGCGGGAAAGGAAGGCAGTGCGCGCGGCGATCAGAGCAGCATCATCCCCGCCGCCCGCAGCGCGGGAATCGGCCAGATTGACATAGCCCTTTGCGGCAAAATCAAAGCAATGGCGGCGCACACCGTGGCAATAAAGGCTGTTGCCCTCCTTTTTCACCTCGGCACCGCATACGGGACAACAAAGAAGTGCTTCCCACCACAAATTCATAACATCAGCTCTTTTCTGTGTTAAAATAAGTCTACAATAACTCGCTCACCTGCGGCGATTTGCCGCAGATGGGCGAGCTGCCGTCAGGATCGCAATCCCATTGTACCACATTTCGTCGCCATTTGCAAGGGGCTTTTTGTTGCACTGCACCGCCCTAATGCCGCCATTATCGAGAGTGGCACTTGCGGGATACCTCGGCTAAAAGACGGCAAAAAAACCTTTCAGCCTTGCAAAATAATAATCCACCCGCATAGCGGGGGGTATTTCAGTTTCGGGTATATCCCTAATACTACAGACTACGCACAAGTGCGCTAAGGATTGGCCTGTCAGCCATGCATTTGTTACGAAACCCCGCTCAAGCGGGACTAAAACCA
Organism: Eubacteriales bacterium; assembly: GCA_045576195.1. Taxonomy (GTDB): domain Bacteria; phylum Bacillota; class Clostridia; order Oscillospirales; family CAG-272; genus Firm-07. The sequence goes on along the minus strand of JAZNFZ010000030.1, from coordinate 20,031 downwards.
AGCCTCCCTTGTGTAAATGGGAGCTGTGCTCGCCTGCGGTGAGCACGTCGACACACCGTTTCACGGTGGTCGCGGTGGCACGGCTTGCCGTGACGGAGGGATTGTAAAAAGCGATAATCTACACAAAACAATCCCTCAGTCAGCTTCGCTGACAGCTCCCTTTACACAAGGGAGCCTTTGACTCAAGATCATTCTACGCTGAATTTTTATTTGCTTTCTGCTCATCGGCAAAGCCTTTATGGAAACCCGCCACTATGGCGGGGTTTTCGTCTTACAAAAAGCACGGCATGAGCGTGATACTCTTAACGGAGTATCACGCTCATGCCGCGGGGATTTTTTATGATGAGCTTTTTTCACCGTCGCAGGGTGACTCCGCCAAGGGAAGCTCAAACCAAAAGACACTGCCCACGCCCACCGCGCTGTCAACGCCATAGGAGGCGTGATGTGCCTCCAGCACGCTTTTGACAATGGAAAGGCCAAGTCCCGTGCCCATGACGGCGCGCTTGTGGATCCGATCCACGCGATAGTAGCGATCCCAGATCTCCCCGATCTTATCGGGTGGAATTCCCTCTCCGTCATCGGCGACCGATAGCCGCACCCGACCCTCGGAAACCGTTTCGGTGACGCGGACACGACGCCCCTCGCCCGTGTAATTGACGGCATTGTTGATCAGATTGTAGATCACCTGCAAGATCATCGTGCGATCCGCCAGAACGGGAGCCTCGCCCGCCAGCGCCAGCTCAATGCGGTAGCCGTCGTGGCGCACCAGCGCCTCGTAGCGCTGCATCGCGTCGCGCACCACCTCCGTCAGGTCAAAACGGGTAGGGGTAGGCTTTTGTGTGCCTGCCTGCAGCTTGGAAAGGTCCATCAGGTCGCTTACCAGCTCCGAGAGTCTGTTGGCCTCATCGATGATCACCTGCACATTTTCGGGCGTATTTTCGCCCGGGATATCCCTTAGCATCTCGCCGTAGCCGCGGATCATGGTAAGGGGAGTGCGAAGATCGTGGGAGATGTTGGCGATCAGCTCCTTTTGCAGGCGGTCGGTGGCACCGATCTCGCGGGCGGCAAAATTCAGCGCCTCCGCCAGCTCCCGCGCCTCACGATAGCCGCGCCCCTCAAAATCCGCCTCATAGTTCCCCTTTGCCAGCTTTCCCGCCTTGGCCGTAATGGCGGTCAGCGGGCTTGCAATGATGTGCGAAAGGAAAAAGGTGAGCAGCAGCACGCCAAGCAGGAGAAAAAGTGCGATCCAGGAGAACTGCACCTGCAGGGTCTTGATGGTGGCATCAAGCGGGGTCAGCTCGGAATCCAGCAGCACCAGATAATCCTGCTCATCCACGCGAAGGATCTCCACATGGATGGCATTGACGGTCTTGACCCGAGGGCGCATACCGGGCACATAAAAGCCCTCCTCGCCGCTCTTATCCCCAAGGCTCAGCTCCATGCGCTCATCGTAGCTGCCGCCGTTTTGCTTTGCCTTGTCATAAAGCTCGGAGAGCAGATCCTCCGAGAGGTGATGGATCATACAGTTGTCGGAAACATCGCAATCGGCAATTTTTTCCGCCACCAGACCCTCGCTCTCGCTTTTCAGCCGAAACACCCGAATGCAGATATGCTTATCGAAGGAATAGCTGTCCACGCGCTCATCAAGGTCTGTCTCCGTCACATACGCCGCCAGGTCGTCCGCAATGTCCTGCAGCTCATCCACCTTTTCGCGCTCGTAAAAGTAGCCGAGCAGCCTGATCTGAAAGACCCAAAGCCCCATAAGAATGGCAACGGTAAAGATCGCAAGACTGACGAAGAGTCGCCAGCGAATACCCACGCGATGATGCAGCCGCTCTCTCCTTTGCTCGCGCCGCCTCATTTGCGCTCCTCAAAGCGGTAGCCCACGCCACGCAGGGTCACGATGTAGCTGCTGTATTTGCCAAGGCTCTTGCGAAGCAGCTTGATGTGAGTATCCAGCGTGCGGGCATCGCCGTAAAAATCGTAGCCCCACACCTCGCTGATGAGGCGCTCGCGCGTGAGCGCCACATTGCGGTTGCGAAGCAGGTAAAAGAAGAGATCGTACTCCTTCGGCGACATCTCTACCCGCTCACCCTCCACATACACGATGCGGGCCGTCAGGTCCACGCGAAGACCGCCGTTGTCAAATTCCTCGATCTCATTCTGCGCCCTCTCCTGCCGCACGCCGCGCCGCGTGCGCTTCATCACTGCCTCCACGCGAAGCATCAACTCGCGGGGAGAAAAGGGCTTGACCACATAGTCGTCGATCCCCAGCTCAAAGCCATTGATCTTGTCATACTCCTCGCCCCGCGCAGAGAGCATAATAATGGGGGTGGCAGAGATCCGACGGATCTCCCGACAGGCGGAAAAGCCATCCAGCTCGGGCATCATAATATCCAAAATAATGATGTCATATTCGCCATTTCTCACCAGGCGCACGGCCTCCATGCCGTCTCCCGCCTCGGTTACGGTATGCCCCTCAAACTCCGCGTATTTGCGGATGATGGAACGGATGCGGATCTCGTCGTCTACTACTAAAATATGATACATACCCATCCTCTTTTTCAGGTCGTCATTCAAAGGAAATATTGGCATCGCTCGGGATATACTCCACCAGCGTTACCGTCACGGTTTGTGATTTGTTGTTGCGGGAAATGCCAAGCTCCACCGTGTCGCCCACGGCCTTCTCGCGGATGATCGCCTTCAGGGCGGAGACCGTGGAAACGCTTACACCGTCCACGGTGAGAATGATATCGTTTTTGAGAAGCCCCGAGCTCTCCTCCGCGTCAAAGACATAAAGCACGGTTCTGATGGTAAAGCCGTAGCGAATGGCCTGCTCCTGCACCGTTGCTCCCAGTGCGGGAATACCGCGGATATAGCCGTAGCGAAGCAAGGAATCGATCGACTTCATGGCCGTGTCAATGGGAATGGCAAAGCCAAGGCCCTCCACACCCGATGCCGCGTATTTGGCGTTGACGATGCCGATGAGCTCACCTGCCATATTGAAAAGGCCGCCGCCCGAGTTGCCCGAGTTGATGGCTGCATTGGTCTGCACCAGGGTCATAACCGTATCGTCGATCTGCACCCGACGCTCCAGCGCGCTGATGATGCCGTTGGTCACGGTGCCGCCCAGCTCACCGAGAGGATTGCCGATGGCAATGACCTCCTCACCCACAGCCAGCGCACCGCTGTAGCCGAGCTTTGCCACAGTGAGTGTCTCCTTGGGGGTGATCTTCAAAATGGCAATGTCGCAGTCCTCGTCCACGCCGCGCACCACCGCCTCGTAGGTGTTGCCGTTGGTCAGGCGCACATAGATGGTATCCGAGCCGCTGATCACGTGATTGTTGGTCACGATGATACCGTCGGCGTGGATGATCACGCCGCTGCCCGCACCTGCGGCAATGGTGCCGTAGTAGGTGGTGGTCGTGGTGATCTCCACCACGGAATCCTTCACCAGTGCTGCTGCGGTGATCAGACTAAGGCCTGCATCTCCCGCAGAGCCGTTTTGCGAGTCTGCCAGCGCCGAGCCGTCATTTTTCTGCAGGCTGACCGCTCCGAAATCATAGCCGCTCACATCTCCAATGGGATAAAGCGTGCCGCCCGGGAGCTGTGTGCTCTGCTCCACATCCGAATTTTCAAGACCGCCGCCTTGCTCGGAGCGGGTAGTCAGCAGCTTGCCCGCCAGCATAGCACCGCCAAAGCCCGCCAGCGCCGAAAGCAGCACCGCAAGGGCAACGAGCCCTGCCACCAGCGCCACTCTTTTGCTACGCCTTGACTTTTTCGGTTGGTCGGGTGCGGTGCGATAGAACGAGGCACCCGACACGTTGCCGCCATCACTGTACGAAACGCCGTACCAGTGAGGTGCATCGGCCGATTCGGTCTCCCCCTCTGCCCCGCAGGTCGCGGAGTCGGTGGTCGACTGATTTTCCTTGCTTTGCGGATCAAACTTATCAAAATCACCTGATTGGAACATAAGCGATCTCTCCCCTCCTTGTGATATAGCTCCAGTATAGAGCCGTTCTGTGAAGATTTGATGATTATGTGGCAAAAATTCGCTGAATTCGGGCAAAAAAGCACTTTCCCGATTGCAATGACGAAAAGAATTTGCTATAATAAAGAAAAGCTTGAAGAAAGGCGGTACGGAACATGCTTCATACGATCAAGGCTCTGCTGGCAGAGCACGGCATCACGCTGGTGGCGCCGATCTCACTTGACCATTGCCGCATCACGCGCCCCTATCTTCTTGACCGTGCGGGCATCGGGGCGGGAACGGCATTTATGCTTGCCATACCTTATTATACCACAAGCTGTGACGATTCTGCAAGAAATATTTCGGTTTATGCGGTTTCTGCGGATTACCATTTGTTTCTTGCGCGGCTGTTTGAGGCAATTCGCCGCCCGCTGCAGGAGGCCTTTCCCGCCAACCGCTTTGCCTTTTTCGGCGATCATTCCCCCATTGCCGAGGTCGAGGCTGCCGCGCGCGCGGGGCTTGGGGTGATCGGAAAAAATCACCTGCTGCTCACAAAGGAGCATTCCTCCTTTGTGTTTCTCGCCGAGATCATTACCGATGCGCCCCTTGTGCTACCCAGAGGGGAGATCGGGGGCTGCGCCGACTGCGGAGCCTGCCTTGCGGCCTGCCCCGTGTCGCTCGATCCCGCGCGCTGCCTTTCCGCGCTGACCCAGAAAAAGGGGGCGCTGACAAGGGAGGAGACCGATGCGCTGCTGGCGCACGAGCTTTGCTGGGGCTGTGACCGCTGCCAGACCGTCTGCCCCTTTACCGAAGCAGCACGCCGCAACGGCACGCTCTGCACCCCTATTGCGTTCTTCCGCAATACCGCAAAGCCATCCATTACCGCCGCCGAGGTCACCGAAATGGAGGAAGCGGCGTTTGCCGCCCGCGCCTACAGCTGGCGCGGCAGGGAGACGATTCTTCGCAATCTCACCATCAAAGAAGGAAAGGAGACCACACCATGATCCGCTTGCTTTACGGCGCAGGATACGACGAGACACAGCAAACGCTCTGCCGATCCATCAAGGACACGGTTGCCGCAGGCAAGCGCGCGGTCCTGCTGGTGCCCGAGCAGGAGACGGTCAGCCGTGAGCGCCAAATGCTGCGGCTCCTGCCCCCATCCGCTCAGCTCTCCTTTGAGGTGCTGAATTTCACCAGACTTGCCAACCGCACCTTCCGCACGGTGGGCGGACTTTCCCATCGCTATGCCACAAGGGGGGTCTCTGCCCTTCTGATGTGGCGCACCCTGCGCGAGGTGGCGCCGTTGCTGACCAAATACGGGGAGAGCGCGGCGGGTGACATTCATTTTTGCGATACCATGCTTTCCGCCAAGGCACAGTTCAAGGCCTATCTCGTCTCCCCCGACACGCTGCTTGGCGCTGCCGAGCAGCTGGAGGAGGAGGATCCGCTCGGCGCAAAGCTGCATGACATCGGACTGATCCTTGCCTCCTTTGAAAGGGCGCTTTACGACCGCTTTGACGATATGGAGGACGACCTGACACGCCTGGCCGCCATTCTGAAGGACAACGGCAGGGAGCTGTTTGCCGACACCGTCTTTTTTGTGGATTCCTTTACGGATTTTACCGCACAGGAGCTTGCCGTGCTGGGTGAGCTGATGCAGGTCTCCCCCGAGATCAACTTTACCACTCCCCTCCCCTCTGTGCGGGATGGGAGCCTGCATCTTTCCTCCGCCCGCCACACCGTGCGCCGTCTGGAGCGACTGGCAGCCAAGGCAGGCAAGGAGGTTTTTGTCTGCCCGCCCACGAAAAAGAAGCCTACCCGCTCCGCCGAGCTGCTTGCAGACCGACTGTTTGACATGACCGCGGAGCCATCTCCGCTTGCCGCTGCCTCGTGGAATGACCTGACGGTCACCGCCTGCCCCTCTCCCTTTGCGGAGGCCGAGCACGCCGCCGCCACGATCCACCGCCTGGTGCGCGAGGGCGCTCGCTACCGCGACATTGCGGTGGTGATGCGCGATGCCAACGGGTGGAGCGGCATTATCGACGCAACGCTTGAAAAGGAGGGCATCCCCTTCTTCTTCTCCGAGAAAACCGACCTCACCCTGCATCCGCTGATCAAGCTGATCCTTTATGTGCTTCGCATCGGCCGCTACGGCTGGCGCGGGGAGGATGTGATCGGTTACCTCAAAACAGGCTTTTGCCCCGTATCCCGCGACGATGTTTACCTATTTGAGGAATATGCCAATACCTGGCGGCTGCGCGGTGCAAAAAGCTACGCGGCACCCTTTACCAAAAATCCCGACGGCTATACCACGATCCGCTCAAGGCGCGGCGAGGAGATCCTTGCCGCGGCCAACCGCGTGCGCGAGGCCATCTATCCTGCTCTTTCCGCATTCTTCACCGCCGCCGAGGAGGAAAAGAGTGCCTCAGCACTCTGCCGCTCGCTCTACGAGCTCTTGACCTCCCTTGGTGTGGCCGATACCCTGAAGGCGCAGGCCGATACGCGGCTTCGCGCAGGCAAAAAGCGGGAGGCGGAGGAGCTTTCCCGCCTGTGGGGCGTGATGGTGGATGCACTGGAGAGCCTTTCCGACACCCTTTGCGACGAGCCTCTTTCGCTCGCGCAGTTTTCGGATGCACTTTCGATTTTGTTTGCGGAGACCGACATCGGCTCGATCCCCACGGCGGCAGATGAGGTGACTGTCGGCTCTGCCTCCACGCTGCGCGCCGACCACCCCCGCTTCGTGCTGGTGTTAGGCCTCAATGAGGGCGAGTTTCCCCGCATTGTCAGTGAAAACGGCCTGCTCGGCGATGCGGAAAAGAGAAAGCTCTCAGAGCTTGGCATTGAGCTTTCCGCTACCACCGACACCCAAACCTCCGACGAGCTGTTTTATGCCTGGCGAGCGCTGACGGCGCCGCAGCAGGGGCTCTATCTCTCGTATTCCGAAGCCACCACCGAGGGGCGCGCCGCGACCCCCTCCTTTGTGCTGGAGCGCGTCAAAAAGCTGTTTCCCTTCCTTCGCGAGGAGCGCTTTGATGCGGCAGATCCCCTCTCACATATCTTCACGCCCGAGGCAGCAGCCGAGCATCTGCCCGAGCTTGATCCCGCGCGCCGTCGGGCGCTGCTCCCGCTCCTTGAGGAGCACGGTGTGACGGGCCTTTCCCACTACGGGCTGCCCATCACCGAGCAGAACGCCCGCATCTCCCCCGAGGCCGCACGGGATATCTTTTCCCGCAACACTCTCAGCCCCTCGCAGCTTGAGAGCTACGCCTCCTGCCGCTTTGCCTATTATTGCAGCAGGATCCTGCGCCTGCGCGAGGAGCCGAGCAACACGCTCTCCGCAGCCGACACGGGCATCTTTATCCATCACGTGCTGGAGCACGTGATGGGCACGATGCGCGCCCAGAGCAAGCGCCTTTCTGACTATACCGCCGATGAGGTGGATGCGCTTGTTGACCACATTTTTACCGATTACAAAAAGGAGCTGATCGAGGCGGGAGGCGAATTTTCGCCCCGCACCGAGGCACTGCTCCGCCGCTATTTCACCCTGGCAAGGCTCATTGTCTCGAGCATTGCAGCAGAGCTTGCCGACAGCAGCTTTACCCCTGCCTTTCTTGAGCTTGACCTTTCCCGCCTTGCCACCCCTCCCGCCCTTCACCTGGAGGACGGCACAAGGATCCCTCTCAACGGCAAGATCGACCGCGTTGATGTCTATCACCACAAGGCAAGCAACGAAGCCTACCTCCGCGTGGTTGACTATAAAACAGGCACGCGAAAATTTGATCCCGACGAGATCGAGCGCGGCTTTTGCCTGCAGATGCCCCTTTACCTGATGGCGCTTTGCCGCGAGCATCACCCCGATCTCGTGAAGCAGCTGGGCCTTGGTGAGGGCACACCCCTGAGGCCTGCCGCCGTCAGCTACCTTTCCACGGCCATCGGCACCGAGCATACCCCCGCCCGCATTGAGGAGGAGGCCGCAATGGAGGCGGCACTCTCAAGGCTTTCCCGCGAGGGTGTGGTGCTCAATGACGAGGAGATCAAGGGAGCGCTTTCCCATTCCCTTTCCCCCGAGATCGTGGGGGGTGGCCGCAGCAAGAGCCAGCGGCAGATGGAAAAGGAGGAGCTTGAGGGGCTGTTTGACCGACTGACCGCGAGTGTTTCGCGCATCAACAGCAGCATGAAGAGCGGGCACGCCGAGGCGATCCCCAACGAGCACGGAGGAAGACTGCCCTGCGAGTACTGCCCCTTTGACAAGGTTTGCCGCGCCTCGAAAAAGCAGAAAAATCAGTAAAGGAGGATCACAGCATGGCAAGAGAATTTACCAAAGCGCAGCAATCCGCAATGGATGAGCGTCGGCGCACCCTGCTGGTATCCGCCGCAGCAGGCTCAGGCAAAACCGCCGTTCTTACCGAGCGCATTATCCGCTCACTGACCGACAAGGAAAACCCCACCGACATTTCGCGGCTGCTGATCGTCACCTTTACCAGAGCCGCGGCGGGCGAGCTGCGGCAGCGCATTTCAAGGGCGCTGACCGAGGCGCTGGCCGCCGACCCCGAAAACCGCCATCTGACCCGCCAGCTGATGCTGCTTGGCGGCGCAAGGATCTCAACCATTGACTCCTTTTATCTGGATCTGGTGCGCGCCAATATTGAGTCGACCGAGCTTCCCTCTTCCTTCCGCATGGCAGACGATGCCGAGCTGCTTTCGCTCCGCCGTGATACGATGAGTGACGTGATCGACCGTATGTATCGCGAGTGCGAGGATTTTTACCGCATCTCCGATCTGTTTTGCCGCATCCGCTCCGAGGAATCGCTGACCGACACGCTGGTGGAGATCACGGGGAAGCTGGAAAAATACCCCGCCTTTGCCGATTTCCTGCTGAATTCCGCAACGGTGCTGGAGCGGGGGGCGGACAAGCCTCTTTCCACCCCCTTCGGCAGATCCTTTGCCGACGAGCTGGAGCGCCTGGCAACGGGCGGTGCGCTGCTGTTCGCCCACGCGCTGGCGGCCTTTACCGAAGAGGCGGAGGCGGACAAGCTCCGCAAAAAATACGGCGAGCTTTACACCGAGACGCTGGATCGCTGTAACGCGCTGCTGGCCGCTCTGAAAAAGGGTGACCTTACCGATGTGCTCCTGCTTCTCGCGAAAAAATTTGAAGGAAGCCTGCGGGGCGGCAGAGGAATGGGCGAGCTCTCGCCCGCGTGCACCGAGTATATCGCTCTTTGTGCCGAGTTCCACAAAAAATTCAAAGCACTCTCCGAGGCCTTCGGTGTCTTCTCCGCCGAGGAGGTAGAGGCCTCGGCACTTGAGACCGCCTCGCTTTTGCGGATCCTTCACCGCGCGATCTCGCTTTATCTTGAGGAATACCGCCTGGCAAAGCGCCAGCGCGAGATCTGCGAATTTTCCGATATTTCCCGCGCCGCCTTCCGCCTTCTGGTGGAGAAAAACGGCGAGCCGACACCGCTGGCACGGGAGCTTTCAAAGTCCTTTGATGCCATCTACATCGACGAATATCAGGACACCGATGCCATGCAGGATGCCACCTTCCGCGCCATCTCCACGCCCCGCAACCGCTTTATGGTGGGTGACATCAAGCAAAGCATCTATCGCTTCCGCGGTGCACAGCCTGCGGTGTTTGCCTCCTACCGTCACGCCTTCCCTTTGCTGGAAGAAGCCAAAAAGGAGGATGCCGCCGCGGCGGTGCTGATGTCCAACTGCTTCCGCTGCGACGAAAACGTGATCCGCTTTTCCAACGCGGTATCGGGTCACCTCTTTTCCACCTGCGCCAAGGCGATCGGCTACACCAAGGAGGACGACCTCATCTTTTCCAAAAAGCCGCCCTGCGAGGACTACCGCTCCCCCAAATGCCGTCTGATGCTGGTGGAGCGCGCCAAAAAGCAGGAGCGGGAGGACGTGGCCGACGACAGGACCACTGCCGAGGCGCGGATGATCGCACGGGAGATCCACCGTCTGATCCGCGAGGAGACCAAGGCCGACGGCACCCCCATCCGCCCCTCGGACATTGCCGTGCTGTTCCGCAGCGATAAGATCGCCGCCGCGCTCTCCCGCGAGCTGGCCGCCTATCACATTGCCGCAAACGACGCCTCGAAGAAAAGCTTTTTTGAAAATCCCGAGGTCCTTTGTGTTTACAGCCTGCTTGCCACCATCGATAACCCCGAGCGGGATATCCATCTGGCGGCCACGCTGCGCTCCCCCTTCTTCGGCTTTACGCTGGAGGATCTGGTCGCCATCCGCCGCGCAGGCGGCCATGAGCTCTCGCTCTACCGCTCGCTCAAATGCGTCCTGGCAAACGGCGGCGCCGATGCCCCCGCGCTTTACCGCAAATGCCTTGATTTTGAAAGGCGGCTGCAGGATTACTGCGAGAGAGCCGAGGCGCTTTCGGTAGACAAGCTGCTGCGCTACCTCTACCGCGAAACGACGGCCTTTTCGATCACCGACGGCGACACGCTCACCGAGGAGGGGGCGCGTGCACGCCGCGCCAATCTCAGGCGACTCCTCGAATACGCCAGAAAATTTGAGGCAAACGGCTTCAGGGGGCTTTTCGGCTTCGTGCGGTACATTGACGATATTATGAAGAACAACACCGCCATTCCCACCCCCACCGAGTCGCCCAACGCCGTTTCTCTGATCACCATTCACCACTCCAAGGGACTTGAGTTCCCCGTTTGCTTCATCGCCAACGCGGCCGCCTCCTTCCAGACCAAGGATCAGAGCGAATCCTTCATCAGCATTGATGACATCGGCGCGGCCTTTCGCCTTCCCAATGCGGGTGCCTTTTCGCACGCCAACACCTTCTGGCGCGAGTGCCTGCGTATGACGCTTGCCCGCCTTGAAAAGGAGGACGAGATGCGGGTGCTGTATGTGGCAATGACCCGTGCGCGCGAGCGGCTTTATGTAACGGGCTCGCCCACCTACGGCACAGAGGGCTGCTTTTCAAAATCGCGGATCGGCGGCAGCGACAAGACCGATCTCTTTGCTGCTGACGGCAGCAGCTTTCTTGACTTTATTCTGGCGGGGCTGCAGAAAACCGATTACGAGCCCTTTTGCGAGCTTGACATCTACCCCGAGCTCTCGATCCTCTCTCAAACGCCTCCCCCGTGCGACACGCTCCCCGAGGAGGCCGTCTCGGAGACGGACACCTCACCCGAGCTGCTGCGCCAGCGCTTTTCCTTCACCTACCCCTTTGAGCACCTGACAAAGCTCCCTGCCAAGCTCTCGGTCTCCCGTCTGACGCCCGATGTTCTCGACGTGTTTGACACCGACAACGCCCCCGATCCCGATGAGCTGCTCGCTCCCAACACCGAGGCTCTGCTGCGCTCCTTTGACCGCACCCCGCGCTTTGGGGCAGCAAGGGAGACGACCGCCGCCGAGCGCGGCACGGCCACCCACGAGTTTTTGCAGTTCTGCGACTACGAGCGGGCGGCAGCGGACCCGAGGGAGGAGCTGGAGCGGCTGATTGCCGCACATTTCCTGCCCTGCGAGGCAAGGCAGCTTGTTCGTCTTGATGAGCTGGCGCGCTTTTTTGAAAGCGAGCTGTTCCACTCCCTTTCACACGCCCGCGAGATCCATCGCGAAACACGCTTCAACATCTTCCTGCCCGCCGCAGAATTCACGGAAAGCCCCACCCTGCGCGAGCAGCTGCAGGAGGAGCTGCTGATGGTGCAGGGTGTGATCGACCTCTTCTTTATTGACGGCGACGGCAGACTGGTGCTGTGTGACTACAAAACCGACCGTTTGCCCCCCGAGGCGCTTCGCTCACCCGCTCTGGCGGCAAAAATCTTGTTTGAACGCCACGGCAGACAGCTGACCTATTATGCCAAGGCGCTGGAGCGCATGATCGGGCGTGCGCCCGACACCGTTCTCATCTATTCCTTGCCGCTCGGCATGGCGCTGGAGCGCCCATAATAACAAAAGGCACGCCTATTTGGGCGTGCCTTTTGCGCTTTTTGTTAATTTTGAAAAGAGTGATTTTTAATATTTTAAACAGATCTATGCATTTTTCCGTTTTACGGTTTGCTTCCGATCTCAAAGCGGTGGATGATGATACCTCACCACCGCACCGGTCTTTTTTCGGTACACATCTCAAAGATAGTGACCAAGTGTAAACTCTGCCAGTCTGATATGCCTTCTTGCTACGGTGTAGGACATGGCAAGCTCACCGTTTTGAAAATACTCAATGAAGGGATAGAAGCAGCTGGTGGGCATTTTCGCCTGCAGCACCACGCGGCTGGCGGCCAGGTCCTCGGTGTTCACCTCGATCACCCCGATGTGCTCGCGGTCAATGGGGGCGTGGAACAGATAAAGCTTGCCCTGATACACGATAAAATCGGAGCGCGACTGGCAGTCATAGACCTCAACGGGGGTGGCCCAAGTCCCTTTTTCAAGGTCGAAGGCCGTTAAAAATCCGCATTTGTTGCTATCCTGCTGTCTGACAAAGTAATATACCTTGTCGCCAAGCACATAGGTGGCGTTCTCCCACTTGGAATCGTTGATAAAATCAGGCTGGGAAACATACTCCCAGGTCACAAGATCGCGGCTTTTGATCACGCAGGTAAAGTCGCCGCTGTAGGTGCCCGAATAGTACCAGGTCTCGCCGTTTTCTATGCGGGAGGAAAGCTTTTGCATTATGCCGATATCGGAATACATTTTTTTGCAGGGCACACCGTTTGCGGCCAGGGCGCTCTTGATGCCGCTGATCGAAAAGTCGTTGACCACATCCCCCACCCGAAAGCGATTGACCCCGATCTCACCCAATGTTTTGGTGGAGAGCGTAAAGGGGCAATAAAAGCGATAGTAGTTCTCCCCCGTCCGCGCCGTCCACATGATATAGATGGTGTCCGCATCCTTCCTCATAAAGATGGTATCGTACACCATATCGATCACCTTATCCCCCACCGTATCGCCCGTGGTCTGCAGATCAAGATAGGTTTTGTGCTCAAGATCGTCAAGATCGGCATAGACCAGGCGCGCGGTCTGATTTTTGGGATCCTCAGAGGGCTCCTTGGTGTTGGCATAATAGGTCATATACACCGTATTGTCAATAACGGCAAAGGTGGAAACGTGGCACATCTTATCCCCCGCCTTCTCAAAATCGGAGACAAAGCGCTCCCCGATCTCCGCAGAAAAGCGCGCACCGCGGGCAAGCGCCTCCTCGCTCGCATCATCGGTGATGGTAGCGGCCACGGAGGAGATCGGCTCGCCCCGCGTGACGATCAGCTCTCTTTCGGTTGCAGCATCCTCGGTAAACACCTTGCTTTTCATATTCTTTTCCCCCTTTATGAGATATTTTTTGATGAAATACAGTAAAATCGAGCAAATGGCGATCGTCTCGCTGACAATGCCCACATAGGAGCCCACAAACACATCGTAAACAAGAAAGGCCAGCGAGATCGGCACCGAGATCAGCTTCGTCAGCATCGGATTGTCGATCCAGAGCGAGAAGGTGACAAAGGTGGAGGCCACAATGGGCAGCAGATTAAACCAGGAATGGAAGGTGCGGATGCCAAGTCCCCAGTTGATCAAAACGAACAGGATCGGCCAGATGACAAGGCCTGCCCATTTTTTGCTTTTTCGGTGCAGGAAAACCAGCTCGCGGAACACGCCCACAAAATTGGGGATCATCCCCGCCGTGGCACCCAGCAGCGCGTAATGGGCGATCCAGAAAAGATCGGCAGAGAGCTTTGCCGCAAGGATCCTTTTTCTGCTTTTTTGCTGGTAGATCAAAAAGAGCGAAACCATCGCACCAACGCCAAAAAGCTGTGCAAAAAAATTCATAGTCTCTCCTTTGTTTGACAAGTGAGTCACTTTGTGTTATAATCATTATATTGCAGGATCGACCGCTATTCAAGGCTCAAAATTGGATAAATTTAACACGATCTTGCGCGATTTATGGAAAACATCCGCTACGAGATCCACACCGCCGCAGGGCACGCGCTACCCTTTGTGCTGCACGCGGGGCTTGAGAGAACGCCCCACAATCTCAGCCATGAGAAAAATTGGCACGAAAACATTGAGCTTCAGCTCTGCCTGGGAGGTGAGGGCTCTGTTCTTCTGAACGGTGAGCGCTACGCGTTTGCGAAAAACGATATCGTCGTAGTAGACTCCAACGTCATCCACTATACCGACACCGCCGACCACCTTACCTACACCTGCCTGATCGTCAACACCGATTTTTGCAAGCAGCACGGCATTGACTACGAGGCGCTGGCCTTCTCCCCTCACATCAGAGACAGTGAGATGGTGCGGCTGATGGAGGATCTGACGCGGGTATACGGCGAGAAGGAGGACCCCCTGCAAAAGGCAAGAGCCTCTCACCTTTTGCTTGCCATCCTGATCCTGCTCTGCTCCCGCTATGCTATGCCGCGGGAAAAGCAGCCAACCGTCGGCGCGGCAACGAATGCGGTGAAGGAGGCACTTCTCTATCTCCGCCAAAATTACGAAAAAAGGATCACGCTGGACGAGCTCTCCCGCAGAGTACTGCTTGACAAATACGCGCTCTGCCGCGAATTCAAGCGACTGACGGGCAGGACTGTGATCGAAAGCACCAACCGCTACCGCTGCGATGCGGCTGCAGAGCTGCTCCACGGTGGCTGCACGGTAGCAGAGGCTGCCAGACGGTGCGGCTTTGAAAACCTTTCCTATTTCACCAAGACCTTCCGCCGCTTTCGGGGCGTATCCCCCTCAGCTTTTCGGAGGCAAAATCCCACTTGAGCCTGCAGTTAAAGAAATAAATATCCCCCCGTAAAACGGGGGGTATTTCAGTTTCGGGCATAGCCCTAATATTACTGGCTGCGCACAAGTGCGCTTTTTATTGGCCTGCCAGCCATGCATTTGTTACGAAACCCCGCTCAAGCGGGACTAAGTCTCAAGCCTCCCTTGTGTAAAGGGAGGTGGCGTTTTCGTAAGAAAACGTCGAAGGGATTGTAATTTGATTTTCTCTTTTTGCTCTTTTGGCTTTGTTTTCTATGTTCAACAATCCCTCAGTCGCCTGCGGCGACAGCTCCCTTTGCACAAGGGAGCCTTTCTTATAATACATCCTACTCTCGCCCTCTATTTGCTTCCTCTCATCGGCAATAGCCTTTTTCGAACCACGCCACTATCGCGTGGTTTTCTGTTACAAGAAAAAAGAGCCGCGTTTGCGGCTCTTTTGCGCTGGTGGGGGGAATCGGAACCCCGCAGGCGAGGGCGCCATTGCCGCCCTCGGCTGCTTAAAGGTGCGCCACAGCCTGCGCTCCCCTCAAAAAAGGCCTTCCATTCTCTCCCCCACCTCTTTCTGCTTCGCACCTTTCGCAGGGTTTCGATTTGTCCCCTCGGGTCCACCAACGCATAAAAAAAGAGCCGCATTTGCGGCTCTTTTGCGCTGGTGGGGGGAATCGGAACCCCGCAGGCAAGGGCGTCATTGCCGCCCTCGGCTGCTTAAAGGTGCGCCACAGCCTGCGCTCCCCTCAAAAAAGGCCTTCCATTCTCTCCCCCACCTCTTTTTGTTTCGCACCTTTCGCAGGGTTTCGATTTGTCCCCTCGGGTCCACCAACGCATAAAAAAAGAGCCGCATTTGCGGCTCTTTTGCGCTGGTGGAGCGGGTGTCGCCATAGACGAACACCCCTCCTTTCCTTCATTTTCGCCCTCAAAAGCTTCTTCAATATCGTCAAGCGGGATATTGTCGATGCTCAAAGGCTTCTTGCTCGCGTTGATGATCAACGTGAAATGGTCATCGTACAGATAGACCGAGTGTACGAAGATGTTGATGAGCGCTCTGCGCTTATTGAAATCGTCCATCGGCATTTCGCAAACGAAATCAAGAAAGGCATATATCTGCGCCTCGGTCAAACAGATTTTCTTGTTGCTCTCAATAGCAAGCTGTGTTTCCAATTCGGTTTTCTCGGCTTGGCGGCGGTTAAGACGTTCTGTCAACATATCCACCGCTTGTCCTTGCTCAATGCCTTTCCAAAGGTTCTCAATCGCGGTATCTACCTCTTTGATGGCTTTCTTGATTTCCTTTATTGAAAGGTTGTCGGGACTCTTGTTGCATTCCTCCGCAACCCGCTTTGCAATATAGCGTATCTTATCGTCGGTGAGCATTTGCAGGCACACTTCGATTACGCGGTTTTCAATATACTCCTTACCGACAACCTTCTTATCGCATTTGTTTTTGCGAGAGTTCTTGCATTTATAATAATGGTACTGTCTGCCCGACTTGCCCGTGCCGCCGTAGCCGACCATCATTTCCTTGCAATGACCGCAGAAAAGCTTGGTTGTCAAAAGGTATTCATTTTCACCGCGAGTCCGCGCAGGTGCGGATTTGTTCTTGTTCATAAGCGCTTGTACCCGATAGAATAAGTCGTCGTCCATAATACGCGGCATTCCACCGGGCGTTTCAACTCCTTTGTATAAATATATGCCGATATAGCGTTTGTTTTTGAGAAGATGGCTGAGGCTGTTGTAGGTAAACTCGTTACCGATTGAGGTCTTGACCTTCCTTCGTTGTAAGTCCTTGACGATCTCGGCTTTGGTTTCTCCGCTTGCGTAACGCTCGTAGATCTCGCGGACGATTGCCGCTTCTTCCTCGTCAACCGAAAAGGTGCGATCTTTGTTTACCTTATATCCAAGTCCGGGATTGCTGCCGTTGGATAGACATTTCTCTGCGTTGATTGCCATACCTCGGTTTATCTTCTGCGCAAGCTCTACGGAATAGTATTCTGCCATACTTTCAAGAACACCCTCGATAAGAATGCCCGAGGCATCGTCCGAGATATTTTCCTTGGCAGACATCACTCGGACTCCGTTCTTCTTCAGCTTGGCTTTGTATATTGCACTATCGTAACGGTTACGTGCAAAGCGGTCAAGCTGATAGACAAGCACACCCTCAAAGGTATGCTTGTCGCTATCCGCAATCATTCTTTGGAAATCTGCGCGGTTATCAAACTTACCGCTTTGCGCGCGGTCGATATATTCACCCACAATAGTGTAATTGTGAGATTCGGCATATTCGTAACAGACCTTTAACTGACCTTCGATGGATTGCTCGGTCTGACTATGGCTTGAAAATCGAGCGTATATTACTACGTTCATTGTAATACCTCCTATTCGTCCTAATATAATTATAATTATTTCTCTTGATAAGTCGATTGTACCGCTACGGAAACACCCGACGCAAGAGCATCGGGTGTCCTTTCATAGTATTCGGGGTGCTTAGCGAGCCACTTTTCAAAGTAGGCTTTGCCCACGTCGCTGTCGTAAAACGCGCGTATCTCGGGCACTAAGGCTTTGGCAAAGGAATTGAGCAGTTCTTCGGGGAGTGCTACGTCGATTTTTGGGCGTTTGGTCATAGGCAGTCCTCCTTATAAGCTTCGCTCTTTTTTGCGTTGAAGGACTTTGTAGTAATGCTCGCAGGCTTTGAGCACGAAGTCCTCAGTCTGTTTGGCGTTGCCTTTGGGGATATACTTTCTGATACGCTCCATCGGCACCTTGAACATTTCCTTCTGATTTGCCTTTTCCTCGCTCATAATCTCGGCAATAATTTGGGGAGTTAATCCCTGCTCGAAGCTAATCTTCTTGAAGCGGCAAGCCTGCGAAAGCGACGGAGTGCAATCGTTGATCTCCATCTGCTCCAAGAGGTCGTATTGCTCTTGCTCGTCGAGATAGGAAAGCTCCACGGCGGGAGTAAAGGAAATGCGCCCCTCGTCCACGTATTCAAGGATTTCGGGAATAAGATTTGTAAGGCGGATATAACGCTGAACTTGTCTTGCGCTTTCATTGCTATCGACGGCAATTTGCTCGTCGGTTCTCAACTTCGCGCCAACTTGGCACGAAGTTAAATCAGACCTCCAACCTTGATGCGCCATTGCATCGGCTTTCATCTTGTAAGCAAAGGCTTTCTCGCTCGGCAGAATATGCTCGCGGTGGAGGTTGCTATCCACCAAAACGATTGCCGCCGCGTCACGGTCGAGAGAAACGATTAAGGCAGGGACCTCTTTGATCCCTGCCTTTTGGCTTGCCATAACCCGTCTGTGACCGGATATGATCTCGTATTCATCTTCGGTATTCTCCTTAGGGCGAACGATAATGGGTGATAGAACGCCGTGCTCTCGAATACTCTCGGAAAGGCGCTCCATTTCTTCGTTGTCCTGCACCTTGTAAGGGTGGTTTTCAAATGCGTGTAATTTCTCAATCAATATATTTTTCGTGTTTTTCATATCATTTTACCTCGTTCTTGTTTTTTCTTTCTTTTGGATAAGTCCATTGTTCTTTAGTTCAATCTCTCGCTCGGCATCAAGCAATTCTTTGATACGTGGGGTGTGTTGCTCAATGCGCAGAGAAATCTTTAATTGTTTGCGCAAGGGCATCATTTTCTTTGTCAGCTCCTTGCATTGATCTTTGAGCGATGCTTCTTCCTCGGGCGTTTTCACGCGGCGAATCCGCAAGCGCAATTCATAGCGTTTCTGCTCCAACTCGGCAATTTGAGCCGCCTTATTCTGCTGAAATGACAAAAGCTCCTGCGGCGACTCGATAAAGTGGTCGCGCAAGAGCCAATATTCTTCCATATATTTGTCGGCTTTCGATGCCTCGGTGCGTATCATCGGAGAGAGTGGTCGGTTGTCCGCTTCCTGCACATTGTTGCCCGTGCAGATCTTAAATAGTTCAACGATAATGGCAAATAAGAGTTGAAGCCCATCCATCTGCGCCGCTTCTCGCATTTGGTATTCAAAATCAAGAAATGGCTTGCGCTTCGATTTCGGTGGGTTAAACTTTATTTGCTCGATATGATCGTAATTCCAACGGAAACGGTTAATAAGATTCTCTTTTGAATACCGATCACCCAAACTGCTGATACGGACAGCACGCGACCACCCCGCCGAAATAACGGAGGGATGGTCGTATCTGAAATCTCTCGTAAAGGTATATCCAAGAGTTTTCATATATGCCACAAATTCATTGTGGGTAATGCACTTGGATAGTGCTTCCTCCATGTCGCGTCTCAACATTTCGCGGTGGGTGACGTGTCCCGCTTTTTGCGCCCAATACGCCTTCTTGTTGCTATAAAATTTGTGGCTCTCTATAACCGATTTACTTCTTTCGGCACAGATGGCATCGGAGATTTTTCTAAGCTCCAAACGGTCGCCAATACTGTTGCGGAATTTCTTGCCGTCGGTAAAGGAAACGCTATTGATTACGAAATGGTTGTGGATGTTATCAGTGTTGAGATGGGTGGTAACGACCACTTGATATTTCGCGCCCCACATCTTCCGCGCGGTTTCCACGCCGATCTGATGCGCTTCCTCGGGAGTAACCTCGCCCTCGGCAAAGCTTTGGTATCCGTGGTAGGCGATATTCTTCCCGCGCTCACCGAAACGGCGCTTCACGGCAATCATTTCGTGATAGGCATTGTGCTTGGAGCAGTTGATGCCCGTGACGAATGCCGTGTGGTCGGTTTTAGAGTCATTCTCTACATAGCGAATCGCCGCATATAAGTCCTCGTCAAGATATTCCTTGGCGGTGGTTTTGTCGGGATTGTTCGCATAGTCGATAACCTCTTTCAACCGTCCTTTGACGGGCCAGAATCCTGTGGTTGCCATTTACGCATATTCTCCTTTCTCGGCGCAATCAATGTGTCGGATATATCCCTTAGTAATGCGAGCGCCGCCGCGTTGACCTCTGCGGAGAACGGTGGCTCGATGAGTACGTCCAATTTCTCGCAGAAAGCAAAAAGAGCGTCAGGCGGAACCGATCTCGGCTCAAATCCCAACGCTCTCTGACGGATATATTCGGTTGTGCTTAGCCCGCAATTTTCGGCTATGGAGTTGATACGCTCCTTCTCATTTTGCGTAACGCGGGCAACGATTCTAATATCTTCTTTTTTCATAAAACCATCCTTTCATTCGGGGTATTAGGGGCATCCCCTAAAATCTCTGCCACAAAAGCCTTGTTGCGGGGCGACGTTTGGCACACAAACGTCCTGCTTGTTACGGTGTAAGACACTCGTATCTCCATATCTTTCGAAGATAAGAGCTGCCGTTCTTCGTTCTCTCGTATTCGTTTCATATCAT
>JAZNFZ010000029.1:0-8062 GCA_045576195.1 Eubacteriales bacterium | reverse complement strand
AACTCTTCCATTTTTCGCGAAAATTTGGTACAATATATAAAGTAAAAAATTAGATTAAACCGTGTGCTCGGTTTGCTCGTTAATTCAAGGAGGAATTTTATAAATGGCAAGTGTATCCCTTAAGCACATCTATAAGAAGTACCCCGGCGGAGTTACCGCTGTTTCGGACTTCAATCTCGAAATCAAGGACAAGGAGTTTCTCGTACTCGTAGGTCCTTCCGGTTGCGGTAAGACCACCACTCTTCGAATGGTTGCAGGTCTTGAGGAGATCACCGAAGGTGAACTCTTTATCGGCGACCAGCTCGTTAACGACGTAGCTCGTAAGGATAGAAAGATCGCGATGGTTTTCCAGAACTACGCTCTGTACCCCCATATGTCCGTGTTTGATAACATGGCATTCGGTCTGAAGCTCAATAAAACTCCCAAGGAGGAGATCAAGCGCCGCGTTGAGGAGGCTGCCCGCATCCTTGACATCACCCACCTGCTTGACCGTAAGCCCAAGGCGCTTTCCGGTGGTCAGAAGCAGCGTGTGGCTCTCGGCCGCGCCATCGTCCGTAACCCCCTCGTCTTCCTTCTGGACGAGCCGCTTTCCAACCTTGATGCAAAGCTTCGTGCAACCATGAGAACCGAGCTGACCAAGCTCCACAAGAGCGTGGAGACCACCTTTATCTACGTAACGCACGACCAGGTCGAGGCTATGACCATGGCAACCCGTATCGTGGTAATGAAGGACGGCCTCATTCAGCAGGTCGACACGCCTCAGAACCTGTACGACAAGCCTTGCAACATCTTCGTTGCAGGCTTTATCGGCACTCCTCAGATGAACTTCATCAACGGCAACCTCACCAAGAAGGGCGATGATGTGTTCTTCAACTTTGAGGGCAATGCCATCAAGCTTCCCGCGGAAAAGGCAGCCGATCCCGCACTTGCTGAGTACATCGGCAAGGAGGTCGTGGCAGGCCTTCGTCCCGAGTGCATCCACGATGCTCCCATGCAGCTCACCGCATTCCCCGACAGCTGCATCGATGTTGATGTTGACGTGATCGAGCTGATGGGCGCTGAGATCTACCTCTACCTCAAGAGCGGTGAGGAGACCAACCTGATCGCTCGCGTTTCCTCTCGCTCCACCAGCCGTGGCGGCGATAAGATCAAGGTTGCACTTGACGTTTCCCGTATCCACATCTTCGATAAGGATACCGAGCGTTGCATCGTTCACTAATCGAAAAAAGGGGCGGAATCCCGCCCCTTTTTTACCGGCAGCCCCGCGCCTGTTTTTTAGGCGCGGGTCTGTTTTTGTCTCTATACCTCATACCGCAGCAGAATGCTCCTCGCGTATTCGCGGGGCGTTTGCTTCATTTTTCGTTTAAAGGCGAAGCTAAAATAGGTCTGGGAGGAAAAGCCGCACTCATAGGCGATCTGCGAAAGCGTCATATCGCTTGATACTAGCAGGCCGATCGCCCTGCGCAGGCGCTGATCGGTGATGTATTCGTGTAACGTTTTGCCCGTGGATGCCTTGAAGAGCTTGTGAAAATAGATCGGGCTGAAGCGCATTTCCTCCGCCACTCCCGCAAGGGTCAGCTCAAGGGAGAGATTTTTCTCAATAAAGGCCAGCGTCCTTTCGATCACCTTGTGGTTGTTGGCCTTCGGAAAATGGGTGATGTGGGAGGATCTTGCCAGGCGGTCAAGGGTGTAGATCAGCTTGAGGGTCAGGCTTTGCAGCATCAGCTCGTCGGCGGGCACGCCCGTTTCGGCATATTCGCAAAGAGAGACAAACAGCTCTCGGATCTCCTTGGCATCCCGCAGAGGAAGATAGTTTGGCAGCGAGGAGAGAATGTCGTGGATCTGTCCTTCGCCCGCTATCATATGAATATAGTAGCATTGAAAGGGCAGGCGGGTGTGGCGCAGCTGCCCCGGCTTGGCGCAGATCACCATATTTTCGCAGATGGGGCTTGCGGTATCGTCCATATAGGAGGTGCCTCCGCTGCAAAGTGGCAGCTCCAGCTCAAACATGGTGGTTTTTCTGTTTGGCGACACGGCGCGGTTTTTTATGGCGATCTGGGCGTTGTAAATTCCAACCGCCACGATCTCGGGGAGAGCGGTGCTCGACATTATACACCTCCAAAAGATAAGATTTCGATAAAAAATGCTAAAAATGCGGGATGTATTTGCTAATATATATGATAAAATAAAAGAGAAGAAAAGTCAAGCGGGATCTCTGCGAAAAAGAGAAAAATGAGTAACGCGGTATACCCAAAAGCTCGTGATCGCGGAAAAGCATTCCGTAAACAGACCGCAGAGCATATTTTGAGATAAAGGAGTGGAGCTGATGGAGGTAACCTGGTTGGGTCAGGCAGGGCTTTTGTTTGACAATGGGAAAACAAAAATCATGGTCGACCCGTATCTGTCAAACAGCGTAGAAAAGGTAGAGCCGCAGAACAAGCGGCGCGTGCCCGTGCGAGAGGAGATTTTTCAAATCGAGCCCGATGTGATGATCTTTACCCACGATCATCTTGATCACTACGATCCCGAAACCGCGCCGATCTTCTTGGCGCAGGGGCGTAAAACTAAGACCGTTCTGTGCCCTTCTTCGGTTTGGAGAAAGGCAAGGACGCTTGGTGGGGGGCACAACTATGTGCTCTTTGACCGATACACCGAGTGGAGCGAGGCGAGCTTTCGCTTTTGCGCGGTCAAGGCCGCGCACAGCGACCCCTTTGCCATCGGCGTGATCATCGAGGATCTCGCAGAGGAGAAAACCTACTATATCACGGGCGATACGCTTTACAGCCGCGAGGTGCTTGCGGATCTTCCCCGGGGCATCGACGTGGTGTTTTTGCCCATCAACGGTGTGGGAAACAATATGAATGTGACCGATGCCGAGCGCTTTTTTAAGAATTGCGGCGCCAAGGTCGCCGTACCCTATCACGTTTCGATGTTCGACGACAAATCCCCCGACCTTTTCGCGGCAGAGCCACGTGTACTGCCCGAAATATATCAAGAAATAAAATTATGAGGTGAAAAGAAATGCAGAAGTTTGAAGTAAAAGGCCACGCCGCCAGCCTCCTCCCCGACGGATATGAGTTTGAGCTTGTTTGGGCGGACGAATTTGACGGCGACACGCTGGACGAGAGCAAATGGGACTACCGCCTTTGCATGATGGGCAAGCGTCATAGAGCTTGGAGTGATAAGGGTGTGAGATTTGAGAACAGCTGCGCCGTATTTTCAATTTTCGAGGAGGATGGCAACATCGTCTCCTCCCAGCTGCAGACGGGTCACAATTTTATGGATCAGCCCGTGGTAGAGACCACCTTCGGCAACGATCACCTGCAATGGCCGATCGGCAAGCTCCACGAGAACAAATTTACGCACAGATACGGCTATTACGAGTGCTACTGCAAGCTCCAGCAGCTCCCCGGCTGGTGGTCGGCGTTCTGGATGCAGTCGCCCATGATCGGTGCCTCGCTTGACCCCAAGACCTCGGGCACCGAGGTGGATATTATGGAGTGCTTCAAGCCCGACGGCACCATTGCCGAGCACAACGCCTTCACGGGCGGCTACGGGCTTGATATGAAGCGCGCCAAGGTAGGTGGCGGGCAGGTCGACCCCGCCGTGTTCCACCGCTTCGGCCTTTTGTGGCTGCCCGACCGCTATGTGTTCTACATCGACGGCGAGGTGAGCGGCACCATCACTGAGCACGTGTCGGGTATTGAGGAATTTTTGCTGATCTCCACCGAGGGCAGGGCTATCGCCGCAAGGATCACAAGCCCTCGGCCGAGGCCGAGGAGACCGTGAAAAAGGGCGACGTGTTCCTGGTGGATCACGTCCGCGTGTTTGATATCAAGGAGTAAAAAATGAAGGTTACCGATATAAAGACCTTTGTGGTCGATTGCTTCCGCACCAACTGGGTGTTTGTGAAGGTCTATACCGATGAGGGCATCACGGGTGTCGGCGAGGGAACGCTGGAATATAAGGAAAAGGCGCTTGTGGGTGCCGTGGAGCATATCAAGAGCTATCTTGTGGGCAAGGACCCGCGGCAGATCGAAAAGCACTACCACGACATCTGCCGCGATGCCTATTGGCGCGGCGGCCCCGTGCTGATGAGCGCGCTTTCCGCCGTGGAGATGGCGCTGTGGGATATTCTCGGCAAATCTCTCGGGGTGCCTGTCTATCAGCTGCTGGGCGGCAAGGTGAATGAGGATTGCCGCATTTATGTCAACGGCTGGTTTGCGGGCGCCAAGGAGCCCGAGGAGTTTGCCACGAAGGCAAAGGAGGCCGTGGCGCGCGGCGTGACCGCGATGAAATGGGATCCCTTTGGGAAGAGCTATTTGCAGATCTCAAACAAGGATCTTGACAAGGCACTTCGTTGCATTGCCGCCGTGCGCGAGGCGGTGGGTGACGAGGTTGACCTCCTTATTGAGGCGCACGGCCGCTTTGACGTGCCTACGGGCATTAAGATCGCGCAGGAGGTAGCTCAGTTCAAGCCTATGTTTCTTGAAGAACCTGTGCCGCCGAACAATTTAGAGGCACTGGAGGCCGTGCGCCAAAAATCCCCCGTGGCGATCTCGGCGGGTGAGCGGCTTTACACCCGCTTTGACTACAACGAGCTCTTCCGCCGCCGTGCCTGCGATTACATCCAACCCGACATTTCTCACGCGGGCGGCGTGATGGAATTAAAGAAGATCGCCGCCATTGCCGAGGCGAATTACATACCGTTTGCCCCCCATAACCCCTCAGGCCCCGTGGCCAACGCCGCTACGCTGCAGCTGGCGGCCTGCTGCCCCAACTTCTGCATTTTGGAGATTATGTACAGTGATGTTGTTTGGCGCAAGAATGTGACGGATGAGAGCCTTTCTTACGAGAATGGCCGCATTAGGATCGGCAATAAGCCGGGACTTGGTATTGAAATTGACGAGGCGGAATGCCTCAAGCATCCTTATGTGGAGCACAATCTTCGCCACTACACGGGGGCGCTGACCGATATCCGCCCCGCCAAGACCGAGTTTTATTTTTAAGGGGGGCGGCGAAATGAAAAAAACAGTGCTGGTCACGGGCGCGTGCGTCAATACGGGCGTGGCCATTGTGGAAAAATTTGCCCGCGAGGGGTATGACGTGATCTTTACGGGCAGAAATGCCGAAACGGTGCACGAAAAGGAGAGGGAATACCAAAAAAAGCTTCCCACCTCGCGCTTTATCGGCTACCATATCGACTCCCTGCTTGATGAGCGGACCGTGGATGAGGCGGCGGTGGAGGCGATGTTCGCCGAGCTTGATGCGAAGGGAATTTTCGTGGAGACGCTTGTGCTCAATGCCGCCGATCAGGGTCTTTCGCAGAAAATATTTGAAAATCCCCTCACCGATTTTATGAAGGTGCTCAATACCAACGTGGTGTGGAACTACTGCCTTTGCGAGCACGCCGCAAGGAGAATGGCGGCAAACGGGGGCGGAAACATCGTGTTTATCAACTCCAACACTGCCTACCGCGCCATCCCCGATCGGGTGGCATATGTGGCCTCCAAGGGTGGCCAGCTCGGTCTTATGCGCGCGCTGGCGCTGGATCTCGGCAAGTATGGCATCCGCGTCAATGCGGTGCTGCCGGGTATGATTAAGACCGACCGTTGGGAGAAAAACCCCGAATTTTACAAGGAAGTCCCCTCCAGATACACCCCCATCGGCGATGTGGCCGTGGGCGAGGACGTGGCCGATGCGGTCTGGTATTTTGCCGCCCACGCCCGCAACACCACGGGCGCGGAGCTGGTGGTGGATGGCGGCAATACCGTGCAGCTTTACCCCATCATTCCAAAGGAATAAAAAAAGCGTGTCATTGAAAACAATGACACGCTTTTTTTATTGGGGCAAGCACCAGACCGTAACGGTGTAGCCCTCGGAAATTTCATTTGAGCTTTGGCAGGTGTAGCCCTGCTCCACCACAAACTCGGCAAGAAAATCCTGCATCTCGTGAAGGCCGCTGCTCTCACCCTGTCGGAAGCTGCTCTCGTGACCCTCGATCACAGAATCATCAATTGAGCAAAGCACCATAATGCGGGGGCGCTTTTCGGCAAGGACCTCAATGTCGGCGCGCACCGCTGCGTCGGTGGAAACGTCAAACCATTGAATGGCCGTTTCGGTGGCGCGGGGACGCTCGCAGGCGAGATAAAGCACGGGCATATGCGGGAACACAAAGATCTCATCGGTCTCGTCGCTATACTCACGCACGGTTCGGTAGACCTCGTTGTACATCGTGGCATAGCGGGGGGCCATTTTGATGCCCGCAAGGAGTGGGACCTCGCTCTCCACGCTCTGCTCGGCATAGCCGCCCGTGGTCAGACCCCACCAGCTGTACATATTGGCTGTTTTCCTGGCAAGCGCCGCACCCATTTGGGTCAGCATCAGCAGGGTGAGCAGGCCCACCGCCAGCTCCCTTCGGTAAAAGCGGGCCGCCTCGCAAAGGATCACGAACAAAAAGGCATAGGCCAGGGCCGTCTGGCTCTCCACCAGGCCGCCCGAGGTACACACCGAGTAACCGAGCACAAAGATCGCACCCGTCAGGAAGGTGTATTTGCAGTGCCGTGTAAGATCCCCTATGGGGAAGTAGCGGCGAAGGATCAGCCAAAAGGCCAGCGTGGCGAAGAAGAAGGTGCAGAAAAGGAAGGTGAAATACATAA
Source organism: Eubacteriales bacterium (assembly GCA_045576195.1). Lineage (GTDB taxonomy): Bacteria > Bacillota > Clostridia > Oscillospirales > CAG-272 > Firm-07. The sequence goes on along the minus strand of JAZNFZ010000029.1, from coordinate 1,403 downwards.
AGAGCGAGCCCGAGAGGTGCGAGATTGCAACGGCAAAGCCGTGGGAAAGGAAGGGGAGCACCGTCAGCAGCAGCATCACCGTGGGAAGGGTGATCCTGATGGCCAGCACCGCGCGGGGGTCGGGCTGCTTTTTCTCCTCGGGATAGCGGCGGGAGAGCAGCAGAAAGAGCACCAGCAGCGCCCCGAATGCCGCTGCCACCAAAAATCCGAGCAGCAGAGGAATGGCAGAGCGCGGGATAAAGCCAAACAGGAGGCTGAACAGACTTCCGCCGCCCTTGGCATCCACCGAGGAGATGAAATTATAGTGGATATAGCTGCCAAACGCGCCATTTGCCAAAAGGAAAGCTGCCATTGCGCCGTAAAGCAGCAGCGTGGTGCCAAGCACCGTGGCGGTTTGCAGAAGAAGCTCCTTTTTTCGGGGCAGGCAGAGCAGCAAAAAGACTAAGAAGATGATGCAGAACAGCAAAAAGATCAGACCGCTGCTTTGCTTGCACATGCTGGCAAGAACTGCCGCGCAGGTGCCAAGGATCAGGTAAGGGTCAAGCGCCCTGCCGCGCGTTTCGGGGCGTCCCTGGCGATCGAGGAAGCAAAGGAAAAGGTAGATCGACAGGTAGACAAAAAGATCCATCACGCGGATGTAGTCGTAAAAGATCTGCACGACCTCGCTTTGCAGCACGGAAACCGCCAGCATTCCGCCCGTAAGACCGAGCCACGCCTTTCCGGTCAGCTTTTCAAAGATCAGGGCGGCAAACACGCCCGTCAGCGCAAAGATCACCACGCCAAGCACGCGGGCGGCCATCAGTCCGTAGCCGAACACGCGGCAGAACAGCGCGATCATGTAAACATAAAGAGGGGGAAAGAGCAGCTCAAAGTCAAGGTAAGGGACAGCGCCCTCCTCGTTGATCAGGTAGGCGTAGTAGGAGTACCAGCCCTCCGTGGGCGGAAAGGCCCTTCCCGCCAGCAGTCCCGCATAAACGGAGCAAAGCACTGCCGCAAGAAGGCACATCAAAAGCTTTGCATGATGCTTTTTCCATATTTCTTTTATTTTCACAGAAAAAACTGCTCTCATGTCCGTCTCCTTGCCTTGATTTTCTTGCCTCTTCCTTATAGTATACCATATTTCTCCTCAATAGTCAACTTTTTTTAGAGAAAACAAAAGTATGCGAAAAAAGTCGGGAAAAGAGGGCGCGGGGCGGTGCTTTTTTTTGTAAAATAGGGCGGATTCATTGACAAAAGGGGTAAAATGAGATACAATATTAGGGTAGGCAAGAGGGACAAATCCGAACTCGCCCTGAAGCCTGAATTTTCAGCGCTTTCGGCACTTGCCTCGCTTGCAAAGTCCGCACTTGGCGGCACTCGGCAAGCACCAAAATCATCTTAAAATTAAGGCTTGAGGGTCTTTG
>JAZNFZ010000028.1:0-20795 GCA_045576195.1 Eubacteriales bacterium | reverse complement strand
AAAGTTTTCTTAACAAAAGAGGACGGAATTGTTGCACCTACCGTAAAGCAGTTTTATATCAAAACACAAAAGGGACGAGGTTTTCTCGTCCTTTTTGCACACGACCTTGCCTGCAAGGTATAGTGTGTTATACCATATTTTATTTTCGGGTGGTAAAGAAGTGATGTTTTTGCTTACGCAAAAGTGATGTTACTCACTTCGTTCGTAATGATGTTGCGCCCGATGGTCGCGAGTGATGTGATGTTTGCCCACTGTGCCGTAGGCACTACATCATTGCCGAAGGCTACATCATTAGGCGAAGCCGACATCACTTGCACGCAAGGGCAAACATCGTTCGGCGCACCTGCTTTATCGCAGGTCGCCGTTGGGGGAGCTTTTTGTCACCGAAACACGGCATCGGTTGCGCGGGGTGAGCTTGCTTATTCCTCCACCGTGTAGCCCGCTTTGGTGACGGCGGCGACCAGTGCCTCCCGCTTTACCTTGGCATCGGCCACCACGCAAACGGTTGCGGCCTCAAGGTCTACCTCGGCGCTCTTTACGCCGCGCAGAGCCTTGAGCGCGTCCTCCACGCGCGCGGCACAATGGCCACAGGACATTCCCTTGACCGAGAGTGTTACCTCAGTCGTCTCTTTTTTAAAAAACATATGCTTTTCTCCCTTCTCTCGGTCACCCACGGGTGCCGTTTTTTTCTGATTGGTCTGTTTTTTGCCGAAATCTCGACCCGTTTCGGGGTGTTTTTCCATATTTGCTGCCTCTTTTCCGATGCGCGGCACAAAGCGCGACAGCCGCAGCGCATTGAGCACCACAAAGACCGAGGAGAGGCTCATGGCCGCCGAGGCGATCATCGGCGTGAGCAAAAGCCCCCAAACGGGATAGAAAACACCCGCGGCCACGGGGATACACACCGCATTGTAGCAAAGCGCCCAGAAAAGATTTTGCCTGATGTTGCGCCGTGTGGCGCAGCCCAGCTCCAGCGCCGTCACCGCATCGGTCAGGCGGCTGCCCTGCAGCACGATGTCGGCGGATTCTATGGCAACGCCCGTGCCTGCCCCAATGGCAAGCCCCACGTCGGCGCGGGCAAGGGCGGGCGCATCGTTGATGCCGTCGCCCACCATGGCCACCTTGCCCTTTTTGCGGTATTCCCGCACCAGCTCCTCCTTCTGGGCGGGCAGGAGCCCCGCGTGGTAGGCGGAAATGCCCGCCTCGCCTGCGATCTTCGCGGCGGCGGCGGGGTTGTCGCCCGTCAGCATCACCACCGTGACACCGCGGCGACGGAGTGCCTCCACGGCAAAGCGGCTATCCTCCCGCAGGGTATCGGCCAGGGCCAGAGCACCGAGCAGCGTACCGCCCCTTGCCACCAGGACCACGCTTTTTCCTTCCTTTTCGAGCAAAGACACCGCATCCTGCTGCTCTGCCGTGAGCGCGGGTGCCTCGGGAAGCGCCAAAAACAGGTCTTTTTGCCCCGCAAGCAACGGCGCACTGCTCTCATCCCGCGCCGAGATGCCGCGCCCCGTGTGGGTGGTAAAATCGGCAAGGGGGATCCGCTCCTCGGACAGCGCCCGCAGCGGTGCCGCCACGGGGTGGGTGGAGAGAGCCTCCAGCGAGGCCACGGTTGCAAAAAGGGACTCCCTTGTGCCCGAAAAGAGCAGGGTATCGGTCACGGCAAGGCTGCCCTTGGTCAGCGTGCCGGTCTTATCGGTCAGCAGAAAGTCGACCTCGGAGAGCGTTTCCAGCGCCGCAGCGCTTTTGAACAGAACACCAAAGCGCGCGCCTCTGCCGCTTCCCACCGTAATGGCGGTGGGGGTGGCCAGCCCCAGCGCGCAGGGGCAGGAGATGACAAGCACCGACACCGCGGCGCGGAAGGCAAAGGCGACCCCGTAGCCAAGCAGGAGCCAGACCGTGGCCGTGAGCAGGGCAATGCCGATGACCACGGGCACAAACACGCCGCTGACCCGATCGGCAAGCCGCGCGATGGGTGCCTTGGTGGCGGCGGTCTCCTCAAGGAGCGCGGCGATCTGCCGCAGGGTGCTTTCCTCTCCAAGGCGATCCACCGTTACGGTAAGCGTGCCCTCCTCCAGCACCGTCGCACCCGAAACGCGGTCGCCCGCGCCCACGCGACGGGGGAGAGATTCGCCCGTGAGCATTGCCTCTCCCACGCTGCCATCACCCTCAAAAATCACACCGTCTGCGGGGATCTTCTCTCCCTGCAGCACCAGCACCCGATCCCCCACCGCAAGCGCATCAAGGGGTACGATCTCCTCGCCGCTCTCCGTTTTGCGGCGCGCGGTGCGGGGCTCCTCCTCCAGCAGTGCGCGTACCGCGCCTGCGGCGCGGTTGCGCGCGCGACCCTCCAGATATTTACCCACCGAGACCAGGGTAAGGATCATGGCGGCGGATTCGAGATAGAGCCGGTGCAAATTCTGATGCACCAGGGCTATATCCCCCATAACGGTGCCGAAAACAATGCATCCGCCCGAAATTGCACCATAGATGGCGGCGGAGGCAGAGCCCAGCGCCACCAGAGAATCCATATTGGGCACCCCGTGAAGGAGCGCCGAAAATCCGTTGCGGTAAAAATGTCGCTCGATGATCAGCACACTGCCGCAAAGCACCGCCTGCACCGCAAAAAAGAGGATGGGGTGCGCCTCGCCGTCGGCAAAGGGCGGGAGGGGCAGGGGGGTCATGTGCCACATGGCCACTACCATCAGCAGCGCGGTGAGTACCAGGGAAAGGATCAGCCGTCGGCGCACCGCCCGCTCCTCTCTTTCCACCCGCTCGCGGGTATCCTCCCCCGTGCTTTTCTCTATGCCGTAGCCCGCGCGGGAAAGGGCTTTTTGCAGCTTTTTTAATACCGTTTCGGCACTTTCCTGCTCCTCCAGCACCACAGAAAGTGTGGCGGAGAGCAGGCTGACCGTGATCTCCTTTTTCTCACCGAGTGCGGCCCTTGCGGCCTTTTCCACGTGCGCCACACAGGCGGCACAGGTCATTCCCTTGACGGAAAACACTTCCTTTTTCACCAAACATTCTCCCTTCGCTGTTTTGTCTTTCGGTCAATCCCCCTTCGGGGCATATAAATCGTATCGGAGGGCGCTTTTGCCGCCCTCTTTGGCGCTCCCCCTCTCACCCGCCTCTGTCGGGAGCTCCCCCCGAGGGGGAGCCTTTTTTGACTCTCGCCGCAGTCCGCGATGCATTTCGCAGCAATGCGCTCCCCCGGCCTTCCCCTTAGAGGGGAAGGGGGACCGCTTGCGGTGGATGAGGTGAAAGAGAAAACAATCCCTCACCCGACTGCGTCGCGCGCTCCCTTTACACAAGGGAGCCTTGTTTTACCTCATCACCCGCTTTGCGGGAGCTTCCTCTCGGAGAGAGGCTGCAAAGCCGAGCGACGAGGGGTAAGGAGGAAGGCTTTTTTGTTTGGCATAGGCCCTCTTGCTCGCCTGACGGGTACCGTTCTCCTGTCGTTCCTTTCTTATTATAGTCGCTTTTTTGCTTTTTTTCAAGATGCCCGCTGTTTTTTTGTGCAAGCCTTTTCGAGCCTTAAAAGTAAACATTTTGTGAAATTTTTTATTTTTTCCCGCCGCGGGCACTTTTTTTCTTGCTTTTATATATTTAATATGTTATAATATTTAAAGATTATATATAAAACCAATCTTTTTGCAGAAGGAGTGACAAGCATGGCGTGCCCTGAGGAACTGATCAAGCTGTGGGAGCTGGTGCGAAACAGCTTTCGTGAGGAATGCGCGGAGACCGTTTACCAGCTTTGGTACGGCAGCATCACCCCCGACGAATACGATCCCGCCGAAAACAAGCTGATCTTTTTGACCGATCTTGAATATAAGCAGGTTGCCCTGACCAGAACCTACAAGCCCCTCATTGAGGCGCGCTTTCTTGAGGTGGCGGGGCTTGAGCTGAAGGTGGAGTTTATTTACCGAAAGAGATCTGCCATGGACGATGCCTTTTCCAGGATCGCCACGCGCATTGCACATTTCAACGATCCGCCCATGATGGAGGCACCCATTGAGGATGGGGGAGAGCTGGCACAGCGCTCGCGCTACACCTTTGATAACTTTATTGTGGGCGAGTCCAACAAGTTTGCCCGCGCCGCCTGCTGGAAGGTGGCCAACAACCCCTCCCGCGAGTGGAACCCTCTCTTTATTTACGGCCCCAGCGGTGTGGGAAAGACCCACCTGATGTATGCCGTCATCAACGAGCTGCGCCGCCAGATCCCCTACACCAAGGTGATCTACACCAAGGGCGACGATTTCATCAACTACATGATCGACTGCATCTCCCACCAATCCATGTCCACCTTCCGCGATCACTACCGCAACTGCGACGTGCTGCTGGTGGATGACATCCAGTTTATTGCGGGCAAGGTCTCGACGCAGGAGGAGTTCTTCCACACCTTCCAGACGCTGTTTGAGGAGGGAAAGCAGATCATTCTCGCCTCCGACCGCCCTCCCCGCGACATCAATCCTCTTGAGGAGCGCCTGCGCTCCCGCTTTGAGCAGGGACTGCTGGCCGACATCAACCCGCCCGATCTTGAGCTGCGGGTGGCCATCATCAAAAAGAAGGCGGAGGACATCGGCATTGACGTGCCCGACGAGGTGCTCAACTATCTGGCGGAAAATCTGCGCTCCAACATCCGTCAGATCGAGGGCTCCATCAAAAAGCTGGCCGCCAAGAGCCTGGTGGACGGGCGCCTCATTACCATGGAGCTGGCAAGAGACTGCATCAGCGATCTGCTCGGCGACGTGGAGCCGCTGAATGTGACCATTGACAAGATCTTTTCGGTCATCTTCAAAAAATACCAGATCCCCAAGGAGGAGCTGACAGGCAAAAAGCGCACCAAGGAAATTGCCTTTGCCCGCCACATTGCCATTTTCCTCATCCGCGACATCACCGAGATCTCGCTGCCCAACATCGGCAAACTCTTCGGGCGCGATCACACCACCACCATGGCCTCCATTGAGGTGATCAAAAAGAAGATCCACTCCGATCCTCTCTTTGCCGCCGAGATTGAAAACCTGAAAAAGGAGATCTCGGGTAAATAATACACACCCTTTTCCACAGGAAAGAAAAGCTGTTACCTTTTCTGTGAAAAACCCCCGCAAAACCCATTTTTTCTCCCTTGCCGCGCTCTGCTGAAGGGAAAAAGCGAGGCTTTTAAAAATTTCCACAGGTTCTTTCTTTTGGGTGCTTTCCCCATTCCCACGTTTCTCTTTTCCACAGATTTTCTTTCAATGAGGCTTGTGGAAAAATAAAAAAATGTTTCCTTTCTTCGCTTTTTTTACCGTTTTTCCTTCTTCCCCTTCTTCCGCCGCAAGGAGCCCTTCGGTTTTCCACATTTTGTTCTGTTCTTTTACACAGACTTTTCCCCGTCCTTTTGAAGGTTTTTCTTTCCTGCTTGTCCCGTTTCAAAAGGCCCTCGGGAGTTTTCCACACTTTCAAGACCCCTTACTGCTATTATTACGAGATTTTTCTATCATTCCTTTCTTTTTTGGCCTTGCGGCCGAGAAAAAAGGAAAATTCTGAAAAAGGCCCTTTGAAGGGGGCCGATGAGAGGTTTATTATGAAAATTATCTTTAACCGCCAACAGGTACTTGCCAAGACCGCGCCCCTGCTGAATACCGCCTCCAATAAATCCACCATGTCCGCCATTGAGGGCATTCTCATCGAGGCAAAGCACCCCGATGTTTGCACCATGACCACCTATGACCTTGAAAAGGGCATTCGCGTGACCTTTGAGAGCAAGGTGGTGGAGGAGGGCACCTTTGTGATCAACGCCCAGAAGTTTGTGCAGACCATGCGCGTGATGGACGGCGACGAGGTGACCCTCACGGTGGACAACCGTCTTTCCGCCGTGATGGAGAGCGGCAGATCCTCTCATAAGATGATCGCGCTGCGGGGCGAGGATTTTCCCGATCTGCCCATGCTGCAGAGTGAGCGCGGCTTTTCCATCGGGGAGGGCACACTGCGCGAGATGCTTGGTAAGACCATGTACGCCATGGGTGTCAATGACCAACGCCCCGTGCTCAACGGCTGCTTCTTTGAGGTGAAGGAGGATCAGCTGCTGCTGGTCTCCTGCGACAGCTTCAAGCTGGCAAAATGCCGCTATGCCACCGAGATCAAAAACGAAAATAAGAGCGGCGAGGCACTGAACTTCCGCTTTATCATCCCCGTCAAGACCGTCAACGAGCTCTACCGTCTTTGCTCGGACGACCGCGACAAGGAGATCCGCATCCATATGATGCGAAAGCACATCATCTTTTATATTGACGATCTCATTTTCTTCTCCCGTCTGGTGGACGGTGAGTATATCGATTATGACCGCATCATCATCAAGCAGCACAAGGTGACGGTAAGGCTCCCCAAGGATACGCTGCTTTCCGCCCTTGACCGCGCGGCGCTGATCACCGAGGAGCGAGTGGCGGGCAGTGTGCGCTCCCACGTCAAGCTCCAGTTTGAGGGTGAGCTGCTGAAGATCATTGCCGCCTCCACGGTGGGCAGCACCTACGACGAGATCGAGGTGGAGAAGGAGGGCGGCGACCTCCTGATCGCCTTTAACAACCGCTTCCTCATCGATTCGGTCAGAGCCTGCGACTGCGAGCGCATCAAGCTCTCGCTCTCCTCGCCTCTCACCAGTGTGAACATTGAGCCCGACGAGGGCGGCGACGCGGACTGCGAGGATATCTTTATGCTGCTGCCCGTCCGTATGAAAGAATGATCTGCCGCCGCATCACACTCCGTGATTTTCGAAATATAAAAGAGGCAGAGGTCTGCTTTCGTGACGGTGTGAATGTGCTCCTCGGCGACAACGCCCAGGGCAAGACCAATCTGCTTGAGGCCATCTATTTTGCCGCCATCGGCAAGAGCTTTCGCGGGCAGCACGCGGCGGAGGTCATCCGCTTTGGGTGCGAGACGGCATCCCTTTCCCTTGATTTTTTCAGCGGAGAAAGGGAGCAGAACATTACCGTGCAGCTCTCCCGCGACAGGGCAAGAAGCGTGACCAAAAACAAGGTAAAGATCACCCGTATGTCGGAGCTGCTCGGCAGCTTTCGCGCGGTGCTGTTCTGCCCCGAGTATCTCTCGCTGATCAAGGATGGGCCCGCCGAGCGTCGCCACTTTCTTGACGTGGCCATTTGCGCCGCCGAGCCGCTGTATCTGGCGGAGCTGCAGCGCTATGAGCGCGTGCTGAAGCAGCGAAACGCCCTGATCCGCAGTGCGGAGGAGGGGCGAAGGGAAAAGGGCTTTTTGGAGCAGATGGAGATCTGGTCAGAGCAGCTGGCCGAGTCCGCCGCCTTTATCGCGCGCAGCCGCAAGCGCTATATTGACCGCGCCGCGGTGTTTGTTGCCGCGTGCTTTGGGGAAATGAGCGGTATGCGGGAGACCCCCGCGCTTCAGTATCACTGCCATACCGACCGTGACGGGGTGGATTATGAGGACCTTGCTGCGGTGAAGGGGAGCTTTTTCCGCCTTCTTACCTCGGCGGGGGAGCGCGAGATCGCCGCGGGCGCAACCCTTTACGGCATCCATAAGGATGATATGGAGGTGACCCTCAACGGCGTTGCCGCCAGACTTTACTGCTCCCAGGGGCAGCAGCGGTCTCTTGCGCTGGCGCTGAAGCTGGCGGAGGGAGAGATCGCAAGGGAGGACTGCGGGGAATATCCCGTGTTTCTCTTTGACGACGTGCTCTCCGAGCTTGACCGTGCAAGGCAGAGCTATCTGCTGGAGCACATCAAGGGCAAGCAGGTGATCATGACCGCCTGTGAGCGGGGAGAGCGGCAGTTTCCCCACGAAATTTCAGTAAAAGAGGGCAGTTATCGACAGGAGCGCGATGCTGTGCTATGATGAAGGGGCCGAGCCGAAATCGCCCCCCGAAAAAAAGAGAGAAGCTATGTTTTTACACGTAGGAAACAACAAAAATATCAGAGAAAAAAGCATCATCGGCATTTTTGATGCCGATACCGCCACCGTCAGCGCTGTGACGAAAAAATATCTCTCCCGCGCCGCAAAGCGGGGCGAGGTGGAGAGCGCCAGCGACGAGATCCCCAAATCCTTTGTGCTTTACCGCACGGGAGAGGGATATGGACTCTGCTTTTCCCAGCTTTCCACAGCGGCGCTGGTGGGCAGAAGCTCCGGAGCAAAGGAAAAGAACAATCAATAGGCAAACGCCCATTATGTCAAAAAGGAAGGACAAAAAATGGCAAACATCGAAGAAGCAAAAAAGGTCTACGACGACAGCCAGATACAGGTCTTAGAGGGTCTTGAGGCAGTCCGCCGCCGCCCCGGCATGTATATCGGCTCTACCTCGATCAGGGGTCTGCACCATCTGGTGTATGAGATCGTGGACAACTCCATCGACGAGGCGCTGGCAGGCAGGTGCAGCCACATTGACGTGACGCTGCTGCCCGACGGCTCTGTTTCGGTGCAGGATGACGGTCAGGGCATCCCCGGCGGCATCCATCCCAAAATGGGCATCCCCACGCTGGAGGTCATTTTTACGGTGCTGCACGCAGGCGGCAAGTTTGACGGCAACGGCTACGAGTTTTCGGGCGGTTTGCACGGTGTAGGCTCCTCTGTCGTCAATGCGCTGTCCGAGTGGATCGAGCTGGAGAGCTGCTACCGGGGCAGAAAATATACCGAGCGCTTTGAGCGTGGCGTGGTGGCACGCGCCTTCCGTGACGAGGGCCCCACCGACAAGCACGGCCTTTATGTGCGCTTTAAGCCCGATGATACCATTTTTGATGAGGTGGTGTTTGAATACGACACGCTGCTGAAGCGCTTGCGCGAGCAGGCCTTCCTCAATGCGGGCATCACCATCTCGATCTCCGACCTCCGCGGGCAGGACGAGGAGGGTAACTTTAAGGGAGAGGTGCTGCAGTATGAGGGCGGCATCAAAAACTTTGTCAGCTACCTCAACGAGCAAAAGCACTGCCAGGTCATTCACCCCGAGGTCATCTATATGCGCGGGGAGAAGAACGAGGAGGAGCGCGGCCGCACCATTGTAGAGGTGGCGCTGCAGTATACCACTACCTATACCGAGACCTTTATGTCCTTCGCCAACGACATCAACACCCACGAGGGCGGCACCCATGAGGAGGGCTTTAAAAAGGCGCTCACCAAGGTGATCAACGAATACGGCCGCAAATATAAGCTGCTGCGGGATAAGGATGCCAACCTCAAGCCCGAGGACGTGCGCGAGGGCATGACCGCCATTGTATCGGTCAAGCTGAAGGAGGCCCAATTTGAGGGCCAGACCAAAACCAAGCTCGGCAACGCGCACATCAGACAGTTTGTCGACAAGATCGTGACCGAAAAGCTGACCGAGTACTTCGAGGAGAATCCCGCCGAGGGACGGACCGTGATCGAAAAGGCGGTGCTGGCAAGCCAGGCCCGCGAGGCGGCGCGAAAGGCCCGCGAGGCAAGCCGCCGCAAGAACCCGCTTGACAGTATGACACTGCCCGGCAAGCTCTCCGACTGCACCGAGCGCAACCGCGACCTCACCGAGGTCTACCTGGTGGAGGGAGATTCGGCAGGCGGCTCGGCCAAGCAGGGCAGAGATCCCCGCTTCCAGGCCATTTTGCCCCTGCGCGGCAAGATCCTCAACGTGGAGAAGATCAATCCCGCCAAGGTGTATGACAACCAGTCGGTGCAGCCCATCATTCAGGCGCTGGGCTGCGGCATCGGTGCCGAGTTTGATATGGAAAAGCTGCGCTACGGCAAGATCATTCTGATGGCGGATGCCGACGTGGACGGCTCCCATATCCAGATCCTGCTGCTCACCTTCCTTTTCCGCCATATGAAGCCGCTGATCGAGGCGGGGCACGTCTTCCTGGCAAAGCCTCCGCTCTATAAGATCTATAAGCGCTCGGGCAAGGTGGGCGGTGAGAAATACGCCTATACCGATGCGGAGCGCGACGCGCTGCTGGCCGAGTTGAAGGGCTATGAGGCCGATCGCTACAAGGGTCTTGGTGAGATGAACCCCGACCAGCTCTGGGAGACCACCATGGATCCCGAGCGCCGCATCCTGCTTCGTGTGACCATGGAGGATGCCATTTTGTGCGACCGGGTCTTCTCCACGCTGATGGGCGATGAGGTAGAGCCTCGCCGTGAGTTTATTGAACAAAACGCCAAATTTGCAGAAAATTTGGACATCTGACAGGACGGGGATATGTGCATGAACGAGCTTGAAAAACTGCCGAAAATTGCAATTCTGACCGTCAATCCCGGTATCGATCGCACCATGTATTTTGACGGGCCGATCGAGGCGGGAGAGGTCAATCGGGCTGCCCGCGCCGACTTTACGCTGGGCTGCAAGGGTGCCAACGCCGCCGTGGTGATGACACGGCTTGGCGCGGACGTCACCTATTTTACCTTTACGGGAGGTGCCTTTGGCTCTCTTTATGAGGAGTTTTTGGTCAAGGACGGTGTGAGAACCGTGGCGCTTCACACGGGCGCGGGCGTGCGCCTCAACGTCAAGCTCTCCGATGGGTGCGGTGTCACCGAATGCAATCAGACGGGCGGCCCCATCAACGGGGAGGAGTGCCGCTTGATGATGGAGGAGCTGCGCCGTGCCGCGTTTGACTGTCTTTATCTCGCGGGCAGCCTGCCCGCAGGACTGCCGCAGGATTTTTACGCGCAATGCGTGACCCTTGCCCACGAAAAGGGGGCTTTTGTGGTGGTGGATTGCGCGGGCGAGGCGCTGAAGGAGGCGCTGGCCTTTTCACCCGACCTCATCAAGCCCAACAAGGCCGAGCTTTTTGAGCTGGTGGGCGATGAGACCTCGGTCTCCCGCGGGATCGAGCAATTCCGCAGGCGCTACCCCGACACCGCGCTGCTGCTCTCTCTCGGAGAGGAGGGCGCCATCCTCGCAGAGGGTGACCTTACCCTGCACGCCGCCGCGCTGCAGGTGCCCGTGAGCGGAACGGTGGGTGCGGGCGACACCTTCCTTTCCTCCTTTGTAGCAAGCAAAATGGCAGGGGATGATGTGAGAAGATCCCTTGCGATCGCCACCGCAGCCGCCGCGGCCAAGATCCAAAGGCCCGGCACAGAGCTTCCCCGCGCGCGGGAGATGGCTCTCTTGGTTGACCGCGTGAGCGTGACCGAATATCAGGAATAAGAGGCAAGAAAATGGAACAGAAAAACCAAAATCTTGAGTTTCCCAATCAAAGAATTGAAGACATCGATATGGAAAAGCGGGTGAAGCAGGCCTTCATCGAGTATTCCATGTCGGTGATCATGTCCCGCGCGCTCCCCGATGTGCGCGACGGTATGAAGCCGGGTCAGCGCCGTATTATGTACGCCATGTATGAGGATCACCTCACCTCGGATAAGCCCTTTTACAAGTCGGCTACCACCGTAGGTAACGTGCTGGGTCGCTACCATCCCCACGGCGATGCTGCCGTTTACGGCACGATGGTGCGTATGGCGCAGGATTTTTCGCTGCGCTACCCGCTGGTGGAGGGCCAGGGTAACTTTGGCTCTGTGGACGGTGACGGCGCGGCCGCTTACCGTTATACCGAGGCAAGGCTTGCCAAGATCTCGGACGAGATGATGGTGGGACTTGAAAAAGAGGTGGTGGACTTTGTCCCCAACTTTGACAACCGCCGCAGAGAGCCTGCGGTGCTCCCCTCCCGCTTCCCCAATTTGCTGGTCAACGGCTCGGTGGGCATTGCGGTGGGTATGGCCACCAACATCCCGCCCCATAACCTCGGCGAGGTGATCGATGCCACGGTGCTGCGTATGGACGACCCCGACTGCACCGTAGAGGAGCTGATGGAGCACATCAAGGGTCCCGATTTCCCCACGGCAGCCACCTGCTACGGTGTGCAGGGCATTATCGATGCCTACAAAACGGGCAAGGGCCGTGTGCTGGTGCGCGCCAAGGCCGAGGTGGACGAGGAGAAGCACCAGATCAGGGTGACCGAGATTCCCTATCAGGTCAACAAGTCCGCGCTGGTAATGTCCATTGCCGAGCTTCATAAGGAAAAGAAGGTAGAGGGTATTCTTGACATCAAGGATATTTCCAGTGACCGTAACGGCATTTGCATCCTGATCCCCTACCGCAGGGATGCCAACGGCCAGGTCATTCTCAACCAGCTCTATAAATACACCCAGCTGCAGGATACCTGCTCCATCAATATGCTGGCACTGGTGAACGGCGAGCCGAAGGTGCTGAACCTTCCCCAGATGCTGGATCACTACATCGATCACCAGAAGTCGGTGATCGTGCGCCGCACCCGCTTTGATTTGGATAAGGCGCTGGCAAGGGAGCATATTCTGGAGGGCTATAAGATCGCCAACGATAACATCGACGAGGTGATCGAGCTGATCCGCTCCACCGCTTCGATCCCCGATGCCAAGCAAAAGCTGATGGAAAGCTACGGCCTTTCCGACGTGCAGGCCCAGGCCATTGTGGATATGACGCTGGGCAAGCTGACGGGTCTTGAGCGGCAGAAGATCGAGGAGGAGCTGGCAAAACTGCGCGAGCTGATCGCCGATCTCCGTGGCATTCTCGCCGACGAGGAGCGCGTTAAGAGCATCATCAAGACCGAGCTTGCGGAGATCCGCCGCAAGTATGCCGACGAGCGCCGCACCGAGATCGTGGCGGCCGAGACCGATATCAACCTGGAGGATCTCATCGAGCGCCACGATTGCGTCATCTCGCTCTCCCGCGCGGGCTACATCAAGCGTCAGCCTGCAGACAGCTACGCCGCACAGCATCGCGGCGGCAAGGGCATTATCGGTATGACCACCAAGGAAGAGGATTTTGTGGAGAAGATGATGGTGGTGCCCAGCCACTCCTACCTGATGCTCTTTACCAATACGGGCAAGGTCTTTATGCGAAAGGCCTACCAGATCCCCGAGGCATCGAGAACGGCCAAGGGCACCAACCTGGTCAATGTCATCGAGCTGGAGTCGGGCGAGAGCGTGACCGCGATGATCAGCGTGGATCAGTTTGAGGAGGATCGCTTCCTCACCATGATCACCAAGCAAGGCGTGATCAAGCGCACCGCGCTCACCGAGTATGAGTACCAGCGCAAGGGCGGCAAGATCGCGCTGAACCTTGACGAGGGCGACGAGCTGGTGTTTGTGATGAATACGGGAGGCGACCGCGACGTGGTGCTGGCCACCCGCAACGGCAACGCCGCCAGATTTACCGAATCGGCCGTCAGACCCCTTAGCCGCACCGCCCGCGGCGTGCGCGGCATCAAGCTGCGCGACGGCGACTATGTGGTGGGCGCTGTGGCGGTGGATGACACCAAGCAGCTGGTGACCGTAACCGAGAAGGGCTACGGAAAACGCACCCCGTTTGAGGACTTCCGTGTGAAGGGCAGAGGCGGACTTGGTGTAACCTGCCACAATATTACCGAAAAAACGGGCAAGCTTGCGGGCATTGCCGCGGCCGACGACGGTGACGATCTGATGATGATCACCACCCTCGGCACCATCATCCGCACGCCCGTTTCGCAGATCAGCACCTACTCCCGCACCGCCGCAGGCGTGATCGTGATGCGCCTTGGCGAGGGACAGACTCTGGCAGGCTTTACCACCGTGGCACACGAGGAGGTCGAGGAGACCGAGGCTCCCGCCGCAGGTGAGACCCCCGCCGAGACGGCAGCACCTGCCCCCGAAGCCACACCCGCCCCCGAGGGCGACACGCAGGGCTGATGGCCGACAAAAGTCGCAGGCAGGCGAGTGACAGAAGTCTGTAAAACCCCGCAGAGCAGCCGCAAGGCTGCTCTGCTTTGCTTTTTCACCTCATCCGTCGCCTGCGGCGCCACCTTCCCCAGAGGGGAAGGCTTGGGAAGTGCGCGGACGGGAAATGGATCGCGGATTGCGGGCTGTCGTGGGCGCCAGCCCCTACGGGGGGTGGGCGGTTTTTGGTAGGGGTCGGCGCCTCGACGACCCGTTCCCCTACGGGAGAGATTTTTGGGGGAGCACGAACAAAACGGCCTGCGCCAAACAAAAGAGGGTGTCATTCTGAGGAGGGCAAAGCCCTGCGAAGAATCTCGCAGGCATGCCTACGGGATTGTGTGTGAGTGGCAAGGTCTGCCGCCTCTTGCTGTTTTGACCAAAAAGGGGGAACGGCCACGAGAAATGTTCAAACAAAATTAACAAGAGAGAAATTTACAAATCCTGATTTTTGTGGTATGATGGTACTATAGAGGCCTGCACCTCGCCGCACGGCGGCAAGAAAGTCGCCTGCGGTGGCAGGGTGCAATGGAGATCCCTTTGAGGATCCCGTCCTATTTCGGTTATAAGGAGACGACGATGATGAAACGGTTACTTACCCTTCTGCTTCTCGCGGCCACTCTGCTCTCCCTTTTTTGCTTTGGCGCCAACGCCAAGGTTTATGAGGGCCGTGCGCTGGATGAGAATTATATCCTGGGCGACTCCTACGGCGAGGATCAGGGCCCGATGCCCGACGCGGGTATGGATAGCAACGACGAGGAGACCTATGCGCTGGCCCCCGCCTACCACATCCGCTATTCGCTGGATACCGAGACCAAGACCCTTCGCGTGTACCCCAATCCCAGCTACGGCCCGCAGTATATGCTTTCCTACGTGCGGACCTCGTGGATCCCGTGGCAAAAGGCGCTTTACAAAAAGGATATCCAGACCGCCGTGTTTGAGGAGGGGATGCTGTCTGTGGGCAGATACTCCTTCTTCCGCAGCAACAACCTGAAGACGGTGTACCTCCCCCATTCGCTGCGAAAGGTAGACCGTGTGGTGTTTTATCAGTGCCCCAAGCTGGAAACCATCTTTTATGCGGGCAATAAAACCGATTTTCAGAACAACGTGACCTGGATCGATTCCTACAACTTCTATACCGACAAGAATGGCGTGGAGCACAAGGCCCTGGATAAGATCCACTTTGGCGAGTCGGTCAAGGTGCGCTGTGTCAACCAGGAGGGGGAGACGGTGTACCAGTACAGCGTCGGCGGCTATTTTGTGGGTGATGAGTACACCATTACACCGCCTGCCCTTGACGGTATGACCTTCCTGGGCAGCGGCGACCGCCTGACGGGCAAGTTCAAGCGGAACGATAAGACCGAGATCGTGCTGGAGTATACCTGCAACCACGAATATGAGGTGAAGGATGAGACCAAGCCCTGCGGCAAAAGCTGCCGCTGGTGCGGGAAGCTTGACCCCTCCGTGACCACCCACCAATGGGATGTGCTGGTGCTCTCCGAGCAGAGCTTTACCGAGGATCGGGTGGAGCTGCACTCCTGCCGCGTGTGCAAAAACACCGAGATGATCACGCAGGGGCGCGCCTATTTCTGGTATCTGCTTTACGGCCTTGGCGGCGCGGTCGCGCTGCTGGTGGTGCTGCTTCCCATTGCGCTTGCGGTGAGGAGATCCCGCGCAAGGAAACGGTAAGATCTCGCCCCGTTGTGGGGGATAATGCTTCTTAACTTGACAAAAAGACCCCGTGCGGCGGGCGCCTCGTGCGCCGCCGCGCGGGCCTCTGATCGGCTCTCGCAGAGTGCTTTGCACTCTGCGGGGGCCGAATAAAATGCTGTCGAAAGGATGCCCGCTTTTTTTGCTTCAAAACGAAAAAGGGGCAGGGATGCTATGAAAAAGCGCTTGATTGCCGTGATCGTGGCGGTGTCTCTTGTGATCTGCGGGCTGCTTGCCGTGCTGATCGTCAATTTGGTAAAGGACCGAAGGCCGCCCTCTCTTGAGGTGCTGCGGCCACGGGTGGAGGCGCTGGTGGAGAGCGCCCGCGAGGTCAATGAGATCCTGTTTGGTGCGGGGCTGCCCACCTACCCCCGTGTTTATGAGCCCACACTGCTCCATCTGGCGCTGATCGCCGACCCGCAAACGGGTGAATTTCGCCCGCCCGTGACCGAGGAGGAGGAGGCCGACGCCACCTATCTTTATTACTACCTTCTTGAGGATGAGGAAAAGGGCACGCTGGTGGCCTACCGCTACTGCCTGATCCTGGCGGTGAAGGACGAGAGCGGAAAAACCAAATACACCTATGTGGATGCCGAGAGCGGTGCTACCTTGACCTCGGCCGCGCTGTCCAAGTACCGCTACGCTCGGCGCACCACCGCTCCCCTGGGGGAGGAGACCCCGCTTTTTGAAAAAACGGGGGAGAACGGTGAGAGTTTTTACTACTATGCGCTGCCCGATTATGTGGAAAAGGAGCCCGAATTTCTGTATACCGAAAACGACCTGCCTGCCTATGACTATGTGCGCCTTGATTGCGGCTACCTCTCGGTCTCCGACATCAAAAAGCGGGCCGAGCAGGTTTACGGCAGGAGCTATCTTGACTCGATCTACGAAAGCCTGTTCACGGGCGTGACGGTCTCGGGCTCGGGGAGCGGCACGCTGTATGCCCGCTACTACGAGCATCAGAAGGAGGACGGCACCACGCTGCTGATGAAGCGCAACACCGAGGCGGGCTTTGACACCGACCGCGTGTTTGACTATGACACCATGCGGATGCTGAAGACCAGCAACGCGAGCTATGTGAGCATGGAGGTGGAGACCTACCTGCGGAAGGACCCCGAAAAGCGCGTGACGGTCACCCTGTCGCTGGTGCTGCAGGACGGGCAGTGGATGCTGGACTCTCCAACCTATTAAAACAAACACCGTTATGGGGTATTTTCCCCAAAAAGGAGGAATTTTTGATGAAACAGCAGGCAAAGGTCGAGGTGCATATGCCCGAGGATGTGCTGCGGCAATTTCTGTATCTTTGCGAGGCCGAGCACCGCACACCCAACAACCAGATCATGCTGCTGCTCCGCAACAGCATCGCCTATTTTGAGCGCTCCAAGGGGCGCATGGACAAGGCAAGGCTCGCGGCCGTAGATGTGACCCCCTATTTCGACAAGGTCGAGGAAAAGGAGCGGGAGGAATAAAAAAATTGCGCAGAAACGGCGTTTCTGCGCGATTTTTGCGGGATTTCCATAAAAATTCTTACCGAAAGCCCTTTACAAGGGGCAAAAAAAGTGTTATGATTATTGGTGGTGGACTTTTGTCTACCATATTCTATTATAATCAAATAAATTTTATATTAGGAGGACCCTTTCAATGGCAATCGAAAGAAGAAAGATTTCCATGGACGGCAACACCGCCGCGGCGCACGTGTCTTACGCGTTTACCGAGGTGGCTGCCATCTACCCCATCACCCCCTCAAGCCCTATGGCAGAGGTGACCGACACCTGGTCTGCCGCTGACAAAAACATCTTTGGCGAGCCCGCCCGCAATATTTTCGGCGAGCGCGTTCAGATGGTAGAGATGCAGTCTGAGGCAGGCGCTGCAGGCGCTGTGCACGGCTCTCTGGCCGCAGGCGCTCTCACCACCACCTACACCGCTTCTCAGGGTCTTCTTTTGATGATCCCCAATATGTATAAGATCGCAGGCGAGCTGCTGCCCAGCGTGATTCACGTTTCGGCACGCTGCGTGGCCTCTCACGCCCTCAACATCTTCGGCGATCACTCTGACGTTTATGCCTGCCGCCAGACCGGCTATGCGATGATGGCAGAGACCAACCAGCAGGAGATCATGGACCTGGGTGCCGTGGCACACCTTGCCACCATCAAGGGTCGCGTTCCCGTGCTCAACTTCTTTGACGGCTTCCGTACCTCCCACGAGGTGCAGAAGATCGAGGCCTGGGACTACAAGGATCTGGCCGAGATGGTGGATATGGACGCTGTGAAGGCACACCGCGCGCGCTCCATCAACCCCGAGCACCCCGTGCTCCGCGGCTCCGCCGAGAACGGCGACATCTTCTTCCAGCACCGTGAGGCCTGCAACACCTACTACAATGCATTCCCCGCCATCGTTGAGGAGTATATGGACAAGGTGAACGCGAAGCTCGGCACCGACTACAAGCTCTTCAACTACTACGGCGCACCCGATGCGGAGCGCGTGATCATCGCCATGGGCTCTGTTTGTGACGTGTGCGAGGAGGTCATCGACTACATGATGGCCGCAGGCGAGAAGGTCGGCCTTGTGAAGGTCAGACTTTACCGTCCCTTCTGCGCAGACAAGCTGGCCGAGGCCATTCCCGCTACCGCGAAGAAGATCGCCGTGCTTGACCGCACCAAGGAGCCCGGCTCCCTTGGCGAGCCCCTTTACCTTGACGTGATGACCGCTCTCGCTCACACCGGCCGCAAGCTCCGTGTGGTGGGTGGCCGCTACGGCCTTGGCTCCAAGGATACCACCCCCGCTTCGATCTTTGCGGTTTACGAGAACCTCAAGAAGCGCGAGCCCAAGCACAACTTCACCATCGGCATCGTGGACGACGTGACCGGCCTCTCCCTGCCTGAGAAGGCTGCTCCCGACACGGCTCCCGCAGACACCATTGCCTGCAAGTTCTGGGGTCTCGGCGGCGACGGCACCGTTGGCGCAAACAAGAACTCCATCAAGATCATCGGTGACAACACCGACAAGTTCATTCAGGCCTACTTCCAGTACGACTCGAAGAAGACCTCGGGCGTGACCATCTCGCACCTGCGCTTCGGCGACACCAAGATCAAGGCGCCCTACTATATCACCAAGGCCGATTTCGTTGCCTGCCACAACGTGTCCTATATCCTCAAGGGCTATAAGATCGTGCAGGACGTGAAGCCCGGCGGCACCTTCCTCCTTGATTGCCAGTGGAGCGCAGAGGAGCTGGATGCCAAGCTGCCCAAGTCCGTGAAGGCCTATATCGCCCAGAACGGTATTAAATTCTATATCATCAATGCAACCTCCATCGCCAAGGACGAGGTGGGCAACCCCAAGGTAAAGAACACGGTCCTGCAGTCCGCCTTCTTCTCCCTTGCAAAGGTTATGCCGAATGACTTGGCGATCGAGAAGATGAAGTATATGGCCACCAAGTCCTACTCCAAGTTCGGTGAGGAGGTCGTGGCACAGAACCACAAGGCCATTGAGATGGGCGCTTCCGCCTATGTTGAGGTGAAGGTTCCCGCCGAGTGGGCCAAGGCCGGCAAGGACAAGGCTGTAAAGCCCGCCACCGGTACCCGTCCCGCACTCGTTGACTTCGTCAACAACGTGGTGACCCCCGTGTCCAAGATGGACGGCGACAGCCTGCCCGTCTCCGCCTTTATGCCTTATGCGGACGGCACCTTCCCCCAGGGCTCTACTGCCTATGAGAAGCGCGGCGTGGCCGTGTACGTTCCTACCTGGAATCCCGACAAGTGCATTCAGTGTAACAGCTGTGCCTTTGTTTGCCCTCACGCCACCATCCGTCCTTATGCGATGACCGAGGCCGAGGCCAAGGCGGCTCCCAAGTCCACCAAGTTTGCCGCAAAGCCCGTCATCAAGACCGATTACAAGTTTACCATGGCCGTCTCTCCCCTTGACTGTATGGGCTGTACCCTTTGTGTCAAGGCCTGCCCCGTGAACCAGGGCGTGGACAAGAAGGCCGCCGCTGCAGGCGTGAAGGCAGATCCTGCCGATTACGCCATCAGCATGACCACCCAAGCAAGCCAGATGGCCGACGGCCAGCAGGACGCTTGGAACTACGCCGTGGCAAATGTCTCCGAGAAGCCCGAGCTGATCAATGCAACCGTCAAGGGTAGCCAGTTCAAGCAGCCCCTGCTTGAGTTCTCCGGCTCTTGTGCAGGCTGTGCCGAGACCTCTTACGCCCGTCTCATTACCCAGCTCTTCGGTGAGAGAATGTATATCTCCAACGCAACCGGCTGCTCCTCGATCTGGGGTGGCTCCGCGCCCGCAACCCCCTACACCGTGAACAAGGAATCGGGCAAGGGTCCCGCTTGGGCAAACTCTCTGTTTGAGGACAA
Organism: Eubacteriales bacterium; assembly: GCA_045576195.1. GTDB lineage: Bacteria > Bacillota > Clostridia > Oscillospirales > CAG-272 > Firm-07. Next base: position 1,029 of record JAZNFZ010000028.1, on the reverse strand, counting down.
CGCCGAGCACGGTCTCGGTATGGCTCTCGGCCAGAAGGCGATCCGCCAGAAGCTCATCGCTAAGGTGGAGGAGATGATGGCCTCCGATAAGGCATCCGACGAGTTCAAGGCTGCCGCGAGAGGCTACCTTGACACCAAGGACGACGGCAAGGCAAACGGCGAGGCCACCAAGGCCCTGGTCGCTGAGCTGGAGAAGGCCGCAGCCGCAGGCTGCCCCACGGCTCCCGCAATTCTTGCCGAGAAGGACTACCTCGCTAAGAAGTCGGTCTGGATCTTCGGTGGCGACGGCTGGGCTTATGACATCGGCTTCGGCGGTCTTGACCACGTGCTGGCCTCCGGTGAGGATGTCAACGTGATGGTATTTGACACCGAGGTCTACTCCAACACGGGCGGTCAGGCCTCCAAGGCCTCCAACATCGGCCAGGTGGCACAGTTTGCCGCTGCAGGTAAGGCCATCGGCAAGAAGAACCTTGCTGAGATCGCCATGTCCTACGGCTACGTTTACGTGGCACAGGTGGCAATGGGCGCGAATATGAACCAGCTGCTCAAGGCCCTCACCGAGGCTGAGGCTTACCACGGTCCCTCCCTCATCATCGGCTACGCTCCCTGCGAGATGCACGGCATCAAGAAGGGCGGCATGCAGAACTGCCAGCTTGAGATGAAGAAGGCTGTTGAGGCAGGCTACTGGAATATGTTCCGCTACAACCCCACCCTCGAGACCAACAAGCTCGTGATCGACAGCGGCGAGCCCACTGCCGATTACCAGGCATTCATCGCCAACGAGGCACGCTATGCACGTCTGGTCAGCACCTTCCCGGATCGCGCCAAGGACCTCTTCGCTAAGGCTGAGGAGAACGCCAAGGCTCGCTACGAGAGACTGAAGAAGATGGGCAAGCTCTACGAATAAAACCGATCCGCCACAGGGTCGCGCTATGCGCGACCCCAAGGCAAAAAAAGAGGCGAGAAGCGATTGCTTCTCGGGTCTTTTTGTAACAGAAAAACACGCGATAGTCGCGTGGTTCGAAAAAG
>JAZNFZ010000027.1:0-4972 GCA_045576195.1 Eubacteriales bacterium | reverse complement strand
GTTCCCATTGCGATTCCCGATACGGCAAGGAAGATGCTTTGCGTTTTGTACTTGTGAAATGTCAGCTTCTCCCTTGCGATAAAGAAGATAGCGATCAATAATAGACTTCCGATCAACGTGCGCAACAGCACGATCTCGTAGCTGCAGAGATGGATCAAGCTTGCAACGATGCCGTTTGAGCCAAACAGCAACAGTGCAAAGATGTATTTGAAATACGGTGTTTTCATTTCTTACCTCTTGACGTTTTCGTGATAATAGTGTATCATATTATCACAAATTACACAAGCGAATATATCTCATATTCATCATTACAAAAACGCATAGATGAAGGAATGAAAATGGACACAAACGTGCAAAAATATATGGCGTTTATCAAGACCGTGGAGTATGGCAGCTTTACGAAGGCGGCGGAGATACTCAATTATTCGCAATCGGCGGTAAGCCGTATGATAAACGACTTGGAAAAGGAATGGAACGTGACGCTCTTGGAACGCAACCGCACAGGCGTGAAGTTGACCTCGGACGGAATGAAGATATTGCCCATCGCGCAAAACGTATGTCGGGAATTTGAGAGATTGCAGGAGCAGATCGACGAAATAAACGGACTTCAATCGGGGCTGATCCGCATCGGTACGTTTTCCAGCGTGGCAACGCATTGGCTGCCGAATATCATCAAGGAATTCCAAAAGGACTATCCCAATATCGACTATGAGCTGTTGCTCGGCGATTACACCGAGATAGAGGAATGGATCAAAACGGGGCGCGTTGATCTCGGCTTTCTCCGTCTGCCCACTGTCGATGACTTTGAAACGGTATTCTTGGAGGAAGATAAGCTGCTCGTGGTTCTCCCCGAGGATCATCCGCTTGCCGATAAGGACAAATTTCCCGTAAAGGCGTTGTGCGACTATCCCTTTATGCTACTTGAAAAGGGTGCAAAAGCGGAGATCTCCGAGGTTTTTGAGAGAAACGGCATTACGCCCAACGTGCATTTTACAACGTGGGACGATTATGCGGTGATGTCAATGGTTGAGGGAGGGCTTGGCATCGCCATTCTTCCCGAGCTGATACTGCGAAGAATACCGTACAAGATCGTGGCGAAAGAGCTTGATGTGCCCGCGTTCAGAAAGATAGGCATGGCTTTCCGAAGCCAAAACACACTCTCCATTGCCGCAAAGAAATTTATGGAGTATTTGAAATACAGATAAAACGAGGGCTGACGGTTTGCCGTCAGCCCAAATTTATTTCATCACCTTTACAAAGCGGAACATCTCATGGGGCCCCTCGTCGGGATCCTGCCTTTCACCCTCGGGCAATTCGTGCTCGGGCTGAAAATACTCGCACCAGAACTCTGTAATTTGAAAGCCGCACTTGTTGACGTAAAAGTGAATGTTGCGCTTTTCAAAATAGGGCGTGCAGGTCTCCCAAACCTCGGTTTCGGGGTGGAGCGCCTCCACCGCCTGCCACGCGCCGTAGCCGATGCCCCTGCTGTGCGCCTCGGGCAGCACAAAGAGAATATCCAAATGGTTGCGGTGCGTTTCCTTGTCAATGGTGAGGATCACGCCGCCCACCTTCTCGCCGTCAAGCACAATGCGGTAGACCTCACTTTTCGGGTCATCCATAGAGCGCTCAATGGTCGCGCGGGAGATGATCTCGCCATCCCCGTCAAGATGGTCGTCACGCTCGCCAAACTCCATCAGCGCGCCGTACTTGAACGCCCATTGATTGTCAAGGATAAATTGCTCACGGTCGTCTGCCTCAAGGGGAACAAGTGTAACCTTGGTGTTTTTCATCATAACCTCCAAAAAATAAAGCCCCGGCTATTGCTTTGCAATAACCCGAGCTCACTCGGACACCTAATCCGGCATTACGGTACTACGGTACACTGCCTCCGGTGACCTATTCTGTTACAAGGAGATTATACCACTTTTGCAAAGCAGTGTCAAGGGCAGGCTACAAAAAGTCTACCAACAAAATGCCCCTCTTGACAACTCACATCTCTTTATGCTATAATCAATTGAACTCAATTGAATTGAGCCATCAAAAAACGGAGGTGCGCTATGAACGCATACGATTTCAAGGTCAAGAGAATGGACGGCAGCGAGGTTTCTCTTTCTGAGTACAAGGGCAGGGTATTACTGATTGTCAACACCGCAACGGGCTGTGGCTTTACACCGCAATACGACGAGCTGCAGGCGCTCTACGAGGAATTTGCGCCGCAGGGGTTTGAGATCCTCGATTTCCCCTGCAATCAGTTTGGCGGGCAGACGCCCGGCAGCGACGATGAGATCCACAGCTTCTGCACGGGGCGCTTCGGCATTACCTTTCCGCAGTTTGCCAAGATCGACGTGAACGGTGAGAATGCCATCCCGCTTTATAAGTGGCTGACCGAGAACACCAAATTCGGCGGCTTTGGCAAGTCGCCCATGGCGCTGATCCTCTCGGGCGTGGTGAAAAAGGCCGATAAGGATTACAAGAACAACGGCAACGTCAAGTGGAATTTCACCAAATTTCTCATTGACCGTAACGGCGAGATCGTGGCGCGCTTTGAGCCTACCGAAATGAAAAAGCTGAAGGCGGCGATAGGGGAGTGTCTGTGATGCGGTACGAGTATAAGACCGAGAACACCTGTGGCCGCCGCCCGACCTCCTGCACCGATCAGCTTGCCCGTGCCGTGCGCGCGGCGTATGACAAAGCACGTGGCTGTACTTGATAATACAATTCAATTGTGCTATAATGAATAAAAGTATTCACCACGGAGGTGCCCTATGAGTGACTCTAAATATGATGTGCTGAAGCTGGAAAACCAGCTCTGCTTTCCGTTATATGCCGCCGCACGCGAGGTGGTCAAGCGCTACCGTCCCCACCTCGACGCCCTTGACCTCACCTACACGCAGTATATCACCATGATGGTGCTGTGGGAGAGAGGGGAGATCACCGTCAAGGCACTGGGAAAGGCGCTGTTCCTTGATTCGGGCACCATGACCCCCGTTCTCAAAAGTCTGGAGGCAAAGGGCCTTGTTGCGCGCCGGCGCAGCACCGCCGACGAGCGCTCGGTCAGCGTGGCGCTGACCGAGCGCGGCGAAGCGCTGAAGGCAAGCGCCGTGGAGGTGCCCGCCAAGGTCGCAGGGTGCGTGGGGCTGGATGCCGAGGAAGCGAAGCAGCTCTACGAAACGCTCTATAAAATTTTGAGAACGCAATAAGGGAGCGCTTATGAAATATCCGATCAGCAAAGAATTTTTTCCGTTCTCGCGTTTCAGACCCCCGATCAGCGAAGGTTTTTTGAAGCTGGCCGTGCCGCACATGAAAACGCCGCGATACGTGTTCAAAGCAAAAGACCTTGACGTTTGCCGTCACGAGATCAAAAGCTATGACGGCGAGAGGATCGAGTGCTTTTTGATGTCGCCCAAGTCGCTTGGCGATCACGCGCCGTGTCTGATCTATATTCACGGCGGTGGATTTGTGCTGGCGGCAGCAGGGTATCACTACAAGAACGCCATGCGCTACGCCACGGAGGTCGGCTGTAGGGTGGTGTTTGTCAATTACCGTCTTGCCCCCAAGCATCCGCACCCCACGTTTTTTGAGGATTGCTATGCCGCCATGTGCTGGACCTATGACAATGCAGAAAAGCTCGGTATTGACAAAGAGCGCATCGGCATCGGTGGTGACAGTGCGGGCTCGACACTCTCGGTTGGCGTGTGCATGATGGCGCGGGAGAGAAAGCACCCCATAAGGTTCGCGTTTCAGATGCTTCCGTGTCCATTTCTCGATATGTGCAATAATAGCGAGTCCTGTAAGAAATTTGCCGACACGCCTATGTGGAATTCTACGCTCTCAAGCCGCATCGCGCCGATGACGAGGGCAGACAGAAGCCGCCCCGATTACGTCTGGTATTCGCCCGTAGAAGCCGAGAGCTTTGAGGGGCTGCCGCCCGCCTATATTGAAACGGCAGAGTTTGATTGCCTGCACGATGACGGCGTTCTGTACGCCGAAAAGCTCCGCGTCGCAGGCATTGCCGTCACGCTGAACGAAACGAAGGGCACCATGCACGGCTTTGACATCGTACAAAAGGCCCCGACCACAAAGGCGGCGCTCGGGGCAAGGATCGCATTTATGAAAGAATATTTTGCGGCAGATAAAGCAGAAGTTGACGGAGAAAAAATATGAGATTGAAGAATGTTCTGATCGTTGTGAAAGACATAGAAAAATCAAGAAGTTTCTATCACGACCTGTTTGGCATAGATTTGGTGCTTGACAACGACGGCAATATGATCTTAACGGAAGGGCTTGTCCTTCAAGACAAGAAGATATGGAAATCGTTTTTAGATAGAGATGTTGTGCCAAAGAGCAACTCTTGCGAATTGTATTTTGAGGAGCAGGACATCGAAGCATTTGCCCAAAAATTGGAAAGACTATATCCTACGGTCGAATATGTAAACCGTCTTATGACACATAGCTGGGGACAACGGGTAATCCGATTTTACGATTTGGACGGCAACTTGATCGAAGTAGGAACACCGATGTAACCGATACATTCCAACAAGACGGGTAGTTTAATAAATAAGAATTTGGAGGTTATTATGCGTAAGTGTGTTAGATGCAATATAGCGATGGTTGAAAATTGCGGTATTAAAGTAAAAGGCGCAGCCTATGGTTTAGTGTTAACTGATGACGAGAACAAGTGGTGGGGCGGGAGAATGGAGCAGCCTAAAGTAGCTATTTGCCCCCAATGTGGCGAAGTTTCCATATATTTAGAAAATGTGGATAAACTGAAAAACAAATAAACAAATTCCAATTTATCAAGAAGAATATTGTCAGAGCAAAGGGCTGACGGGAAATGAAGTGAACCCAAAAGTTTAGACAAAAATCAAATATTAAATTGCTTGTGAATGAGCTCGGTACTCCACCGGGCTCATTCCTTTTAGTTTTAATGAAATTCTCTCGTTGTTGTAGTAATGTATGTATTCCTCCAACT
>JAZNFZ010000026.1:0-2710 GCA_045576195.1 Eubacteriales bacterium | reverse complement strand
GGAAATGTGGGGGCGATCCCCGATCCCCCCGCCAAAAAAGATGGGGAGGGAAAAGCGGGCGTTTCGTGTTTCCCCCCTACGAGATCGATCTTCTCGCGGCAGGTGAACCTGCTTTAGGAAAGCACCCTCTGAGCGTTTTTTTGTTTGGCACAGGGAGGGCGGCCCTCAGCTCCTCCCTGCCGCGTGCTGTTTTGCCTCACCTGACGGCTACGGCCTTTCTATATCGGACGGTGTCACTCTTTTCCGCAATGCTCACAAGGCGTTTTCGTTCTTGCCTTTTTGCAATGCTCGCACACCCACCAATGTATGCTTTTGTATTCCTCTGCCGTCCTCTCATCCCGATCCTGCTCTTTCTTCTCTTCCTCCGCTTTTTGCTTTGCCTTACTGCCACGAGTGTTTCTTTCTATGAGGAGCGCTTTTTGTCAATACACCGCAAAAAAATGAAAAGTTTTTTCACAAAGCCCGCAAAAATCCCTCTTTCCCCTTTGACAAACCGCAAATGCGATGATATAATGAAGATAATACCATTGCATATAAGGGAGAGTTTGATGAACAACATTTGCTTTGCCATTCGTGACCTTGTGGAATACGCGGTTTCGCACGGTCTTGTTGCCGAGGAGGACCGCACCTACGCCCAAAATCAGCTGCTTGCGGCGCTGCACCTTGTCGATTACAGCGACGAGGGCTATACCCCCGCAGAAAAACCGCTGGAGGAAATTCTCCGCACCCTTTGCGACTACGCCGCAGAAAACGGCCTGATCGAGGGGAGCTCGGTAGTCTACCGCGACCTGTTTGACACCTCGCTGATGGGGCTTCTCACCCCCGCGCCCAGCGTGGTGATCGCTCGCTTCCGCGAGCTTTACAAGACCTCTCCCGAGGCGGCGACCGACTATTTTTACAAGCTCTGCCGCGACAACGACTATATCCGCACCTACCGCGTCAAAAAGGACCTGAAATGGACGGTGGAGAGCCCCTATGGCGAGATCGACATTACCGTCAACCTCTCCAAGCCCGAAAAGGACCCCAAGGCCATCGCCGCGGCGAAGCTCCTGCCCCCCAAAAGCTATCCCAAATGCCTGCTCTGCCACGAAAACGAGGGCTACGCGGGCACCCTCTCCCACCCCGCCAGACAAAACCTGCGGCAGATCCCCATGACCATGGACAATGCCCCCTGGTTTTTGCAATATTCCCCTTACGTCTACTACAACGAGCATTGCATTGCCCTTTCGGGCGCGCACACTCCGATGAAGATCGACCGCTCCACCTTCGTCAAGCTCCTTGATTTTGTGGAGCAGTTCCCCCACTACTTCCTCGGCTCCAACGCCGATCTGCCCATTGTGGGCGGCTCGATCCTCTCCCACGACCATATACAGGGCGGCCACTACACCTTTGCCATGGCAAAGGCCCCCGTGGAAACACCCCTCACCTTCGATGGCTTTGAGGACATAACGGCGGGCATTGTGCGCTGGCCGATGTCGGTGATCCGCCTCTCGGGCAAGGACAAGGCGCGCCTGGTGGCGCTTTCTGACCGCATTCTCACCGCGTGGCGCGGCTACACCGACGAGGCAGCCTTCCTGTTTGCCGAGACCGACGGTGAGCCCCACAACACCATCACCCCCATTGCGCGGATGCGCGACGGCGCATTTGAGCTGGACCTGGTGCTGCGAAACAACATCACCACCAAGGAGCACCCCTTAGGCGTCTACCACCCCCACGCGGAGCTGCACAACATCAAGAAGGAGAACATCGGCCTCATTGAGGTGATGGGCCTTGCGGTGCTGCCCGCCAGACTGAAGGATGAGATCGAGGAGATGGCACGCTGCATCCTTGAGGGCACCGATTTCTCGACCGTTCCCGCCATCGAAAAGCACAAGGCGTGGTTTTGTGCCTTTGCCCCCCACTACACCTTTACCGAGGAGAATGTCCGCGACATTCTCAAGAAGGAGATCGGCCGCACCTTCGTCAAGGTGCTGGAGCACGCGGGCGTGTACAAGCGCGACGAGGCGGGCAAGGCCGCGTTCCTGCGCTTCTGCAATTCCCTTTAAGTGAGATTTGAAAAGGAGAGTGTATCATGTCTAAATTTACCGTTACCATCACCCGCGGCTTCGGCAGCGGCGGGCGTACCATCGGCAAAATGCTGGCAGGGCGCCTTGGCATTGACTATTACGACAATGACCTCATCAAGCTGGCCTCCGAGGCCAGCGGCATCAACATTGAGCTGTTTGACAAGGCCGATGAAAAGATCAAGGTCGGACTTTTCAAGCGCTACAACCGCTCCTACGGCGACAAGCTCATCCCCCCCAACAGCGGCGAGTTCACCTCCGACGACAATCTGTTTGACTACCAGGCCAAGGTCATCAAGATGCTTTACGAGCGCGAGAGCTGCGTGCTGATCGGCCGTTGTGCGGATCACGTCCTGCGCGACCAGAAGAACGTGCTGCGCGTGTTCATCTACGCCGACAAGGATTTCTGTGTGGAGCAGGTCAAGCGCCTTTACGCGCTGAGTGACAAGGATGCGGAGCGCCAGATCGAGCGCATCGACCGCGCCCGCTCGGCCTACTACCGCTACTACACGGGGCGCGAGTGGGACAACGCCCGCAACTATGACCTCTGCCTCAACACCAGCGAGCTCGGCTTCGACCGCTGTGTCGACATCATCGAGCACTACATCAAGGTGCTTTACGAAAGCTGAAAAAAGCGCGTTTCGCCA
>JAZNFZ010000025.1:0-9499 GCA_045576195.1 Eubacteriales bacterium | reverse complement strand
GCACCCCCCCCGAACAAAGCCCCCCCCCCCGGGGGGGGGGGCGGCTTTTTTACATCAGAGAGCGCTCTCCTCGCGCTCCTTTTGTTCCCTTCTCCTTTTTCTGTAAAACAGGAAAGCATGAATAACGATCATCAAAAGCGGCAGGATCCCGACATAGCCGCAAATGGGATAAACCACCCCCACCAGCTCCTTGAAGCCGAAAATACTGCCTGCAAAGGCAAGAATTGAGGTGCCGAAGGCAGAGAGCGCGGGATAGCGCGCTCCCACCCTTGTGTGCTGCGAAAAATAGGCATTTACGGCGCAAAGTGAGGAGAGTGCCGCTCCGATAATGCTGAGCGCCAGCAGGACTGTGTAAGCAATGCCTATGGGGAGCGAGATCGAAAACGCCAGCTCTACCATAGGCAGCGCGGTGAGCGTTGCCGCACGGTCAGTCATCATAGCAAGCAAAATGCCACCCATCAGCAGCAGCAAATAGACACATCCGAGAAAAATGCCGCCACTCACCGATCGGCGAGAGCGCACACCGCCGCCGAGCAGCACCAGGATCGGTACCGCACAAAAGATGTTATAGGTGACGTAGGTCACCGCATCCAGGGCAAAATGATTGCCCAAAAGGCCTCCGATCTCTACCGCATCAAGGGAGAGCGCATCCCCCCGCACCAGCACCAGTGCCGACACAATGACCGTAAAAAGGACCAGTGTGGGCACAAGCCCCGAGAAAAAGCGCACAATGCCCTCGATCCGCAGCAGCGACAAGAGTGCAACGGCAAGGCAGCATACCGCACTGCCGAGCATGGTGGGAAGACCCAGGATCTGCTCCAGCAACGAGCCGATGCTGGCTGACATCAGCAGATAGATCATAAAGAGAAACACCACCTCAAAGGCAGAGATGATGACCCGCAGGGGGCGACACGGAAACCAGACCACCAGACGATCCATGGAGTCGATCTCGGAATCTGCAGCAAACCGCAGCACCAAGTACCCTGCAAGGAAAAACAGCAGGATGGATATACCAAGTCCGAAAAATCCCCATTTCCCGTGCACGCCAAAGAACTGCCAAAGCTCCTGGCCCGACACAAAGCCCGCGCCAAGGAAGCAACCAACATAAGTAACCGAGACAGAAAATATGCCGTTATGCTTCATTTAAGAACCTTTCATAAGAAATAATGAGACGTTTTTTGATCATTTCGCAGGCTTCGGACATGCTTGCCGCAAAAAGGGTCGCGCCCGCGGCGCGCTTGTGTCCGCCGCCGCCAAAGCTCCCGCAGACCTCGGCTACGTCGAAATCCACCGAGGCACGCATCGAAACGCGAAAACAATTTTCGGCGGTGGGCTGGCGGATCGCCACGGCGATCTCCACGCCCTCAATGCCGCGTGCCACATCCACGAGGGTGCCAAGGTGCTCGTCAAGAAGATGGTGCTCCCGCTTCAACTCATAGGGAAAATCAATGATGGCAATTCTCCCCCCTGCGGCAAACTGAAGCCGTTCAAAGCCGAGGTGCTCGGCCAGCAGCTGCGCGCGGGACTTTGACTCAAATAGCAGATGATTGATCTCTGCTGTATCCACACCGCTCTCCACAAGCGCGGCCGCGCGCAGGTGCGTGTTGCGTGTGACATTGGAGAAACGGAAGCAGCCTGTGTCGCCGCTGATGGCGGCGTAAAGCAAATAGGCCGCGCGGGGGGGCATCTCCACACCCACAAGAGCCATCAGATCAAATACAAGCTCCCCTGCCGCCGCAGCGGTGGGATCGATGAGATAGTCGGCAAAGGGGGTGCCCGCGCCGTGATGGTCGATCATCAGGGAAACGCGCCCCTCAAATTCCTCCCGAAGTCCGCCAAGCTGGGCGGGCGAGGCCACGTCAACACTGATCACGCGCGCATCTTCAAAGTCCTTCGGCAGGCTTTCCCGCAGAAGGCTTGTCTGTTGCCCTGCCGCAAGAAAAGCGAGATGCGCGGGGATCTCATCGGCGCAAAGGCAGTAAGCGTCACTGCCGAGGGCGCGTAGCAGAAGCGAGAGCGCGAGGCCTGAGCCGATAGCATCGGCATCGGGGTGGGTGTGCAGCAGGATCACCGTAGGAGCGGGCTCGCGCAAAAGCGCGAGCGCCTGCTCGGCAGTGAGAGCCAAAAAATCAGTTTTCGCCATCGCTGCTCTCCTCTGCCTCGTCATCGGGATCGGTGATGGTGATCGAGTTGAGAATTTTAGAGATGTGTGCGCCATAGGCGATCGAGGTATCGGGCGTAAAGGTAAACTCGGGCGTCATACGGAGGTTGAGACGCCTTGCCACCTCGCGGCGGATAAAGCCCGCCGAGGATCTAAGCCCCTTTGCGATCTCCTTCGGGTCGCCGCTCAGCGCCGAATAATAGGCCTTTGCATATTTCAGATCGGCCGTTACCTCCACGCCCGTCACGCTGATAAATGCGTCACTGACGCGGGGATCCTTGACCTCGCGCAGAATTTCTGCCAAAACCTTTTGCACCTCATCGTTGATGCGCCCCTTGCGATAATTTGCCATATCCTACCCTTTCCTTTTCTTTTACCAAAGAGGCTGTTGCGGTGCAACAGCCTCTTTGGAGTTTGTTACTGTGCTGCGTCTACAATAGCCGCAAATGCACCGGACTTGAGCGATGCACCACCGATGAGGCCACCGTCCACATTGACCTTGGACAGAAGCTCTGCGGCGTTCTTGTCGTTCATAGAGCCGCCGTACTGCACGGTTACGGTCTCGGCCACATCGGCACCGAACATCTCGGCGATGGCGGCGCGGACAAAGCCGTTGCCCTCGTCAGCCTGGTCGGCGGTGGCGGTAACGCCCGTGCCGATGGCCCAAACGGGCTCGTAGGCGACGATCACGTTCTTCAGCTGCTCCGCTTCGACGTTGGTGAGCGCCATCTTGGTCTGGAACTTCAGCAGAGGCTCGGTGTAGCCAAGCTCTCTTTGCTCCAGGGTCTCGCCCACACAAACGATGGCCTTAAGGCCTGCATTGAGAGCGGCGAGGGTGCGGAGATTGACGGTCTGGTCAGTCTCAGCGAAGTACTGACGGCGCTCGGAGTGACCGATCACCACATACTCCACGCCTGCCTCGGTGAGCATCTCGGCCGAGATCTCACCGGTGTAAGCACCGGAGGCCTTGAAATGCACATTCTCGGCACCGATCTTGATGTTGGAGCCCTTGGCGGCCTCAACTGCGGCGGGAATGTCGATGGCGGGCACACACAGAACCACGTCGCAAGCATCCTTACCTGCAACCAGAGGCTTCATCTCATTGATGAGCGCGGTGGCGGATGCAGGGGTCATATTCATCTTCCAGTTACCGGCAATAACGGTTCTTCTCTTTGCGGGATTCATGTTTTATTCCTCTTTCCTGATAAAAATTATTTGTCAAGCAGGCAAGCAATGCCGGGAAGGGTCTTGCCCTCGAGGAACTCGAGAGAAGCGCCGCCACCGGTGGAAACGTGGGTCATCTTATCTGCAAAGCCGAGCTTTTCCACAGCTGCTGGGGAGTCGCCGCCGCCGATGATGGAGATCGCGCCGGACTCTGCCACAGCCTTGGCAACCGCCTCGGTGCCTGCGGCGAAGTTATCCCACTCGGAAACGCCCATCGGGCCGTTCCAGACCACGGTACCTGCATTCTTCAGCACGTCGGTAAAGAGAGCCTGGGACTTGGGACCGATGTCAAGACCCATCCAGCCCTCGGGAATGTTATTGGAATCCGCCATCATGCTCTCAGTGTTGGGATCGTACTCACGGCCCAGCTTGTTATCAACGGGCAAAAGGAACTGAACGCCTTTGGCCTTGGCCTTTTCCATCAGCTCGCGGGCAAGATCCAGCTTGTCAGCCTCGCAAATAGAGGTACCGATCTCAAGGCCCTGGGCGCGGAAGAAGGTATAAGCCATACCGCCGCCGATGATGAGGGTATCCACCTTTTCGATGAGGTTATTGATCACGCCGATCTTGTCGGAAACCTTGGCGCCGCCGAGAATGGCAACAAAGGGACGCTTGGGATCGGAGAGAGCGCCACCCATGATGGAGATCTCCTTCTGAATGAGGTAGCCGCAAACAGCGGGCAGGTAATCGGCAAGGCCTGCGGTGGAGGCGTGTGCGCGGTGCGCGGTGCCGAATGCATCATTGACATAGATCTCTGCCATGGAAGCCATTTCCTTGGCAAACTCGGGATCGTTCTTGGTCTCCTTCTTGTGGAAGCGGACGTTCTCAAGCAAGAGAACCTCGCCGCAAGCAAGCGCTGCGGCCTTTGCCTTAGCATCGGGGCCTACCACGTCCTTTGCCATCTTGACCTCAATGCCAAGCAGCTCGGAAAGGCGCTTTGCCACGGGGGCGAGAGAAAACTTCTTGTCGTCGTCCTTTGCGGCATCCAGATACTTTGCGGTAGCGGCTGCCTGCTCTGCCTCGGGCAGAGCCTCCACCTTTTTCTTCTCCTTCTTGTCAAGCTCGAGCTTGGCATCGAGAATATTGTGAGGACGGCCGAAGTGGGAGCAAAGAATGACAGCGGCACCCTCTTTAAGCAGGTACTTGATGGTAGGAAGCGCGCCGACAATACGCTTGTCGTCGGTGATGACGCCATCCTTCATGGGAACGTTAAAATCGCAACGGGCGATTACCTTTTTGCCCTTCAGAGCGATGTCTTCAATGGTTTTCTTGTTGTAGGTCATATTCTGATCCACCTTTCGTTATTTTGATTCGTTGCCGCCGCGCGGCACTTGCTTCAAACAGAAGTATTTTATCACAGAATGAAAAATTTATCAATAGAATTTGCTAAATTTTTCCCAAGGTTTTCGCTCTTTCGTCTATTTTTTGAAAAATTGATCGAAAAAGCCCTTTGGTTTGGTCTGTTTTCCCCTGTTTTTCGATATTTCCCTGATCCGATCTGCCACATCACGGGGGCGGATGCCCACTCCCGCAGGGCGCGCCGTGCGGCGCACGCCTCGGGCGGTGCGCGTGGCGGTGCGAGCGGATGTGGGGCTCTTTTTTACCGAAGGTGTGCTTGGGGCGCGCGCTTCTCGCGGCGGCTCGCCCGCGGCGGGCGGTGCAGCCGCAGGCACACGCGGTGCGGGTGTCTCCTCCATCCCCGCGGGAGGCGGATCCGACAGCATATCCCCCTGCACAGCGGGTGGGATGGCATTCGGTGCCGTGTCGGGTACGGTAAGGGGGACAAGGCCCGCAGGACGGGCAAACACCACCTCAGCTCCCACCACCTCGCGGCGCAGGATCGAAATAGCGCGCAGGCAGGATTTTTGATCGGCAAAGGGCGCGGAGGAGAGCACTCGTTTTCCATTGGCGGCAAGCAGCGCATAGCAGAGCCCGCCCTCGGCTGTGGCGGTCAGCTCAAACTTGGGATTGCTCCCCCTCTCCCCCTTGGTGCGGTTGACCACGGGGGCCACGGGTGCATCGCGCATCAGGCTGCAGATGCCCTTTTTGCAGGCATCGAGCCCTGCATAATTTTTCGAAACGGCAAGCGTGCGACCGCTCTCTGATTGCAGCATAAAGCGATCTCCCGCCGCCGAGCGGGATACGATAAATCTGCCCATAGGACGCCTCCCTTCCTTTACTGTATTCAGTATACCATAAGTGAGGATGACTGTCAAGAAACGGGCGGTAAAAGATGGCTCTCATTAAGGAAGATTACTTTTGTTGTGAATTTGTTACACCGCAAACAAATAATAACCCCGACAGATTTTAGGTCTGTCGGGAAAAATTTATTTATTAAGCAAATTGCCATTTATAATCTCGAGTAGTAATGACGAACAAGGAACCAACTTTTCTTTTTCTTTTCTGTTTTATGCTCAATCGCAAACCTGCTACTGCCCAAAAAAGCGGTGATATGAACTATATTATCTTCACTGTTAATGTCCTGTATTAAATTTATCACATCGCAAATATCTTTATGAAAATGACCGATTTCAAAAAACATATTTTTGCGACGTGAATATAAAATGGTTGTTTCTCTATCATCAACAAAAAATTTCAAACAGACGCCATCCAAATCCCATAAAATTATGCCATCGCCTATTATTTCCACTTCTCCCTTTAAGTTGGCGGAATTGACATATTTCATAATATCTAAGGCTTTAACAGCCATAATATCCACCTCTCTGCCGTTTTTTATTTATCGCCCCGTTTTATCGCCGGTTTCGCCCTTGGACTATAAAAGGCAAAGCCCATACCCTATGGTTGCGCGTATCCAAAGGCTCCCTTGTGTAAAGGGAGCTGTCGCGTTAGCGACTGAGGGATTGTTTTTGCTTAATTTCTTTATCTTACAATCCCCCCGTCAGCCTTCGCCTGCCACCTCCCTTTACACAAGGGAGGCTTTTTGTCAGTTCCATTATAACAAAAATCGGCAGAGAAAACAAGTTCTCTGCCGATTTTTGTTCGTGTGTCCGTAGGGGCGATTTACGAATCGCCCGTTGCTTTTGAGCACTATATGACGGGCGATTCATGAATCGCCCCTACAATAAACATTCTTATGAGAGCCCTCGTAAAGGTATCTTTTACGTTAGAAGCAAAGAAGATAAAAATCCCGACAAAAATTCGATATTACCTTGACTTTCCCGTGGGAAAGTGCTATAATCGCAAAGGTTGCATTATCATACTGCTTTATTTCATTTGGAGGTCTTTTATGCAAACGCTTCTTTGCCTGGCGGTATCGCTTTTCGCAGGACTGATGCTTTCCCGTCTTGCCAAGCTCGCCAAGCTCCCCGCTGTGACGGCTTATCTGGTGGCAGGCATTCTGATCGGCCCTTATCTGATCGGCAGGCTGGGCGTGCCGGGGCTCGGCTTTAACACTATGGAGGAGGTACACGCCCTTTCGATCATTTCCGACGTGGCGCTGGGCTTTATCGCCTTTTCTATCGGTAACGAGTTCCGCCTTTCCCAGTTGAAGGCCATCGGCAAAAAGGCCACTGTCATCGGCATCGTGCAGGCGGTGGTGACCACTCTTCTGGTGGACGGTGTGCTGATCGGGCTGCATTTTTTGATGCAGGATAAGCTCTCGCTCCCTGCCGCTATTGTGCTGGGCGCCATCGCCTCGGCCACCGCGCCTGCCGCCACGCTGATGGTGGTACGTCAATACAAGGCAAAGGGTCCTGTTACCAACATCCTGCTGCCGATCGTGGCACTGGACGATGCGGTGGGTCTTGTGCTGTTTGCCGTCTCCTTTGGTGTAGCAAAGGCACTGATCGCGGGTCCCATTGACCTGATCTCGGTGATCGTAGAGCCGATCATTGAGGTGGTGGGGTCGCTGCTGCTCGGTCTTATTATGGGTCTTTTGTTCTCCTTCTGCGAGAGGTTCTTCCATTCCAGATCCAAGCGTCTTGCCATGTCGGTCACCTTTGTGATCCTCACCGTGGCACTCTCGATGCTCAGCTTCAACATCGGCGGTGTGCATATCGCCTTCTCCTCCCTGCTTGTCTGTATGATGCTGGGCACCATCTTCTGCAACATCTGCGATTTTTCCGAGGAGCTGATGGACCGTGTTGACCGCTGGACGGCACCGCTCTTTGTGCTCTTCTTCGTGTTCAGCGGTGCGGAGCTGGAGCTTTCGGTCTTCCGCGATTGGGCCATTGTGGTGGTCGGTCTCGTTTACATACTCGCGCGCTCTGCGGGCAAATACCTCGGCGCTTACACCAGCTCCCGCGCGACAAAGTGCGACCCCAACATTGTGCGCTATCTCGGCATTACGCTGCTGCCGCAGGCAGGCGTGGCGCTGGGTATGGCCATCAAGGCACAGACTCTTGGTGCAGAGGGCACCATTGTGGCCAACATCACGCTGTTTGCCGTGCTTATTTACGAGCTGGTCGGTCCCCTGCTCACCAAGATCGCGCTCACCAAGGCAGGCGAGATCAAGCCCGAGGGCAAGACCAGTGCAAGAGAAGCGGAAAAGCAAAAGCGCAAGGAGGCTGCTCTTATCAAATAAGAGCGCCCGAACAAAAAACACTGCACAGTGTGCAGTGTTTTTTGTTTATGTTCATTTTTTCGCCATTTTTTCAAGCAGTGCGGTCTGGCGCTCCACATTGGCATAGAACTTGGCAAGAGCCTCCTTCTCTGCGGCAACGGCAGCAGCAGCGGCATCGGCCTTGGCCTT
Organism: Eubacteriales bacterium; assembly: GCA_045576195.1. GTDB lineage: Bacteria > Bacillota > Clostridia > Oscillospirales > CAG-272 > Firm-07. The sequence goes on along the minus strand of JAZNFZ010000025.1, from coordinate 1,403 downwards.
TTCCTCTGCCTTCTTCTTCTCGGCGGCCTCCTGCTCAGCGGCGATCTTCTTCGCGTTGAGACGGCGGGTGATGCCCGAAATGATGCGAACTGCCACAAAAATGCTGAGTGCAATGATGAAGAAGTTGATGATGGTCTGGATCCACTCGCCCCAGAGGATCGCTACCTCTGCGGTCGTGACCTTGCCTGCCTCATCAACCACCTCGGGTTGGAGTACGGTCTTCCAGTTGTCAAGGCTCTCGGCGCCGGGAATGAGCGCAATGCAGGGGTTGATCACCATTTTGACAAGTCCGTTGACGATGGCGCTGAATGCCGAGCCGATGACAACACCGACGGCCATATCAACCACATTTCCCTTTGTGATGAACTTTTTAAAATCCTTCAAAAAGCCATCCTTTTTTTCCTTCAGTTTCTTTTTCATTTCCTTTTTTTGTTTCTCCTTCTCCGCCCTTTCACCGGCGGCAATTTTTTCTTGCATCGCAAGCTGATCTTCTCTGCTCATATCAAATACCTCCATTACTGTCTGCTATTATCATAACAACAAAACGACAAAAAGTCAAGTTATCTGCATAAAAAAATCAAAACTTGACAAATCGATGGCTTTGTGCTAAACTGTAATGGGTTACATTCGTAACAGTTACAGCTGTACCAAGTCTGCCACAAAAGGAGGTCCCTATGAACGAGTCCAACCGTTTGGCCAAGGAATGCATCGTCATTGCCCTGATCGAGCTGATGAAGGTGCGGGATTACGATAGCATCACCATTACGGAGATCACCAGGAAAGCGGGCGTTTCCCGTATGGCTTACTACCGAAATTACACCTCAAAGGATGATATTCTCAATAAATTTATCGAGGAGGCGGGCGAGTCGATCCACTCCATTGTGGAAAATCACCGCGCCGACGAGGAGGTTTACGACTACTGCTACCTGCTCTTTGACCAGCTGGGGCGCTACAACGACATTGGCATGGTCACCTACAAGGCCAACCTCGGAGAGCTGATCCTTTCCGCCATCAATAAATTTATGCTGAAAACCTATCCGCCCAGCGGCGCACCCGACGAAAAGGCCGAAAACGCCTCGCGCTACCGCCGCTACTTCTTCGCGGGGGCGTTTTTCAACGTCTTTACCCAATGGATCAAAAACGGGATGCGGGAATCCCCTGCCGAAATGGCGGAGATCTGCCGCGATATGACACTCAACGGCTGCCACCCCATTGCCAAGAGTACACCATCCCCCCAATGATGCAAAAAGCTCGCCGTCGGCGCGGTATCCGAAAGGGAACCGCACCGACGGCGAGCTTTTTGCATCATTGGGGGGATGGTGTACTCTTGGCAATGGGGTGGCAGCCGTTGAGTGTCATATCGCGGCAGATCTCCGCCATTTCGGCAGGGGATTCCCGCATCC
>JAZNFZ010000024.1:0-18728 GCA_045576195.1 Eubacteriales bacterium | reverse complement strand
AGAACAAACGAAGGTCATCTTGAAGGGCGAACCGTCGCGGACCTGTTTGCCGTTGGTATCAAACATTTCGTAAGGAGAGCTTGCAAAGGCAACGTCACCGAAGGAAATGGCGTAGAAAGGCAGCTCCACCGTCTTGCCGAGGCCGGCGCGGGTCACGATGCCCTGCACCTGACGGTATCCTGCAAAGCCGTACTGCTCACACAGCGCCTGGTACTCGGCACTGTCGGTTTCGTACCCGGATTTGTTCACGATCTTTGCATTGGCAATATCCTCGGCGGTATCCTGATAAACGGGGGCGTCATACCAAGTGGAAGCAAAGCGCAGCTTTCCGATTTCCGCCTTCTCCTCGGTATCCATACAGCCCTGAACCGTGGGGATAAAGCCCTTCTCGGTTGCGATCTCATAGGTGGAATACTTTCTTTCACCGGCGATGGCAGACATAAAGTTCAAGTTGCCCGATGCACCGCTGTGGTATACGAAGTGGCAATCCCACTCCTTCTCCGCAAGCTTGCGGAAGGTATGGACGAAGTCTGCGGAATAATATCCCTTATACAAGGCGGTGGCAGAGCCGTAGTGGGTCTGATAATTGACCATGAGAACGTCTTTTTTGTTTTTGCGGTCAATACGTACCGTGCGCATTTCGTTGTCCGCCTCGGTCTCGTGAGCCACGGGCTTGTCAGCGGAACCGGGATTGGTCTTATAGGTACCGTCTGCCAAAAGATAGCGGCGCACGAAGGTAATGCCCTCGGTGTAGCCCTTACCCGTATAAACACCCTCCACCTCGTCCAGATCGTCCAGAGCCTCCTGAACCACAATGGGAAGCCGGGTCAGGATCTTCTGTCTCCAGGCCGTGCCTGCCGCAGTATTGTTGTTCATGGAGGGGGTGGAATGGGTGTGGGTAATGTTCAGGATCACCTGATCGGCGGGAATATTGAATTTCTTTTCAATGACGTCCGTCATCTGCTCGGAAAAGCTCACCGAAAAGGATCTCAGATCCAGAGAGAAAAGCAGCGCCGTATTTTCACCGTCGTCTACGGCGGTACAGGTCATCTGCAGGATATCCTCCCCGTTCTGCGCGGCGCTGGAAGCCGTGCTTCCGTAGATCTCCATTTCTCCCTCGGGGGTAATATCCGTGCGGGCATAGCCCACGAGGAAGGCGTCCTTACAGGTGCATCCCTCCAGGGTGTATTGTCCGTCGCCGTGAAACAGAGCGCTGAACAGAAGGTACAAAACGTCTCCCAAGTCAAATTTTCCGTTTTGATCCAGATCGCCTGCGGCGCTGCACGCCTCACAATCGGACGAGGTATGCTCGTGCCCCAGCACGGAATAGCGCTTAGGGAACAAAACGCAAGCCAAAAGATCCAACGCGTCGGCAGGCTCCACGCTGTTGTTTCCGTCAAGGTCACCTGCTTCCCTGCAGGCCTGACAGTACCTGGTATATCCGCTTTCTCTTGCGGCAAAAACGCTGAGAGGAAGCATTCCTGCGATCATAACGAGCGCGAGAAGAACAGCCGTGATTTTTTTCATATTAAAAAACCGTCCTCAGTTTTATTTGAAGAATAAAGAAGCATCAGCCCTGCTGCTTGCATTCCTTGAGAAGACGAACCATTTCATCGGCAAAATCGTCGCCGGTGGTCTCACAGAAGCGGCTGATAAAGACCTCGTAGGCACCGTGGGGAAATGCAAGAGAAGACGGCACGTAGCCGAATCCGCCGTTGGAGTAAGAGCAAACGAAGGTCATCTTAAAGGGAGATCCTTCCCTGACCTGAACGCCGTTGGTATCAAACATTTCGTAAGGTGCAGTCACAAAGCCGATATCGCCGAAGGAGATGGCGTAGAAGGGAACGTCCACCGTTTCACCCAAGGCGGCACGGGTCATAATACCCTGCACCTGACGGGAGGAGATGAAGCCGTTATCCGCAAGCGCCTGCTGATAAGCCGCGCTGCCCTCAGCCTGCGCGTTGACCTTCTTGGCCTTTTCGATCATCTCGGCGCCGTCCTGATAAACAGGAGCCTTGTACCAATTGGAAGCAAAGCGAAGATCGCCGATCGCCGCCTGTTCCTCCCCTGCCAGGCATCCTTCAACGGTGGGGATGAAGCCTTGCTTCGTAGCGTCGATAAAGTTTGCGTATTTCCGTTCTCCTGCAATGGGAGAATTGAAGTTCAGATTGCCGGATGCACCGCTATGATATACGAAATGACAATCCCACTTCTTTTCGGCCTCTTCGCGGAATACGTGGATAAAATCTGCGGAATACTGATTTTTGTACATACTGGTGGCAGAACCGTAGTGGGTCTGGTAGTTGACCATCAGAACGTCTTTTTTGTTTTTGCGGTCAATGCGTACCGTGCGCATTTCGTTGTCCGCTTCCGATTCGTGGGCTACCGCAGTGCTGCCTGCATTGGTCTGATACGAACCGTCGGGCAGGAGGTATCGGCGAACGAAGGTAATGCCCTCGGTGGTACCGGTTCCCACGTAAGCCCCTTCCACGAGATCCAGATCGCGCAGGGCAGTCTCAATGGCAACCATTGCCTGATTGAGCATCTTCACCTTCCACTTTAAAGCAGGCGTGCTGCTAAAAGACGAATTGGGGGCAGAATGGGTGTGGGTCACGTTGAGGACCACGTGATCGGCGGGAATGTCAAATTCCTTGGTAATGCGGTCCGTAAAGCTTTTGGTCAGCTCCACGGTAATATTCTTGATATCCAGTGAGCAAAGCAGCGCCACGTTCTTACCGTCGGAAACGGCGGTGCAGGTAAACTGCAAGGGGTCGTGGGTGCTTTTACCGGTTCCGTTGTAGATCCCCAGCTCACTGTCAGGCGTAATATCCGTGCGTGCATAGCCCACGGCAAAGCCGTCGGGGTAAACGATGGGTTCCTTTTCTTTTCCGCCTTCCTGCTTGCCGGAAACTTTGACCTCTTCTTCGGTTTCCGTCACTTCCTCCGCCAGAGACGAAGAGCAGGCACACAAAGAAAGGCAGGTTACCAGCGCAAGGAGCAATGCAATGAGTCTTTTCATTTTCTTCTCCTAAATCCCGCTTCTCGGGAAAACATTATTCTACCTTATATTATACAATTCTCCCCGCCCGCTTGTCAAGAAAAATAAAAAAGCCCCAACCGAATGGCGTGATGTCCTTAACGGAGCATTCACGCTAAACGATGTTTGCCCTCACGGGCAAATGATGTTGCCTGCGGCAGTGATGTTCACTGCGTGAATGATGTTGTGCCTTCGGCACAGTGGGCAAACATCACATCATTGCGAGCTTGTATTTGCGTAGCAAATGGCGAGCAACATCATTATGCGGAGCATAACATCACTTTTGCGTCAGCAAAAACATCACTAACAGAAAAAAGAGAGGACATTTCGGGATTTGAGCCGATTTGTTCTCTCTTTCTGTTTGTATAAGGGCTTGGTCTTAGCCCTTTTGCATTTGTCCGGACAAATGCGATGCTTGCACTTTTTGTCAAAGTGTAAATTCTCCGCTAAGGACATCACCCATTATCTGTCGGGCTTTTGCTTTTCCTCCTTTTTCTCGCCCCATCTGCGGCCGAAAAAGGGAACCCTTCTATGGCGACGGGGCAGGCGCATGAGCTGAAACTCGCCCGAAAAATCCCAATACATCGAAAGAGACCTGTCGGCAAGGATCTCCTCCCCCGCCATCACAATAAGGCCAAGCTCCACCCGCTCCACGCCCCGAAAAAGGCTCTCGGTATGCACGCGGATCAGGCACCGTCGCGGCGAAAAAAGATACCCGCGCCCCTCTGCCGCCAGTGCCTCAAGGGCTTCGGCGGCAGGCGGCAGCTGTGTCTCCCTCACATAGTCAAGCAGCCGCTCCACCAGCGCGCGCACGTGGAGCGCGCATACCCCCTCCCCCAGCGGCTGATCCGCCGAAATGGAAAGCACCACCGCCCCGCCGTGGCGCAGCTGCTGCTCCACGCGCTCATATCCCTTTAAAGCTGACACCGTTCCCCCTCCTTTTGGTTACTTTCCCGTTACATAGATCCGCGAGGAGGAGATGCCGAGGGTTGCGGAGACCAGCTCCACCACCTCCTGCTGCACCTGCGCCCGCGAGCCGCCCCGACAGACGATCCCCACCCCCGTGATCACGGGAGGGCAAAGCACGGTCTCGGTAAGGTGCGCCGAGGCGCCGCTCCCCACGGTAACAAGCTCCCCCGAGGCATCGGTGGCAAAAACATGGCGGTACCCCTCCGAAAGGGTGACCATCACGTGCACATCGGAGACACCCGAGACCGCCTCAAGCAGATGCTCCAGCTCCTTTTCCACGCTCTCACAGTAAGCGGTCATCTCGGCCTGACTGTTATGATCCGCCGTAACGGTATCTGTTTTCTCTGTCCCTCCCATACCGCCAAGCAGCAGCAGCAAAACACCCAGCAATCCGCCCGACAAAAGCAGCCACAGCTTGCCCCGCTTTCGCAAAAAGGCAAGCAGCCCCTTGCCAAAGGGTGTCTTTTTTTCCTGATCCATCATCGCACCTCCGTTTCACAGTCAAGCAGCCCCGAAAAATACGCCCCGATCTCGCGGGGATCCTGCAGCAGCGCCGCGCCGCGCAGGCGAAGGGAAAGCAGGGAGAGCGCCCCCTCCTCCGAAAAAGAAAACCGCACCTCGCAATCCCCTCTTTCGATCCCAAACTCTCGCTTCAGCAGGGCATAGATCCCCTCGCGCAGCTCCGCCTCTCCCTGCTTTCCCACCGTCTGTCGGAAGATCTCCTCAAAATCCGCAGCGTTCTCCTCACGCGGCAGCAGCACCGTAAGGTCAAGGGATGTGTGCTGAAGGACCTGCCGCAGCGGTGCCGCCAGCATCAGCAGCACCAGCAGCGAGGTAAGAAGCCGTACATAGCGCCGCGTGCCGCCCTCCCCCTCAAGCAGCAGCTCCGAGAGAGTGGCCGCCAGCACGACAGCAATCAAAGAAAATAGACTGTTTTTCATACCGTTATACCTCTAAATTGCCGTAGCGCAATGGGAAAGCAACGTCAGCGCAAACACCGTCATCACAAAAAGCGCCGCGATCACCGCCATAAAATAGCCATAGACCGAGGCAAGCTCCGCAAGCAGCTTTTCCTCCTTGCCGCCACCAAGCAGCCTTGCCACCGTTCCCGACAGAAGCAGGGTGATGCGCGTGGTCATCACCGATAAAAAGACAGGCAAAAAGGCGTAGAGCAGCACCAGCACACCACCCATTCCCACCACACTCCGTAAAAAGCCAACGCTGCCCGACACGGTGCGAAGCGCCTCGGAGACCGAGCCCCCCACCACGGGCAGGAAGCTGCCCGCCGCAAAGCGCACGGTGCGGAGCGCCAGGCTATCCGCCCCCTTTGCCAGGGTGGATTGCAGCCCCAGCACGCCGCAGAGCAGGATCATCAGAAAGGAAAGCCCCAGGGTATAGCTGCGCTTGATCAGCGCTGCCACGGGGGAAAGCGAGATCCCCTCCGCCACCGCATCCAGCAGCGCCAGCGCCAGGCAGATCCCCGCCACGGGCATGACCGTGCCGCTGACCGCCACCTCAAGGATCGACAAAAAGCCGCTCATCACCGTATGGTTTGCCACCGCCGCCGTGATATTGCCGCCCATGGCATAAAGGGTGCCCATCAGCGGCAGCAGAGCCGCCGCCAGCTGCTGCAGCACCGTAAAATAGGCGGTGATCTGCGAGAGCTCGGGGGCGCGCGCCCGCAGCAGCAGCACCGAAAGCGCGAGCACCACAGTAAAGGAAAGCGCCCGCGACACCGCCGCCGTGGGGCGGGGCGCATCCACCCAAGCGCGAAACACCGCAGCCAGCAGCAAGATCCCGCAAATGCCCGCTAATGTTGCGAGATTTTCACGAAGAGAAAGTCCAAGCAGCCTTCCCACCACCGCAAGGATCTCCCGCAGTGCACCGCCCTTTTGCAGCGCCTCTCCCATCTCCTCGGGGTCCTCCGAGAAAAAGCCGTCGGGCAAAAGCTCCGCCACCTCGGGCGGAATGGCATCCCGAAACGCGGAAAGCCCCTCCCCCACCGCCTCGTCACGGAGCACCGCATTCTCCTCACCAAATATCGATGCCGCATCCTCCTCGGCGGCCGACACGGGAAGCGCCACCCCAAAAAGAAGCACCAATGGCAAAATGAAGCAGCAAAACAGGCGGCATTTCCATACCGTTGCGGGCTTTTTTTCTTGAATCGGGCGTTTTTCTTCCTTTTTCTTATTCAAAATGCAAGCATCTCCTTTGCCAGAGATAGGATCTCGTCCACCAGCGGCAAGCAGAGCACCAGAATCTCCAGCTTGCCGAAAAACAGTACACCCCCCGCAATGCCTCCCTCCCCCAGCTCGCGGCAAAGCGAGGCGGTCAGCTCGGAGAGCACCGCGATCCCTGCGGCGCGCAGCAGCACCGAGGCATAATCCGCCGCCCCCGCAAAGGAAAAAAGCATCTCAATGCGCCGCAGCACGGGGGCACAAAGGGCCAGCGCCGTGCCGAAGAGCAGCAGCACCGCAAGCACGCGGAGCGGCAGCGCCAGCGGCGCGCGCAGCTCCCGCAGGACAAGCACCAAAAAAGCAGAAAGCAGCGCCGCACCCGAAAGCTGAAGCACCCCCATCAAAAGCCAAAAACCTCACGCACGGTATCAAATAGCGTGCCGATCTCCTGCACCAGCATCAAAAACACCACCACAAGCCCCGCCACGGTAACCAGGGTCGCCTGCTCATCGCGACCGCTTTTGGATAGGATCTGTGCGGCAACGGCAACCAGAATTCCAACCCCCGCCACCCGCAGTATCAATGAAACATCCATTCCGTCCTCCCTTTGCTCAAAGCAGCATCAGCACCGTGATCGCCGCCAGCGCGGGCGGCAACAAAAGTGCCATTTTCTCATACCGTGGCAGGTCCTCTCGCAGCTTATCGCAGTAAGGAGAGAGGCGTGCGATGTAGTAATCGCAGCAGCGCAGCTGATCCTCCCGATACCCGCGCCCCAGCTCTGCGGAAAAGCGCCGCAGCAAAAGGCAGATCTCCTCATCCAGATAAAGCTCCGCCTCAAGCAGCTGCGAAAACGCGGTGACCTCGCCCACCGCACCGCAGGCGACAAGCACCTGCGGGTCGCAGGCCGCAAGGATCTGCCCGATCGGTGCGGAAAAGCAATCGATCTGCCGCTTGATATGCTGCAGCAGCGACAGATAGCCCATTGCCTGCTCATAGCGGTAACGGAAAAAGCGGCGCGCCACAAGCCCCGCCACCACCGATGCGGCAAGCAGGCTTGCCGCGCCGATCCACCTAAAGTAGGGCATCTGCCGCCTCCCATCCATCCACCCGATAGGTATAGTCAAAGCATTGCTCTTTCCTTGCAATGCCCACATAGGCCCCAAAGCAGCGCGACTCGTGAAGCAGGCGGATGCCGGGGCGCGCCAGCAGCTCGGCAAGGTCTGCGGCGTGCGCCGAGGCCAGCAGCGCCACACCGCTGCTGTGCGCCGCCACGATCTCTCTCGCCTCGTCAAGGTCACCGATCTCGTCGCTGACAATAAGCTGCGCCGCCAGTGTCCGCGTGGCGATGGAAATACCCAGCCGCCGCGGATAGCCCGCCAGCACGTCAAGCAGCAGCCCCTCTCCCGAAAGGCCGAAGGAAAGCTCCTCCCTGGTATCCACCAGCACCACACGGGTGGAAAGCTCCCCCGCCATACGGGCGGCCACGGCACGGAGCAGCGTGGTCTTCCCCACCCCCGGCGGCGCGTAGATCAACACCCCCCGCGCCAGCGCCAGCCGCCGCAGAAGAAGGCAGATCTCCTCCCCCACGGGGGGCGTGGGGTGCGGGATCCGCAGCACAAGACTGCCGATATCGTTCACTCCCGTGATCCGCCCGTCAAACAGAGCCGCACGTCCGCAAACCCCCACGCGGATGCCACCCTCCAGCATCAAATATCCCTCGCGCACCGTCTCGCTGTGCGCGTAAAGCGAGCCTCGGCACATCCGCAAAAACAGCGTGTCCATCTCCTTGCCCGAAAGCACCGCGGAAAGCCTGATGTTCTCTCCTCCCACGGTCACCGATGCAAAGCGGTCGCGGCGCAGCCGCAGCTCCTCGGGGTGCCCCCCTACGGGAACAGCCCTGTCCACCTCGCCCGAAATCCCCTCGGGCAGCAGCTCGTAAAGCACCCGCGGCAGCAGATGGCGCTCCCCCATCACAATTCGTTGCATTTCATCACTCCCCCACCATTATATGCGGTTGTCCCGCGGGAATAGAACGCCCATCTGGTCATATAAAAATGTTTTGTTTTGGTTATTTATGATTATCAGTTTTGTGCTACAATGAGAGTATATCTTGAACGGAGGCTTTTTTTATGAAAAAGGATAAAAAGGTTTTAACGGTGCAGGACATCTCCTGCGTGGGGCAATGCTCGCTGACGGTAGCACTGCCCATCATCTCGGCGTGCGGTATTGAGACCGCCATCCTCCCCTCGGCGGTGCTCTCCACCCACACGGCGGGCTTTACGGGCTTTACCTTCCGCGACCTCACCGAGGACATCCCCTCCATCGTCTCCCATTGGGAAAAGGAGGGCATCCAATTCGATACCATCTATACGGGCTATCTCGGCAGCCACCGCCAGATCGAGCTGATGAAGGAGCTTTTCTGCCGCGTGGCCACCCCCGATTGCCAAAAGGTAGTAGACCCCGCCATGGCCGACAACGGCAAGCTTTATGGCCTATTTGATATGGACTATGCCCGTGCGATGGCGGGCCTTTGCGCGGCGGCCGACATCGTGCTGCCCAACATCACCGAGGCGGCGCTGATGACAGGGCTCCCCTACCGCGCCGCAGACTACGACGAGGCCTACATCCGCTCGCTGATGGAGGCCCTCCTCACGGGCAACACCTCCACCGTGGTGCTCACGGGAGTGAGCTATCGGGAGGACGAGCTCGGCGTGGCCGTGCTCTCCCGCGGCGAGAAGCAGATCTCCTACTATTTCCACGAGCGACTGCCCAAATCCTGCCACGGCACGGGGGATATCTACGCCTCGGCCTTTGTGGGCGCGCTGACGCGCGGCCACACCGCCCTGCGGGCGGCCGAGATCGCCGCGGACTTTACCTTAGCGGGCATGAAGGCCACGGCAGGCGATGAGTCGCACTGGTACGGCACCAAATTCGAGAAGGCGCTCCCCCTGCTTTACCGTATGCTGGGCGAGATGTAATGTAAAAAACTGTTGCATTTTCGGAGGCTTTATGCTATAATGAAAACAAGAGAGCGGGATCTGTCACACTCTCTTAGCAAACTACATCAAAGGAGAACACGAAAATGAAAAGATTTCTTGCACTGTTTCTCGCACTCCTGATGGTTGCTTGCCTGCTTGTGTCGTGTAACAACACCTGCAAGGAGCACAAGGACGAGAACACCGACGGTATTTGTGACAACTGCGGAGAGGCTGTACAGATTCCCTGCACCAAGCACTCCGACCTGAACCTGGATGGCAAGTGCGACACCTGCGGCGCCGCCGTGACCCCCGAGGTCAACGACGCTGTGGCCAAGGCCCTCGCCGATGCGGTGAAGGCACAGATCGCCTCCGCCAAGTCGATGAAGGTCAGCTTCGACTTTGACCTTCTCATGTTCGAGGAGGGTGTTGCAGAGCACAAGAAGGGTGCCACCCTTAACGCAACCATCCTGCTCTCCCGCACCGACAAGGGCTTCAACGCCAAGGTCGATGTGCTCACCAAGGAAACACAGGGCACCGAATCCACAGAGCTTGTCAACGGTACGATCCTTTACTTTGTTGACGGCATCCTCTACACCCGCGACGACGAGAACGACGATTTTGACGTGTCCGATCTGACCATTCTGTTTGAGGAATCCAGCGAAAATGACACCGCTGAGGTTGCCATGGTCAAGAGCATGCTGAACACCATGAAGCAGATGCTTGACGGTGTTTCCCTCTCCGAGGAGGAGCTCACCGCCCTCGGCAAGGACTTCCTCACCACCTTTAAGGTCGCCAACAACAAGGGCAGCTTCACCATTGATGTTAAGCCCGTTTTCGATTCCTTCAAGACCTACATCACCGCCATCGATCTTGAAACCAAGACGATGGAGTCGCTGATCAACGATGCACTCGCGCTGGTTGACAAGGAGCTGACCGTTGACGTGATCTTCGGCAAGCTCACCGAGATCGGCAAAATGAGCGTTACCGAGGCATGGACCGCGTTTGACGCTTGGCTCACCGAGAACTACCAGACCACCCTGCAGGGTATTTATGACACCGTGATCGCCAACGAGCAGGTCAAGGCTCTGATCGGAACGATGATCTATGTTGACGGCGAGGAGTTTGACTTTGATGCCTGGTACGAGGAGACCCTGGTCGGCCTGAAGCTTGCAGACCTCCCCGAGCTCTACTTTGGTGAGGCCGCTGAGGAGATCATGGCTACCCCGATCTACGATCTGATCATGTCGCTGATCCCCTCCGAGGATCCCGAGGCAGAGTACCCCGGTATTGAGACGTTCTTTGCTGTGATCAAGGAGGAGTTCCTTGCCCTCACGCTTGCCGAGTGGGAAGTGATGCTCGATGCGCCGATCTTCACAGCCGTTCAGCGCATGCTCGATGCCATCACCGTCAACGCCCTGAATGCCAAGGCAGAGGTTACCTTCAAGGATATCTTCAGCATTGACACGCTGGCACTCAACTACAACATCGATGTTGAGCTGAAGAACATCTTCGGCTCCGAAGCTCCCGAGGGAGGCGCAATGCCTCTTGAGGCAGAGGACGAGATCGTTACCGTGAGACTCACCGCCACGCTGAAGCTCGCCGAGATCTCCGCTGACGCCGTGACCATCACCGCACCCACCAACATCAAAATGTACTACTGATAAATAAACCCGCCCCCTTGGCCATGCGGCCAAGGGGGCTTTTTTCGCCGCCGACACTTTTTTGCGAGAACAAAAAGATTTCGACGATTTCTTATTGACAATTCCCGCTTCTTATGCTACAATACATTTGTTAAGTAATTCAACAAACGGGAGGAATTTTCTCATGAGCAGAATCAAGACCATTGAAACCAAGGATATTCAGAAAACCGTAAAGACCGGCGGCTGCGGCGAGTGCCAGACCTCCTGCCAGTCCGCTTGCAAGACCTCTTGCGGTGTCATCAACCAGTCTTGCGAGAACAAATAATGAAGGAAAACGCCGCTTTTTGAAAAAGCGGCGTGTTTTTCTTTGTGAGGTAAATTATGGTACATCAATACAAGCTGAACGGATACAACATCGTGCTGGACACCTGCTCGGGATCGGTGCATACCGTGGACGAGGTCGCCTACGATGTGATCGAAATGTATAAGACCCACTCCGAGGAGGAAATCGTAAAGGCACTTCTCGAAAAGCACAGGGACAAGCCCGACGTGACGCGCGAGGAGCTTTTCGAGTGCATAGAGGACGTAAAGGCCCTTGAAAAGGCGGGCAAGCTCTTCTCCCCCGATGTCTACGAGGGACTTGCCATCGACTACAAGAACAATTCGAGGGTCGTCAAGGCCCTTTGCCTGCACGTGGCGCATACCTGCAACCTCAATTGCTCCTACTGCTTTGCAAGCCAGGGCAAATACCACGGTGAGCGAGCGCTGATGAGCTTTGAGGTGGGCAAGCAGGCCTTTGATTTTCTCATTGCCAACTCGGGCACTCGCAAAAACCTTGAGGTCGACTTTTTCGGCGGCGAGCCCACCCTCAACCTCGATGTGGTGAAGCAGCTGGTGGAGTACGCCCGCAGCATTGAAAAGGAAAAGGGGAAAAACTTCCGCTTTACCTTTACCACCAACGGTATGATCATGGACGACGAGCTGATGGATTGGCTCAACCGCGAAATGAGCAACGTGGTGCTCTCGCTTGACGGCCGCCGCGAGGTCAACGACCACTTCCGCCGTGATTACGCGGGCAAGGGCAGCTACGACACCATTGTGCCGCATTTCCAGCGCCTTGTGGAAAAGCGCGGCGGCAAAAACTACTATGTGCGCGGCACCTTTACCCACAACAACGTCGACTTTACAAACGACCTGTTCCACATGGCCGATCTCGGCTTTACCGAGCTTTCGATGGAGCCCGTGGTCTGCCCCCCGGGTGACCCCTATGCCCTTACCGAGGAGGATCTGCCGCGGCTCTTCGAGCAGTATGAGATCCTCGCGAAGGAGATGCTCAAGCGCAAAAAAGAGGGCCGTCCCTTTACCTTCTACCACTATATGATCGACCTGAAGAACGGCCCCTGCATCTACAAGCGCATCACGGGCTGCGGCTCGGGCACCGAATATATGGCCGTGACCCCCTGGGGCGACCTTTACCCCTGCCACCAGTTTGTGGGCGACGAAAGCTATCTCCTCGGTAACGTGTGGGACGGTGTGAAAAACACCCCCGTGCAGGACGAATTCCGCGCCTGCAACGCCTATGCCCGCCCTGCCTGCCGCGACTGCTGGGCGGGAATGTATTGCTCGGGCGGCTGCGCCGCCAACGCCTACCACGCCACGGGCAGCATCGGCGGCGTGTATGAGTACGGCTGCGAGCTTTTCAAAAAGCGCATTGAGTGTGCCGTGATGATGCAGGTTGCCGAGGCGGAGGAGCAATGACCACCCCCATCGTTGATTTTGTGCGGCAGTATGCCGAGAGCGGCACGGCGCGGCTGCATATGCCGGGGCACAAGGGCAAGCCCTTTCTGGGGTGCGAGCCCCTTGATATCACCGAAATTGCAGGTGCGGACGTGCTTGACGCGGCCTCGGGCATCATCGCCGAAAGCGAGCAGAATGCCGCCGCGCTCTTTGGTACGGGCGCCACGCTTTATTCCACCGAGGGCGCAACGCTTGCCATCAAGGCTATGCTCGCGCTCGCGGTGCAAAACGCCAAAAACCATACCGTCCGCCCCCGTATTCTGGCCACCAGAAACGCGCACAAGTCCTTTCTCTTTGGCTGTGCGCTGCTGGATATTGACGTGGATTGGCTTTGGGGCGAGAGTGAGCATCTTTGCGAATGCCGCGTGAGCGCCGAGGCGCTGGAGCAAGCACTCTCCGCCACTAAGGACTATTGCGCGGTGTTTGTCACCTCCCCCGATTATCTCGGCAATATGCTGGATATCGCGGCGCTGGCCGCCGTATGCCGCAGGCATAGCCTGCCCCTTCTGGTGGATAACGCCCACGGCGCGTATCTGGCGTTTTCTCACCCCGTTTGCCATCCAATTTTCTTGGGTGCCACCATGTGCGCCGACTCCGCCCACAAAACGCTGCCCGCCCTTACGGGCACGGCATACCTGCACATTGCAAAGGATGCCCCCGCCGCCCTTTTGGAGGGCGCACGGGCGGCAATGGCCATGTTTGCCTCCACCAGCCCCTCCTATCTGCTGTTGCAATCGCTTGACCTTTGCAATGCCTATTTGGAAAAGGAATTTCCCACAGCACTTGCCGCTGCTGCGGCGCGCGTGGCAGGGTTAAAGGAGCTTCTCACCTCTATCGGCTATGAGATCTTGGGCGACGAGCCGTTAAAGCTGACCGTAGACGGCCGCGCACGCGGTCTTTGCGGCGAGGCACTGGCGGCGGCGCTCCGTGAGGGCGGTGTAGAGCCCGAATTTGCAGACTCTGACTGCGTGGTGCTGATGTGCTCACCGCAGAACACCGAGGAGGAGCTTGCCCGCGTTGCCGCGGCTCTCGTTTCCCTTCCTGCTCGCCCGCAAATTGCAAGATCGCACACCGTTATGGCACATGATGCCGAAAAGGCCCTCTCGATCCGCGAGGCGCTCCTCGCGCCCCACGAGACCGTTCCCACCAAGGAGGCTCTCTCGCGCGTCTGTGCCGCCCCCACAGTCTCCTGCCCGCCTGCGATCCCGATCGCGGTAAGCGGCGAGCGCATCACCGCGGAAGCCGTTGCGCTTTTGCTGCAATACGGCATCGACACCGTTTCGGTGGTCAAGAGCAAGAAATAGCATACTTTTTTCTCTGCCGCTTCTCGGGCACCGAGCCCCTACTCCGCATTTTTGCCGAGACCGCAGAGGAAAAAACCGCCGAGGGCTACATCGAGGCCTTTCGAAGGATGCTTCGCCTTTCCCGAATGTAAAATAAATATCCCCCCGCGTAGCGGGGGGTATTTCATTTTCGGGCATAGCCCTAACATTACTGGCAGCGCACAAGTGCGCTAAGGATTGGCCTGCCAGCCATGCATTTGTTACGAAACCCCGCTCAAGCGGGACTAAGTCCCAAGCCTCCCTTGTGTAAAGGGAGGTGGCGTTTTCGCAAGAAAACGTCGGAGGGATTGTAATTTGATTTCCTCTTTTTGCTCTTTTGGCTTTGTTTTCTATGTTCAACAATCCCTCAGTCGCCTGCGGCGACAGCTCCCTTTGCACAAGGGAGCCTTTCTTATCATACATCCTACGTTCGCCCTTTATTTGCTTCCTCTCATCGGCAATAGCCTTTTTCGAACCACGCGACTATCGCGTGGTTTTCGTCTTGCAAAAAAGGCCATTGGAGCGCTGCTCCAATGGCCTTTTTGATACCGTTTTTTCATTCACCCTTGCGGGGCAGGTCGGTATCGTAGCACCCCAGCTTGATGCTGCCGCGACCGAAGCGCCGACGGATCTCGTCCATTGCGCCCTCCACCGCCTCCTGCTTTTCACCGCGATCATCGTCCAACACCGAAAAGACATCCAGCTGCTCCTCGGCCTCGCCCGCACCCACCAGCCCCGTGGCGGTGATGGTCAGCGTGCGGATCGGCCTGCCAAAGCCGCCTGCCGCACGGATCAGCGAAAGGGCCGTCTCGGTGATCTCGCGCCGCAGCCAGGTCGCCTCGGGAAGGGTGGTTTGCCGCTGGACGGTGTGAAAATCAGGGTCCTTGATCTGCACCTGCACCACCGTGCATTTGAGATCCTCGCGCCGCAGGCGCGCCGCCACCGAGTCAACCAGCGCCATCACGCCTGCCGTGATCGCCTCCTTGCCCGCAATATCGTGGGGGAAGGTGGTGCCGTTGCCTACCGATTTGGGGCGAGGACGGTCGTGATAGGCCCGCACGGGCTCGTTGTCTTGTCCGTTGGCCATCCGCCAGAGCTGATCCCCCGCCTCTCCCAGCCGCTCCGCCAACCGATGCCGATCAGCCGCTGCCAGCTGCCCGATGGTGAGGATGCCCATGCCGCGAAGCACGCTTTCGGTCTTTTTGCCCACATAAAGCAGCGCCGAGGCGGGCAGCGGATAGGCCACCTCGCGGAAGTTTTCGCGGTCGATGACCGTGGTGGCATCGGGCTTTTTATAGTCGCTGCCGAGCTTGGCAAACACGCGGCAGAAGCTCACTCCCACCGAAATGGTAATGCCGATCTCCTGCCTGACGCGGGCGCGGATCACATCGGCCAGCTCACGGGGCGTCATAGGGAACAGATGCATGCTCCCCGTCAGATCGAGAAAGGACTCGTCGATACCGAAGGGATCCACCAGATCGGTGTAATCGAGATAAATGCGGTTGACCCGCCGCGAGATCTCAGCATACCGCCCGTGATGGGGCGGAACTAACACCAAGTTGGGGCATTTTTTTCGTGCGCTGTAAATCGTCTCTGCCGTTTTGATGTCATAGGCCTTGGCCAGCTCGTTTTTGGCCAGAATAATGCCGTGGCGACTGTTAGGATCCCCCGCCACCGCCATCGGCACGCGGGCAAGGGAGGGGTCAAGCAACATCTCCACCGATGCAAAAAACGAGTTACAGTCGCAATGCAGGATCACTCGCTCCATGTTCCCCTCCTTTTCCGTACCGTTGTGGCACTTTTTCGTTTATTTTTGCCGCTTGGTGCGGCTTATCTCGCGGCGGGAGCGATTCAGCTCCTCCACCGTCTCCAGCAGCACCCCGCGCACCTCCTGCGGCAGGCTGGCAAAGCCCTGCATCATCCGTCGCAGGCTTTGCAGCTTATTGCCGCCGATCCCCGAGACCGTCTCGGACTCGGTGCTTTGCAGCACCGCAAACAACCCCTCGCAGAACTGCCGCTTGCGCTCGGGGCTGAGACTGTTGACAAACCGATCCACAATCGCCTCTGTTTTCTTGCCAAACGCGGTACGTTCTGTGGCATATTCAAAATCCGTGCCTGTGATCTCCCAGGAAAAGGGATCGTGCTGCAGCAGCCCCAGATTGGTGCTTTTTACAATTTTATAGCGCTCGTCGTGCTCCAGCAGGACCCCCACGATGGAGGATTGGGGCAGATAGGTGCTGATGCGGTCGCGCAGCTCCAGATATTCGGGCGAGGAGAGCGTGCCGTCGCAAAAGCCGGGGCCGTCGTTGTTGAACACCCGCCGCACACGGTAGCGGTTTTCCTCCCCACAGCGGACTGCGGCATACATAGCAAGGTTGCCGCCCTTGGAGTGGCCACCCACATAAAGGCGGCGCAGGGGGTGCGCGGCGGCGATCTCCCGCAGGTAGGCCGTGGCGTGCAGCTGCGCGGGCACGGGACACTCGTAGCTCATACGAAAATCCTCCTCCCAGCCCACCAGTGTATCGTCGGTGCCCTCAAAGGCCACAAAGAGATTTTGCCCGGGAAGCAGCACCGTAATGCCTGCAAATTGCGTACCGTCCTTGGGGTCAAGGATCTTGCGCGCCGCCAGCAGGCGAAGCGGGCCGAAGCGATTGCTCTCTGCCATGGCGCGCAGCAGCCGCTCCCGCAGCGCGCGGTCAAAGGGCTCGTTTTGGTCCTCCCGCTCCTCTGCAAGATAGCGCGTCGCCGCATCGGCCAGCCGCACAGGCTCGGCCTTGGCAGAGCTCGGCACGATCCCCTCAAGACGAATATAAGGGAGCATGGAAAAAACCAGGGCATCCACGGGGCAAAGCGGAGAATTGCCAAAGGACAGATCTCCGCGCCAGGTCAAATAATCAAACAAATTTCCCATGAGATCCTCCTTTTTTGTTATACTATGCGCGGGGTGCGTGTCGCGTTCCGCCCGCCCGCTCTTTTCAATACCATAATAGCACATATCCGCTTTTCTTGTCAAGAGCGTCGGGAGGGCGCTTCTTTTTTTGTCTGCCGCCGCATACAATCGAAAAAGAAGCGAAAAGGAAAGGAGCGGCACTGCAATGACAGTTCACACAGAAGCCTTCCCCCAAAACAGACCCCGCTCGGGGCTCAGCCAGCGCGAGGTGGAGGCCTCCCGCCAACGGCACGGCAGCAATACGCTCTCCCGCAGGAAAAGGAGCGGCTTTTGGCGGCAGTTTCTCGCCAACCTCGGCGACCCCGTGATCAAGGTGCTGCTCACGGCGCTTGCCATCAATCTTTTGATGCTGTTTCGCAACACCGATTGGTTTGAGACCGTGGGCATTGCGATCTCGGTCTTTCTGGCCACGCTGATCTCCACGCTCTCGGAATACGGCAGCGAGGCGGCCTTCCACCGCCTTTGCGAGAGCTGCGGCACGTCGCTCTGCCGCGTACGGCGCGGGCAGATCAAGGAGATCCCCGCCGAGGAGATTGTGGTGGGCGATCTGGTGCTGCTCGCGGCGGGCGAGCGGATCCCTGCTGACGGTATTTTGCTTGACGGCGCGCTGACGGTGGATCAATCCCCCCTTACGGGCGAGAGCCGCGAGGCCGAAAAAAGCCCCGGAACGGTATCAGATACCGCCACTCCCGACCAAGCAGCCTGCTTGTTTGCGGGCTGCACGGTGCTGACGGGAGGGGGGGAGATGGAGGTGCGCGCCGTGGGGGATGCCACCTTTCTCGGCGGCATTTCGGGGGAGCTGCAGACCGTGCAGCGCGACAGCCCTCTGAAGCTGCGGCTGGCGCGGCTGGCGCACCAGATCAGCCGCGTGGGGTATGTGGCCGCCGCCATCTGCGTCATCGCCTTTCTCTTTCACCGCCTGGTGGCAGATGCCGATTTCGAGAGCGCCGAGATCTTAAGAAGGCTCCGTGACCTGCCCTTTATGGCAGAGCTGCTGCTCCACGCGCTGACGCTGGGGCTGACGGTGGTGGTGGTCGCCGTGCCCGAGGGGCTGCCTATGATGATCGCGGTGGTGCTTTCCTCCAACATCCGCCGTATGGTGCGCGACCGCGTGCTGGTCCGAAAGCCTGCGGGCATTGAGGCGGCGGGGAGCATGAACATTCTGTTTACCGACAAAACGGGAACGCTGACTGAGGGAAAGCTCTCGGTGGAGCGTTTTCTCACAGCATCAGGGGACTTTTCCTCGGCAAGAACGCTGAAAAACAGCGCAGGAGGGTTGTTTGATGCCCTGTTGCTGGCCGCGCACGCGGTGTCGGGCGCGGTACGGGGCGAGACGGGCGGGCGGCCTGCGGCACTGGGCGGTAACGGCACCGACCGCGCCCTGCTCTCGGCCTTTCTGCCCTTCCCTGAGCCCTCCTTTACGGTTGCCCGCCGCCTGCCCTTTGACAGTGCGCGCAAGTTCGGCGCGGTGCAGCTTGCCGACGGCAGGATCCTCCTGATGGGCGCGCCCGACTATCTGATGCCGCAGGTCACCCACACACGATTGGGCGATCTTTCCCGCATCCCCCTGCAGCGAGCGGCCTTTTTCACCCGCGTGCAGGCGGCAATGGCAAGCGGCGCCAGGGTGGTCCTGCTCTGTGAGGCAGATACCTTCCCCGACGAGACCGCCCCTTGCGGGTCGCTGACGCTGCTTGCCGCGGTGGCCTTTCGTGATCCGCTGCGGCGCGAGGCGCGGGAGGCCGTGCGCACCCTGCAGGGCGCGGGGGTGCAGGTGGTGATGATGACGGGCGACGGCAAGGGGACCGCCACCCCCATTGTCGCCGCCTGCGGCATTCTGCGATCCCACAGCGTGGTGCTG
>JAZNFZ010000023.1:0-21318 GCA_045576195.1 Eubacteriales bacterium | reverse complement strand
AACGGAGATTATACATATGAAAAAGATGTGTTGCCGATTCTCAATGCTGTTTTTGATAATCCGCAATTAGAAACTTTACATTCCTCTTTTTGTCGTATTACAGATGACCTGAATAAAAAAATACTTGACCGTTTCGGGTGTGAATTGAACGTTGATATTGTCTTGTATATTGGCCTTTGTAATGCTGCAGGATGGGCTACCAAGGTAAATGGACGAGATGTAGTATTGCTTGGGATAGAAAAAATACTTGAACTGAATTGGTGTGATGATTCTTCAATGTATGGACTTGTTTATCACGAATTGGGGCATATATATCACAAACAATACGGTATGTTTCATCAACGTAGTGATGATAATGCTCGGAATTTTGTATGGCAGTTGTTTACCGAGGGAATAGCAATGTATTTCGAACAAGCTCTGGTTAATGACTTCAACTATTACCATCAAAATAAAAACGGTTGGTTGGAATGGTGCGACGATCATTATGAGCAAATATCAGCAGACTTTCATTCCGATCTGCCGACGATGACAAGATCCAATCAGCGCTATTTTGGGGATTGGGTAAGCTATCGCGGAAAAGGAGACGTCGGATATTACCTTGGAACAAAATTTGTTCAGCAATTATGTGATAGATATTCGATTGAGCAGTTGATAAATATGAACATTGATGATATATACCAAGAATATCTGGTCTTTACTGAATCGAAATCGTGACCGAAAATTTTACTTTGTGAGACATATTGAAACGTTAGCAGACCAAAGCCTCCCTTGTGTATTTGTGTTCACCTATGCTTTATCAATTTTCCTGACAAGCACTGCATTTGTGTCCACAAATGCAAAAATACGGCATACCTCTTTCGAGATATACCGTATTCTTGCAAAACTGTCCTTTAGAGAACAGCTCTAATGGCTTGCGGCTTTTTTCTATCCGTCGCCCGTGGGGCGAGGCGCGCTTTTGGCGCGTAAAAACAGGGCA
Source organism: Eubacteriales bacterium (assembly GCA_045576195.1). Classification (GTDB taxonomy): domain Bacteria; phylum Bacillota; class Clostridia; order Oscillospirales; family CAG-272; genus Firm-07. Next base: position 20,342 of record JAZNFZ010000023.1, on the reverse strand, counting down.
GATTTTGCCGTGAGGGCAAAATACCCCCTTGGCATTCGTCATTTTTTGTTTTTAACGGGGTGCGAGGCTCTTGTGATTACGCCTTCTTGATGAGGCCCTTGGCAAGAAGCGCCTCGGTGCTCTCCTCGGCCATCACATAGCTCTGGGGCTTGAATTTGGGATCCTTTACAAGGCCCTTCTCCTCAGCAAGCAGAGCGATCAGCTCAAGGCCCCACTTCACGCTGCGCTTGGATGTCAGGCGCAGACGGCAGGGTACCTCTGCATACTTCTTGGAGTTGCCCACGTTGTTGACGTTGTACTTGCTCTCCTCAAGGGTTGCGGGGTCGAGCGCGAGGAACAGGCAAAGCGTCTTGCCGTGGATCAGGAATTTTGCCAGCTGGGTCTGGCCGCACTTAAAGGAGTCGTAGCTCCAGCTCACGCGAGAGTGTACCTTCTTGTAGGAAAGCAGCTCGTTCTTCAGCGCGCTGTAGCGCTCCTGAACCTCTGCGGGGGACTGGATCATGCGGGCGGTGAAGGACTTTTTGTACTCCGAGTAGGTGGCGTTGCTGCTTGCCTTGGGAGCCTCTGCCTCAGCAGGAGCCGCGGGAGCCTCAACGGGAGCGGCAGGAGCCTTTGCTACCTCCTCTACCTTCTTTGCCTCTTTTTTCTTTCTTCCAAAAAACAAAAATGCCATTGTTGTCTACCTCCTATTTCCAGTAGTACCTATATTGTAGCACGTTTTTTCGCAAAATGCAACAAATTTTTGCAAATCACATCAAATTTTATGAAAAATTTTTTAAAATTGATACCGTTTTGGGGGTATTTTTGTAAAAAAAGCACCGTTCCATAGGCAAAAATCGCAAAAATTTCGTTTTCCCCCCTGCCGCCGCCGACAAGAGGGCAAATGCACCCCGTTTCGGGGTCAAACGGCTGTGCCTCTCTGAAGCAAAAATGACTCTGCCCGCCACTCCTCACCTTTTTCAGCAATCATACGGCAAGCAAGGGCAGGAGGGAGCAGCGCCGCAAAGCAAAAAAGCCGCCCCAACGGCGACCTGCGATAAAGCAGGTCGCCAAACGATGTTTGCCCTTGCGTGCAAGTGATGTCGGCTTCGCCTAATGATGTAGCCTTCGGCAATGATGTAGTGCCTATGGCACAGTGGGCAAACATCACATCATTGCGACCAACGGGCGCAACATCATTACGAACGGAGTGAGTAACATCACTTTTGCGTAAGCAAAAACATCACTCCTTTACCACCCGAACACAAAATATGGTATAACACACTATACCTTACAGGCAAGGTCGTGTGCAAAAGGGACGAGAAAACCTCGTCCCTTTTGTGCTTTGATATAAAACTGCTTTACGGTAGATGCCCCGTTGGGGTGGCTTTTGTGCTTTCGGTTCCTTTAAGCGATGTCTGTTTTGCCGCTTATTTTTCAATCGCGGCCTGCTTTTGGTTGATCGCACGGATGCGGTCATACACGGCATCGGAGAACTTTTTGCCGCGGCCGTAATCGTAAAGCCCGTTCTGCTCCTGCTCCACATCGGTCAACTGGGTGTAGCAGAAGCCGCAGATACGGGGATGCGAGAGCAGCACATCGGTAAGGCCCTCGTACCGCTTTGCGAATTCCTCCTCGCTTTGCGGCGCATTTCCGTAGCCCCAGGCATTTCCGCCCTCGGCCATCGCAGGATTCCAGAAGGTGCCGCCGTATTCGCTGACCCAAAAGGCCTCGCCGCAATAGGTTTCGTCGCGGGCGGGCGCTTTGCCGCGATAGCGCGGTGCGGCAGAGTAAAAGGCGGTATCGTCCTCGCGCATTTTTTGGTAATGCTCGCTGAAAATCACCACATCCTGCTCGTAATCGTGAGTGTCGAACAGGTCGGTCTTATAATGAACGCCGCCGCTGGCGTCAATGGTCGGGCGGTATGCGTCCATTTGCTTGGTCAGCTCGTAAAACAGCGTATGCGAATACTCGTTCATTTTTATGCGGTGATAGGTCTCGTTCAGCGGGCACCATCCCACCACACAGGGATGATTGTAGTGACTGTTGACGATCTCCATCCATTCGGGAATGTAGTGTTCCATCACATCCAGTGTTTCAAGCGAGGTGCGTGTGGAGATCGGCATTTCCGCAAAGACCATATAGCCCATCCTATCGGCATAGTAAAGGCTCCGTTCCTCAAATACCCTTTGATGGAAGCGCGCGCCGTTAAAGCCGAGCGCCATCGAAAGCTCAATGTCCTTTTTGAGGAATTCCGCAGAGGGTGCGGTGCAAATACCGTCGGGATTAAAGCCCTGATCCAGGATCATACGCATAAAGACGGGCTTGCCGTTGACCGTAAGTGATTTCTTGTCAAAGGAAACATCTCGCAGAGCAAAATAGCTCCCCACGGTGTCGATGACCTCCCCGCTTTCCCCGTCAAGGAGCTCAAGGGTAAGATCGTAAATCTCAGCTGCGCCGACCTCCCAGAGGTGAAGCTCGTCCACAGCAATTCTTGCCGTGGCCAGGTCGCCAACAAACTGTGCCTCGGCCTCGCCCACCTTCCTGCCCTTGTAGCAAGCGAAAAGCCGCAGCCTGTCGCCCCTGTGCGGCGTGTGGGCGGTGGCGATCACATCAAGGCATCCCTCGGTGGCGTGCGGGGTCATTTTTGCCGTTATCAAATACCGTTGCGGCACATTTTCGAGCCACACCGTTTGCCAGATACCCGTGGTACGGGTGTAGGAGCAGCCGCGGGAATGGTACTCATTGCATTGCTTGCCGCAGGGCTGAAGCCCCGCGCGCAGATCATCCTCGGCGTACACGACAACGGTGTTGTCGCCCTCTCTGATCGCGTGGGTCACATCCACGGAAAATGCCGTGTATCCGCCCTTGTGGCTGCCGCAAAGAATGCCGTTGACCCAGATCTTTGCGAAATAATCTACCCCGCCGAAATGCAGCAGCATCCGCCCCTCGGGGAGCGTATCAAGATGCAGCCTCTTGCGATACCATACCGCGGGCATAAAATCAGTGTTGCCAATCCCGGACAGTCGGCTTTCGGGGCAAAACGGCACATGGATCGTAAGCGGGAACTCGCCCTGCTCCGCCATGCCGCGCGCCTCGCCGCTTTTACCGTAGTCGTATGCAAACTCCCAAGCGCCGTTGAGGCAAAGCCAGTCCTCGCGCACCCAGGACGGTCTTGGATAATCGGTTCTCGGCATTGTGTCCGTAACATTTTTGGGCAACTGCTCTTTCATAATTCCACCGCCTTTCATAGCTTATTCATTGTATCACATTTTTGCAAAAACGTCAATGCGATTTTAGCCACGATTTCTTTGAATTTGGACAGGCTTTGACACAAAAAAAGCGCCCCACACAAAAAGGAGCCTTTTCGGGTCTGCCGATTGCAGGCCGCCCCCTACGGGTTTGCACGCGGACGTAGGATGGAGCGCGGATGGCAACAAAAAAAGGCTCCCCATTGGGGGAGCTGGCGCGGGAGCATCAAGGCGCTCCCCTACCGAGAACGGCGGCGAATGCGAGCCTGATTCCGCGGCGCTTCACCGGCGAAGCAAGGTGCGAGGCGCCGATGCTTCGATCAAAAGAAAAGACCGACTCGATTGAGTCGGTCTTTTTTGTTGCGTTTGGCGACCGTTTTAGATGACATTGCTTTTCGAAGAATTTAATTTAACGTGTTTAACGATAGATACGATTTCCAAAACAAAAATTGCCAAATAATAAGCGTTCCAAATGTAAATATTAATTCCAAGACCACCACCAACAAATAATGCCATAGGAATAGCACCAATAAGCATAATAGCAAGAACTGCGTTAAAGGCGGGATGTATCTTGAGAAATATTTTTATGATAGATAGTACCGCATCTACAAAGTAAAAAATTAAGCTGAAATAGGCAACAATCATTCCGAACACCCAAAGAGCAAATGAACGGCTGACTTCTCCGTCAACTGGTGTTTCAGTTAACATTACTACCAAAGAAGCAATCATTAACGAAAAACTGACAAGACTTATTACCATTGCAATTATTGCATGAACTTTACTAGACGTTTCTCTCATATTTACCGCCTTTCATTATCATTTTCGCCTACTATCAAGCCACCTGTAATAATCCTTTAACCGCTTTTTTGTTCTTATCAAAATCAAACATTTCCGCTTTTATTATATCACACCTTTGCGGCAAAGTAAAGAAAAACTTGTAGGGGGCCTGCTCCTCCCCCAAAAATGCAGAAACCAAAAAAGCGGGAGCACCAAGGCGCTCCCCTACCGAGAACGGCGGCGAGCACGTCGATATGCCGCTTCGCGGCAATGGCGGGACGTCGGCCCCTACGGGTTTGTGTACCGCCGTGGGATTGGTCGCGGATGGCGGGAGCCGAAAAAGGCTTCCCCTATGAAGGGAAGCTCCCGCGAAGCGGGTGATGAGGTGAAAAAAACAATCCCTCAGCCGCCTTCGGCGTCAGCTCCGCCGAAGAACGCTTGCGTTCTTCAAAAAGAAGCCTTCGGCTTCTTTCGTTTGCGACAAGGGAGCCTTTGGCTTCTTTTGTTTACGGCAAAACCGCCCGCGCTCAGAATGACACGGAACGGTGTGCGGCGGAAGGCGGCACAAAAAGGCTCCCCCATTGGGGGATCCAACGCAATAAAGCCGCAGACGGTGTGAAAAACACCCTCATTATCAGCGGTACATCTGCCCGCGGTAGCTGCGCGGAGTGCAGCCGCAGGCCTTTTTGAAACGATAGGAAAAATAGCTGGGGCTCTCAAAGCCGCAGCTCGCCGCGATCCGCTCGATGGGATCCGAGGAAAAGCGCAGCATCCGCTTGGCAAAGGAGATGCGGATGTGATCCAGCTCCTCCATCACGCTTCGCGGATGGTTTTTTTGAAAATAGTGACAAAGGGCATAGCGATCCTGCCCCGTTTGGGCAGCAATGCCGTCAAGGGTCAGGGGCTCGGCATAATGCTGCTTCATAAACTCCCTCACGCGGGAGATGATGGGATCGGCGTTTTTCGTGATCGCGCCAAACAGCTCCGTCACATAGCTGTACCCTGCGGCAGAGCAGGCCAGCAGATCCGATTGCTCCTTCACGTATTGCTGCAGCGCCGCAGTCTCCCGATCAAGAAAATTCGGCACCCGAAACAGAAGATAGGCGCGATCGCCCATCACATAATCAAGCAGATTTTCGGCGGCATAAAAGGTGCACCAGCAGGTGTGCATCTCCTCCCCCTCGTAGCTGTGCGGTACGGAATTTCGCAAAAAGATCCCCTCCCCCGCGCGAAGGGTAAAGGACTCCTCTCCGCTTCGGAAGGTGCCGCTGCCGTTTTTCAGCCAGATAAACTGGTTCCATGCCACCCCAAGGGGGCGACAGATCGGCCCCTGGCGCGCCACCTCGCCCAGGGTGTGCAGAATAAAGGGGAGTCTGCTATCATGCTCGGTGTAGGTCATTGCAATATCCTGATACTTTCCTTGAATTTTGTTCCGCAGCGATCAAAAGCGCCGCAATATCATAACAGTAAGATGATACCACATCTCCGCAAAAAAAGCAAGCCCCGATCCGTGCTCCACACCTTGGTACCGAGATTCTTCGCTCTGACCTTCAGGTCAGGGTCGCTCAAGAATGACACGGAACGGTGTGCGACAAAGGGCAACAAAAAAGGCTCCCCCCATTGGGGGAGCTGGCGCGGCAGCGCCTGAGAGGGCAAAAAAGCGCCCTCTCCGTCAGCCTGCGGCTGCCACCTCTCCCCGAGGGCGAGGCTTTTAGTTGTTGACCGCAGAGGGCGGTGCAAAAAAGCTCCCTTGTGCAAAGGGAGCTCCGCCGAAGGCGGTGAGGGATTGTTGGTCACGGATTACGGGCCGTCGAGGACGTCGGCCCCTACGGGTTTGTGTACCGCCGCGAGATTGGTCGCGGATCGCGGGCTGTCGTGGGCGCCAGCCCCTACGGGGGGTGGGCGGTTTTTGGTAGGGGTCGGCGCCTCGACGACCCGTTCCCCTACGGGAGAGATTTTGGGGGAGCGCGAACAAGAGGGCCTATGCCAAACAAAAAAAGGTGTCATTCTGAGGAGGCGACAGCCCTGCGAAGAATCTCGGCACGCATCAGCGCCGCCTCCGTCGCCTTTGGCGCGGCTTGATTTCCCTTCACCCGCCAAACAGCGCAATATATGTCTCATATAGACCCAATATTGACTTGAAACGGGGCAATAAGTATCCTATAATGAAATTAACCTAATACAACGGAGGTGCATTTTATGTCTTTTCCAATTGCAGTTCAGCTCTACACCGTGCGGCGTGAGCTGAAGGACGACATGCGCGGCACACTGGAGCAAATCAAGAAAATGGGCTATGACGGTGTGGAATTTGCAGGCCTTCACGGCCACACGGTCGCCGAGGTCAAGGCCATGTGCGAGGAAATCGGCCTTGTTCCGATCTCTGCCCACGTTCCTTATCTTGATATGCTGGCAGACCCCCGTGGGGTGCTCTCGCAGTATGCCGAGCTCGGCGTAAAATTTGTTGCCGTTCCCTACCTGACCCCCGAATACCGTCCCGGTACCAAGGCCTTCCCCGAGGTGGTAAAAAATGTGGAAATGCTGGGCAGCGTGGCGAAGGAGCTTGGTATGCAGCTGCTCTACCACAACCACGACTTTGAGTTTGTCAAGCTTGACGGCAAGTACGCCCTCGATGTGCTTTACGACACCGTTCCCGCAGAGCTGCTTCAAACCGAGCTGGATACCTGCTGGGTCAACGTTGGCGGCGAGGTGCCTGCCGACTATATTCTCAAATACACGGGCCGCGCCCCCATCGTGCACCTGAAGGACTTTGCGGGTGAGAAATCGGACGATATGTATGAGCTGATCGGTATTGCCGCAAGCAAGCCCAAGCAACCCTCGAAATTTGAATTCCGCCCTGTGGGCCTCGGCCTCAACGATTTCCCCGCCATTCTCGATGCCGCAAGAAAAGCGGGCGCCGAGTGGGTAGTGGTGGAGCAGGATGAGCCCTCCATGGGCCTTACCCCCCTGCAGAGCATCGAAAAGAGCATTCAATATCTGAAATCCATCGGTTGCTGATGACCGATCAATGAATAAGGAGGAATTTTCCCATGGCAGAGGATAAGAACTTAGACGCATTCAAGGAAAACCAAGAGGTGACCGTCATCGACGCAAGCAAGAAGATCCGCATCGGCTTTATCGGCTGCGGCTGGATCGCAGACAGCCACATCAAGTCGCTCAAGAAGCAGCCCGATGTGGAGGTGGTGGCAGGCTGTGACCTGATCCCCGGCAAGGCCAAGGCGTTTTTTGAGAAGAACGGCGTGGAGGGTGTGAAGACCGACTATGCCGACCACAAGGAGATGCTGGCTGACAAGTCCCTGAAGCTTGATGCCGTCACCATCTGTACCTACAACCGCCAGCACGCGGGCCCCGCCATCGACGCGCTGAATGCAGGTCTGCACGTGCTGCTGGAGAAGCCCTTTACCGTTACCACCGAGGAGGCGGTTGAGGTCATGCGCGCCGAGAAGAAGAGCGGCAAGATCCTCTCCATCGGCTTCCAGCCCCGTCTTGACGACAATATGATCATGGTGAAGGACATCGTCCAATCGGGCGAGCTCGGCCAGATCTACTACATCCAGACCGGCGGGGGCCGCCGTCGCCGCATTCCCACCCCCTTCGGCACCACCTTTATCGAGAACGAGACCGCAGGCCTCGGCGCCCTTGCCGACATCGGCTGCTACTCTCTTGATATGGTGCTCAACGCCATCGGTTATCCCAAGCCCCTCACGGTTTCGGGCTATAAGTCCGATTTCTTCGGCAAGGACCCCAACTACTGCGGCTACCCCAAGGCAAAGAGAGCCGAGTACGCGAAGAAGTTCGGCGTGGACGACTTTGCCGCAGCCTTCATTCGTCTTGAGGGCGGCGTGGTGGTCTCCTTCCGCATCGCGTGGGCCATGAACCTCGATACCTCGGGTGACACCATCATCTACGGCACCAAGGGCAGCCTCCGCATCCCCTCCACCGAGTGCTGGAACGGCACCATCGGCGGCGATCTTGTCATCTATCACGAGGTGGCGGGCAAGCAGGTGGAGACCAAGATCCCCCAGATCATCCCCAAGGCAGGCGCACCCACAAACTTTGACAAGAAGATCCGCTCCTTCTGCGACGCGGTGAAGAACGGCGGCACCGCCCCCGTTCCCTCCTCCCAGATCCTCTACAACCAGGCGATCCTCGACGGCATTGCCAAGTCCGCAGAGCTGGGCCACGAGATCGAGATCGAGATCCCCGAGATCTGATCCCGCAAAAAAGAAAAAGGCACCGAGAGCCATGGCTCTCGGTGCCTTTTTTTGTGCGCCGCGAGGCCCGCTTTTTCCCCAAAAACGGGGGCGGGAAAATTCTTTTTTCTTTTTTTGAAAAAGGGCTTGCTTTTTCGGTGGGGAGGTAGTACAATAAGCGCGAGATCACCTGCTTTAATGGGAGGTATATCATGACGGCAATCGGCAAACGGCAAAATATTGATCTGACCTCGGGCTCTCTCCTTGGCAAGATCATTCTTTTTATGCTTCCGCTCGTTTTCACCAATCTGCTTCAGGTCTTTTACAGCGCCGCCGATATGATGGTGGTGGCCGCCTCCTCCGAGCCCGATGCCGTGGGTGCCATCGGCACCTCCAATCACGTCATCAATATGATCGTCAACACGCTGATGTGCCTTTCCGCAGGCACCTCCATCGTGGTGGCACGCCACATCGGCGCAAGGAATGAGCGGGGTGCAAGCCGCGCGGTGCACACCTCGCTCCTGCTCAGCCTGATCATCGGTATCTGCAGCATGGTCGCGGGGCTTATCTTCTCCCGTGCCATTCTGGTCGCCATGGGCGCCACGGGCAAGCTCCTCACGCTTGGCACCACCTACACCAAAATTTATTTTCTCGGCGTGCCCTTTGTGGCTCTCACCAATTTTGAGATCTCGATCTTCCGCGCCAAGGGTGATGCACAGACCCCCTTTCTGGTGCTGACGGGAGCGGGGCTTCTCAACCTGGTGCTCAATCTGTTTTTCGTTTTCGTCTGCCACCTGACGGTGGACGGCGTGGCGGCAGCCACCGCCATTGCCAATGCCGCCTCGGCCCTGGTGCTTCTCTTTTTCCTCGCCCGCTCGGAGGATGCCTGCCGCTTCTCCCTGCGCGCGCTCTGCCTTGACGGGCGCGAGCTGCGCGACATTCTGATCATCGGCATTCCCGCAGGGCTGCAGCAGGTGCTCTCTGCCATCTCCAATATGATGATCCAATCCTCGATCCTTGAGGTCAACAACATCATGTGTCCCCCCGACGCGACCTACCAGCCCGTGGTCAAGGCCTCCACGGCGGTGGGCAGCCTTGAGGGCTTTATCAGCACGGCGCTCAACTCGGTGGCACTTGCCGCCATCTCCGCGGTAGGGCAAAACGTGGGCGCGGGTAACTATCGGCGGGTGCGCCGCACCATGTGGCTCTGCGGCCTGCTCTCCTTCCTCCTTGCCTGCGGCGGCTTTGGTATCATGTACTTCCTGCGAAGACCTCTGCTTGCCCTTTACGGCATCAAGGAGATCGCAGGTGACCCCTTAAGCCTCATTGCCATGGAGGCCGCCACCACCCGCATTCTGATCCTGAGCACGGCGCTGACCATCCTCGGCTTTGAGGCCGTGGGCCAGCACACCCTGCGCGGCCTTGGGTATTCCACCACCACCACCGTGATCTATTTTCTTACCAACTTCCTGTTCCGCATCCTCTGGCTCACCCTGGTCTTTCCCCTCTCCCCCACACTGGAAAATGTCTTTATCTGCTACCCCATCACCTACGCCCTTGACGGATCTCTCTTTTACATCATCTCCTCCCGCATCCTGCGCCGCAGGATCAGGGAGCAGGACCGCTTGGCGGCAGGCTCTGTGCCACAGCCGAGCAAGGTCTAAACGCATACCGTCAACCGCCCATTTATCAAATAGAAAGGAGTTGCCATGGAGGCTACGCGAAAAAGGCTTACGATGACCGAGGGGCCGCTGTTCGGCAAGATTTTGCTGTTCGTGCTGCCCATTATGGCCACCAACCTGCTGCAGGTGCTTTACAACGCCGCCGATATGGTGACCGTCAGCCTTTCCACCGAGCCCGATGCCGTGGGTGCCATCGGCACCACGGGCGCATTCATCACTCTGATCGTCAATATCTTCATCGGCTTTGCCACGGGTGCCAACGTCATGGTGGCGCGCCACATCGGTGCGCGCGATGCAGACAGCACCTCCCGCACGGTGCATACCGCGCTGCTGATGAGCGTGCTGTTCGGTGCTGTGGGAACGGTGATCGGCTTGCTGCTTTCTCACCCCATGCTTGCCCTAATGGGCAACACGGGCAAGCTCCTCGCGCTTGCCACCACCTACACCAGGATCTATTTTCTCGGTGTGCCGTTCATCTCGGTCACCAATTATGCCATTGCCATTTTCCGCGCCAAGGGCGACACCAAGACTCCCCTTCTGGTGCTCACGGCCACGGGCCTTCTCAATGTAGCGCTCAACCTCTTTCTGGTGCTGGTCTGCCATCTGTCGGTGGAGGGCGTTTCGATCTCCACCACGGTATCCAACGCCGTTTCCATGGTGGTGCTGCTGTTCAAGCTCTCCCGCAGTGATGACGCCTGCCGCTTTTCCCCCCGTCTGCTTCGTCTTGACCGACGCGCCTTTCTTGACATTATTCGCATCGGCGTTCCCGCGGGTATTCAGGGCGCACTCTTTTCGGTGTCCAATATGCTGATCCAATCCGCCATTCTGCAGGTCAACAACACCCTCTGCTCCCCCACGGCTGCCTACCAGCCCGTGGTCAAGGGCAACGCGGCCGCCGCCAATCTGGAGGGCTTTGCCTACACCGCCACCAACTCGGTCTACCAGGCGGCGGTCACCTTTACGGGGCAAAATGTGGGGGCTGCCAAATACGAGCGCGTCTGGCGCGTCATGCGGTGCTGCTACCTCATCACCTTTTTCGTCGCCGTCATCTCGGGGGCGGTGCTGATCCTTTTCCGTGTGCCGCTGCTGGCGCTTTACGGCGTGGTGGACGGGCCTGAGGGATCGCTCGAGCATCTGGCCATGTATACCGCCACTGTCCGCACCTATTATATGATCATTCCCTATTTCACCCTCGCGTTTATGGAGGTCGGCTCAGGCATCCTGCGCGGTATGGGTCACTCCACCACCTCCACGGTCATTTCGCTGATCGGCGCGTGCCTTTCGCGCATCGTGTGGATCAACACGGTCTTCCGCCTCCTCCCCACCCTGGAGATCATCTATATTTCCTACCCCATTACCTGGGCTTTGACGGCGGCCACCTCTTTTCTCTTCTCGGTTCGCTATCTCCGCCGCCTGATCAAAACCAGAGAGCTCCCCGCTCCTGCGGCATAGTCCTCCCCCATTCGAAGCCCCACAAAAGAGGGCTTCGTTTGCAAAAAAGGACAGAGAGTTTTTCACTCTCTGTCCTTTTTGATTCGCACACTCTGGATGGATAGAAGACGCCTTTCAGCAATCGCACTCCGCAAGGATACCGCTTTCGGCAATGGCGCGCACCGTGGCGGCAAGCCCCTCGGGGGGCAGTACCAGCGCAAAGCGCACATAGCCCTCGCCACGGGGGCCGAAGGCGCGGCCCGGCGTGGCCACCACGCCCGCACGGCGCGCCAGCTTTTCGCAAAACCCGAAGGAGTCGTGATAGCCGCAGGGCAACGGCGCCCAAACAAACATGGTGCCGTCGCTGTCGGGGATCTGCCAGCCAAGCGCCCGCAGGCCGCCGCAGAGCGCATCGCGCCGCCGCTGATACTCACGGCACTGCGCCTCCACCGCATCACGCGGGCCCCTGAGGGCCGCCACCGCTGCCTTCTGGATCGGGGTGAACATACCGAAATCATACTGGGAGCGAAGCAACTTCATCGCGCGGATCACATCGCGGTTTCCGATGAGAAACGAGATGCGCGCGCCCGTCACGTTGAAGGACTTGGAAAGCGAAAAGAACTCCGCGCCCACCTCTGCAGCACCCGGGATCGACAGGAAGGAAAAGCCCTCGCGCCCGTCAAAAATAATATCGGAATAGGCATTGTCGTTGATCACGAGAAAGCCGTATTGCTTCGCGTAGGCAACCGCCTCCTCAAAGACCTCGCGGGGCGCGGCCGCGCCCACGGGATTTGAGGGGTAGGAAAGCACCAGGTAACGGGTGCGGCGCAGCACTGCCTCGTCAATGCGGTCAAAGCGGGGCAAAAAGCCATTCTCCCGCAAAAGGGGGTAATAGACGATCTCGGCCTCGCCAAAGCGCGCGCCTGCCTCAAACACGGGATAGCCGGGATCGGGCAGCAGCACCACGTCGCCCTTGTTGCAAAGCGCCATACCAAGGTGACCCATACCCTCTTGGGTGCCGTTCACCGCCGCGATCATATCGGGGGTGATCGCCGTGCCAAAGCGATCCTTATAGTAATCGCACACGGCCGAAAGCAGCTCGTCGCTCTCCTTCAGGGAATATTTCCAGTTTTCAGGGTCGCGCGCCGCACAGACCAGTGCTTCCACCACGTGCTGCGGGGGCACAAAATCGGGGGTGCCGATAAACAGATTGTAAACGCGTCGACCCTCAGCGGCCAGCTCTGCCGCAATTTCGTTGAGCGATGCAAAAATGCCTGTTTCAAAAGCGCCAAGGCGCTCCGAGGGCTTGATCTCCATACAGATTCACTCCTTTTTATTCAAACAACACAAGTATAAAATGTTTGAAGCAATTTGTCAAGGGGGTCGCTCTCATTTCGTCACATTTTTCAAAAACCCGCACCGTTATACCCCGTTTTTGGCAATGGAAGATATTGTTCCTTGCTTTTTTTGTTGCCATATGGTACAATAACCGTGTAAATTGTCGCGATTTTACAAATCCCCTCGCCGGCATGCAGGCAAGAAAGGACACCTATTGAAAAAAATTCTATCCTTGCTTCTGGTCACGCTCTTCGCGCTTTCCCTGCTCACGCTCACCGCAAGCGCCGCCTCCTCGGTCAGCGTCTTGATCGACGGGCAGCCCTTTTCGGGCAGCGTTCAGGTAAAAAATCAAACCACGTTTGTAGGGATACGGCGCTTTGCCACCGATATGGACAGCACCGCCTCGGTTACATACAACTCTACCGCCAAAACGCTTACGGTACACTCAGACTCACTCACACTCACCTGTACCGACGGTTACCCTTATCTTGTGGCAAACGGCAGATACCTCTACCTTGACCAGCCTATTTTTCTGAAAAACGGCACCATGTATGCCCCAATTCTGCAGCTTTACCGCGCCTTTGATGCAAAGATCAAATGGAGCAGCGATCTTCACGGCTTTCAGGTAACGCGCGGCAGCGGCGGCATTAAGTCAGGCAGCAGCTTTTACCGCGCCGATGCCGTTTACTGGCTTTCGCGCATCATCAGCGCCGAGAGCCGCGGCGAATCGCTCTACGGCAAGATCGCCGTGGGCAACGTGATCCTCAACCGCGTACGCTCCGCCTCCTTTCCCAATACCATTTATGGGGTAATTTTTGACAAAAAGAACGGCGTGCAGTTTTCACCCACCGCCAACGGCACGGTCTACCAAGCCCCCACCGAGGAGAGCATCATCGCCGCCAAGATCTGCCTTGAGGGCTATACGGTCAGTGATCGGATCCTTTATTTTGTCAACCCCGTCAAGGCACCCAACAGCTGGGCCGCGCGCAACAGGCCCTACTTTGCCAAGATCGGCAACCACGCCTTTTACTGTTAAGGCACGGCTTACGGCGAACACGTCGACACACCGTTTCACGGTGGTCGCGGTGGCACGGCTTGCCATGACGGAGGGATTGTTTTTTGCTGATTTTCCCACGAGTACAACCCCTCAGTCAGCTTCGCTGACAGCTCCCCTTACACAGGGGAGCCTGCCGCTGCGGCGGAAACTGTTCATAGCGAAAGCTTTTTGGTGCCACCAGCACTGCTGGTGGTTGGTGGAACAAAGCAAAAAAGCACGAGAGATCTCTCGTGCTTTTTTATATCTCACACCGTTATAGGCTGTTTTTGCGGCGAAAGAGGTAGCTCCTGCCCTTTTTCACCTCGCGGGGGAAGGTCAGCACCTCGCCCGTAAAGAGATCGGTAAAGCGCTCCCGCTCGCCGTCGCAAAGGTCAAGCAACCCGTCCGCTACCGTGTGAAGGAACAGATGGCTCGCGCTCGCGTATACCACGGCGGGTGCATCGGTGAAAAGGTGCACGCCCGCCGCCGTGGCGAAATCGCCCAGGTACGAGGCGGAAAGCACCGCATCGGGGGTGTCTGCCGTCACCACAAGGCAGGGGCGGCTACCGAGGGCGCGGCGGATCTGCTCTGTTTTCTCGGTGGGAACAGGCGCCAGCAGCACAAAGGCCTTGTAGCGATCTGCCACCGCGTCAAAGTCATCGGCCAGATAGGCATCGTACGGCGCGCCCATCTCCCCCATGGCAGAAAGCAGCATTTCGCTGATGTTTCTCATACCGTCAGGGGCGATATGGGCATATGCGCGCTCGTCGGTGAAAAGGGCGAGCTCTGCTGCACTGCCCCGCGGCAGAGAAAGCGACTCCGCCACGATCTCCCTCACGCGCCTCACCGTGGCCATATAGCGCTCGGTGCGGTACCAGCCGCCCCACATATCAAACCACCAAAAGGCGTGCCCGTGGGTAAGCGCCCGCGCGGCGTGCATTTTGATGATCTCCACACTCTGCTCCTCATCGGGACCGAACCAGATGGGATGATCGAATTTCGGAATGTCAAAGGGCTTTGCCGAAAGGTGTGTGCGGGTGTCGTTTTCGGCAAAGTACAGCTTGCCGTGGACCTTCAGCGAGTCCACGGGCAACATACAGGAATGGTCGCGGCCCGCGCGGCGTACCCCCGCGTAGGACACGGGCGAGCAGATAAAATCCACATCGGGTGAGGCCAGCACGCGGCGCAGGGCGTGGTGGCATCGGTTGCGCTGGGGACACTCAAAGGTGTAGCCGTAAAAGGCGCCGATCACCACGCGGCCCGCGACGGCATTTTTGGCAAATGCGGCAAGCTCGCAGATGCGGTCGGCTATCACCTCGGAGAGGAACGCCCAATAGCTCTCCTCGTCCGAATCTCGCCCCGTCTCCCGACATAATGCGGCAAACTTCTCTCTCGCGCGCTTGCCCGAGGAGCCGCAGGGGTCAAGGGGAAACCACTCCTCGGTGTTGCCGCCTGCGATCTGATAGCCCACAATACGGTCGCGATAGGGGGCGTTTTCCATATGGGAGAGCAGGAGCGCAAGCAGGCGTTTGACCTCCTCTGCCCAGGCATCGGAGGCAAAGCAGACGCGGTGCTCGCCGAAATAGCTGCCGTCACACAGCTCATCGGGGTGCGCCGCCTCCCACGCGCGGGGAAGATTGACATTGACGCGCGGGAAAATATACGCCTCGGGGCAGGCCGCAAGGATACGCCCGATCTCCTCGTCCACGTGGGCAAAATCGGGCAGGGCGGTATCAAAAATGCCCTTATCAAACGGCGGGCAGGGGCTCTGCTGATTGATGGTATCCTCCGCAAAATACAGCGGCAGGGAAAAAAGCCTGTACCCCGCCGCCGCAAAATCGCCATAGCGATTGCGGCGCGGAAAATAGGTCAGATAGGCTGCCCCCGGGACGGGCACACCGTCAATATGCAGCGTGGGAACACCGCCCACCCGCTCAACGCTCGATGTCGTCATGAAGCGAAACCGCCCTTCTGATGCTCCAGTCACTTGCGGCAAGCCGCGCCTCGGCCTCGCCCTCGTCGCAGCCGAGGATCTCGCCCACGATGCGGATGGTGCGGGCGCGGAGCTTGCTATTGGTGGGCTTCAGGTTGATCATCATATTTTCATAGACCTTTCCCGTCCTGGCCATGGCGCAGGTGGTGAGCATATTCATCACCATTTTGTGGGCGGTGCCCGCCTTCAGGCGGGTGGAGCCCGTCAGCACCTCCGCACCCGTATCGGTGATGGTGGTCACGTCGGCGCACTGCTCGATCAGCGTGTCCTCATTGCAGGTGAGCGCCACCACGAAGGCGCCCAGCTCCCGCGCGGCGCGCATAGCCCCCGCCACATAGGCGGCGCCGCCCGCTACCGAAACACCGACCAGCACGTCGCCTGCGCGTACGCCTCTTGCCAGCACGTCGGCTCTGCCGTTCTCCTCCTTGTCCTCGGCGTTTTCCGCCGCCGAGAACATACGGTCCATACCGCCCGCAATGATGCCCTGCACGGTCTCGGGATCCACGCCGAAGGTGGGGGGGCACTCGGCGGCATCCAGCACACCAAGGCGACCCGAGGTGCCCGCGCCGATGAAAAAGAGACGGTTGCCCCGCGCAAAGGCGGCGGCGATCAGATCCACCGCAGCCACGATGGCGGCGCTCGCCGCCTCCACCGCGCGCACGGCATTGTAATTTTCCTTTGCCATAACCGACACCATCTCGGCACTTGTCATCCGATCAAAGTGCATAGTGGCAGGGTTTCGCATTTCGGTTTTCAGCATATTCATTCTCCCTTCCGCTTTTTGTAATCCTCACAAAAGCGCTCGGCAAATCCCTCGCGAGGCTCGCCGAACATACGGTTGCAATAGGCGCACGCGCCGTAAATAGGCGGCAAATGGGGGAAGATATAGGTAAAATGATCCCCCTCCTCCCGCAAAAATCTTGTCAGCACATCCTGCCGCGCGGTAAGGCCGCCCGCCAGCACCACGCGACTGCCGCAGTCATAGCGCTCGGCGGCCTTTTTGATAAACTGCCGCAGCGCCCGCAGGCTTTTTTCAAGGATCGCAGCCGCCACGCGGTCGCCCGCATCATACGCCTCAAACACCAGGGGGGCAAAGGAGGCCACCATATCGTTTTTCTTGCGATAAAGCCCTGCAATGCTATCACTTACGCGGCCGCCCAGCCGCTCCTGCAGCAGGGGCGTGATGCCCGTGGGCACGCCCACACCGTCCTCCTCGGCCAGCGCCGCCGCGACCGCCTCGCGCCCCAGCTCAAAGCCGCTGTAGCTGCGGTCAAACAGATAGCCCCAGCCGCCAAGGCGGAAAAGGCCCTGCGGCTCCTTGGCAAACACCACCGAGCCCGTGCCCGCAATGACCACGATACAGCGCTCAAAATAGGGCGTGCTGTATACCACATTCAGCCCGTCGCCCTGCACCTCAATGCGCGCGTCGGGATAGCTTTTTTGCAAAAAGCCGCGCACCGTGCGACGGTTTGCCTCGGGCCCACAGCCCGAAACCCCCGCAAAGATCGCGGCCACCTCGTCGCCGCCACGGGTCAGCGTGTCAATGCCCTGCTTCAGCACGGCAAGCGTTTGCTCCATCCCCTCGGCGTTGGGATTGCTGGCCCCCAGCACACACTGCCCCAGGATCTCGCCCCGCTCGGTAAACAGGCAAAACTCGGTCTTGGTGCCGCCGCCGTCAATGCCGATCATCACCCGATCGGCAGGGCCGTCCGCGCTTTTGCCGAGCAAGCGGTCGGTGCTGACCCCCAGCACGTCGGAAAGCAGACAAAGATTGCCCACATCGGGGGCCGAAAGCCCCGTCTCCCACTTGGAAACATTCTGCGCCGTCACAAACAGCCGCTCGGCCAGTGCCGCCTGCGTCATGCCCCGTTTCTTTCGGTAGGTGCGGATCATTCCGCCCAGTTGTTTCGGATCGTGCACGGTCATCCCTCCCTTTCTATCATCAGCATAGCACAAAAATTCAACAAAATCAAGCACAAATTCGGAAACGAGGCGCCGGACTCAACCACAGGTTGTTTTTGGAGGCAAAAACAGTCGATTGTCATGACCGATTGCTCCCGCCGCATCTTACCACAGGCAAGTGCCTGCTCGCCGCAAGGCGAGCCGGCGCAGATGGGTGGGGGAGAGTGCGTAACGGTAAAGCTCCGCTCACTCCAACATCGCGCAGACTCATCCCGCCACGGCTACGGCGTGTGACAAAAAGAAAAGGCTCTCCCTTCGGGAGAGCTCCCGCGGTAGCGGGTGAGAGGGCAATACTCCCTGCGGAGCCGCCCTCTCCGTCACACCTCATGTGCCACCTCCCCCCAAAAGAGGGGGGAGGCTTGCTTCTATGGCATTGACAGGGCTTCTTTTTCATCCTTTTTTGAAAAGCAAATAGCCATAGGGCTGCAGACGGAGTGCGTTTTCGCCGCATTTTGCACCGCGCCTGAGACAAACGTCCGCCTCGTCAAGCGCGACATCCACTCTCACATCAAGCGCCCTGTTCTTCGCGTTGACGACAACCAGAACCTCCTGCCCGCCGTACTGCTTCCGATAGGAAAGCACGTCATCGGGGCGGTCGTTCTCCACCCATTCCACAAAGCCCTCGGTAATGGCGGGGGTGTTATGGTGCAGGGCGTGCAGCTTCTTCAAAAGCCGCATTCTGCGCTTGCCCCGCGCGGTAAAGGCCGTGGACCAGTCCATGGCACTGCGCCTGCCGTGGTCACGGTTTGAGAACATATTGTTCTCCGCCGCATCGCAAAATTCCATACCGTTCCAAAGGAAAGGCACACCGTCATAGGTGTTTGTCACCACCAGCGCCGCCTCCACGCCGCGCTCGGTCATCACGATCTCGTTTCGCAAAAGCCCCACATCGCTGGCGGTATCGTGGTTGTCGATATAGCGGGCGCGGTGCTTCACCCTGTCACCAAATTCCTCGCGCTCCGCAAGACAGAGCGCACGGAACTCATTTGCCCCGTGCTCCCCGCGGAACAGTCCTGCAAGAGAGGCGCGCCAATGGAAGGAATAGCAAATGTCAAAGGCCTTCTCAAGATACGCGGGATTCTTGCCCTCGTTGAAGGTAAGAAGGTCGGGCTTTTCGGCGCGCAGCCGTTCAAACGCCCACTCCCAGAAATCAAGCGGGATCCGATCACCCACGTCGCAGCGGAAGCCGTCCACCGAAAATTCGCGCAGGAACCACTGCATATTGGAAAGCAGATACTCGCGCAGGGCGGGGTTTTGGTAATTCAGTCTGGCAAAGGGCCAAAGCTCCCCCACCACGTCGGTGCCGTCCTCGTTGCGCTCGATGAAATCGGGATGCTCCGCAAGGAACACCGCCCCCCTGCCGCAATGCAGATACACCAGGTCAAACAGCACTTTAAGCCCCAGACGGTGTGCGGTTTTAACAAAATGCTTCAGATCCTCATCGGTGCCGTATTCCTCATCCACATGGAAATAATCATACATTTTATAGGGATTTTTGGGATTTCCCGTTTGCGAGGCCTTCTGGCGCGGGCTCCAGGTGTCAAGGCTTTGGTCGTTCTCAGCCATAAACACGGGGCAAAGATACACGATATCCACGCCAAGCGAGGCCACATAGGCAAGGCGCGCCTCGGCGGCCTTGATGGTGCCCTCGGGGGTAAAGGTACGCATGGCAAGCTGATAAATGATCTCATTCTTGGGGTGCTGATACATAGCGGTATCCTCCTTTTTTCTCTTTATTGCTATCATAGCACCGAAAGGGTGGGCTTACAACCCCCAAAAAGAACTATTTGGTATAAAAAATGATACTTGCAAAAAGACTACATCTATGCTATAATTGTTCCAAAGAGGAGGTGGTCGTATGTGGCTTTGTGAGGAGGACTGCAGCTTTCGCATTTTGGATATTCTGCGCTTCAGGCGAGACAGCACCGCCAAAAGAACAGCGGCGCGCGACTTTGCGGTGATCAGCTGCCGCCTGTCGGGCAAGGCAACATTTTGGGACGGTGACACACCCATTCCCGCCTCGCCGCAGGATTTTTTGCTGATTCCTGCGGGCATTGCCTACCGACAAGAGGACAGCGACGAGGAGGTCATCTGCATCCACCTGGCGCTGGAGGGGCTTACCGTGCGGCGCATCCTTTCCTTTCACTGCATTTCGCCCCACCTGCAGCAATGCTTTATCACGCTCCATGCCCTCTGGCAATCGCGGGAGCAGGGCTATCTTTTGCGGTGCCGAAGTTTGATTTATGATATTCTTTTCGAGCTTGTTCGGCTTTCGGGCGACGGGGAGATCGAGCGGGCGCGTCCCATCATCGCGCCTGCGGTCGATTACATCCGTGCCCACTACCTTGACAAGGATTTTTCGCTCTCCCGCGCCATTGCCGCCGCCTTTATCAGCCCCGCCTATTTCAGGCGCGTTTTCAAGACCGTTTATGGGGTAACACCAAGCCTTTTCGTCAACCGTATGCGCGTGGACCTTGCCAAGCTCCTACTGGCGGACCATGGTCGCACGCTCCCCGACATCAGCGATGCCTGCGGCTTTCTCAACCAAAAATATTTCTTTGCGGTCTTCAAAAAAATAGTGGGCACCACGCCCTCGGTCTGGCGCCGCGCCCACACCTGATGCCGCGCCCGGCGGGCGCGGCAAGGCAGCCGCAAAAACCCCCGACGGGCAAGCCCGTCGGG
>JAZNFZ010000022.1:0-5893 GCA_045576195.1 Eubacteriales bacterium | reverse complement strand
TATTTGCTGCCGCATTGCTTGCAGATCATACACATTCTCCCCCTTTCGCAACAAACGTCATAATTAATCTTATTATATAGCAAAAAACGCGTATTGTCAAGGAAGGATGCGAGAAAAGTTACCAAGAGAAGGCTTTTGTGCCGAGAATAAAACAAAAGCGCCACCCTATAGGGTGACGCTTTGTTTATGGAGCTGCTAATCGGATTCGGACCGATGACCTCGTCATTACCAATGACGTGCTCTACCGACTGAGCTATAGCAGCAGACCGCCACCGCTCTTGCGGCGACGTGTAATATTATAGCAAACCTTTGTCGAATTGTCAATAGGGTTTTCAAAATATTTTTAAGAATTTTTCGTCAGCGAAAAATGCGGAGGCGGTTGACATCTCCCGCAAAAAATGTTATACTTAATACGTATATCGTTTATTTTAAGAGGTGACAAAGCATGGCTGAGCTGCACGATCTCCCCAAAACCTACGCCCCCGGCGAATTTGAGGAGCGCATTTATAAAAACTGGTGTGAAAAGGGCTATTTCACACCCAAGATCGACAAAAAGAAAAAGCCCTATACCATTGTCATTCCCCCGCCAAACATCACGGGTCAGCTTCATATGGGTCACGCCCTTGACAACACGCTGCAGGATATTCTCATCCGCTACAAGCGTATGTCGGGCTTTTGCACCCTGTGGCTGCCCGGTACCGATCACGCCTCGATCGCAACCGAGGCGAAGATCGTAGAGGCAATGCGGAAGGAGGGCCTTACCAAGGACGACCTTGGTCGTGAGGCTTTCCTCACGCGCGCCTGGGCCTGGAAGGAGCAGTACGGCGGCCGCATTGTGTCGCAGCTCAAGCGCCTTGGCTCCTCCTGCGACTGGTCGCGCGAGCGCTTTACCATGGATGAGGGCTGCTCCGCCGCGGTCAAGGAGGTCTTTACCAGACTTTACGAAAAGGATCTGATCTATCGCGGCAACCGCATGGTCAACTGGTGCCCCACCTGTGTCACCTCGATCTCGGATGCTGAGGTGGAATACGAGGACAAGCAGGGTAACTTCTACCATCTGCTCTACCCCCTCAAGGAAACGGGCGAGATGCTGGAGCTTGCCACCACCCGTCCCGAGACCATGCTGGGCGACACCGCCGTGGCCATCAACGCCGAGGACGAGCGCTATAAGCACCTCCACGGCTGCCACGTGCTGCTGCCTCTCATCAACAAGGAAATTCCCATTGTCTGCGACGAGCACGCCGATATGACCAAGGGAACGGGCGTGGTGAAGATCACCCCCGCCCACGACCCCAACGACTACGAGGTGGGCAAGCGCCACGATCTGCCGATGGTCCGCATTTTCACCTACGACGGCAGAATGACGGGCGCGGAGGACAAGGCCGCCGCCGACAAGCTGTTTGAAAACGGCACCGCCGCCGTGGACGAGCCCCGGGTGCTTGACTGCGGCAAATACGCGGGTATGACCACCGCCGAAGCGAGAAAGGCCATTCTTGCCGATCTCAAGGAGCTGGGCCTTCTCAAGGAGATCGAGCCCCTGATGCACAATGTGGGCACCTGCTACCGCTGCCATCAAGTCATCGAGCCGATGATCTCCAAGCAATGGTTTGTTAAGATGAAGCCCCTGGCCGAGCCTGCCATTGCCGCTGTGCGCGAAAAGCGCACCCAATTTGTGCCCGAGCGTTTTGAAAAGAACTACTTCCACTGGATGGAGAACATCCGCGACTGGTGCATTTCCCGTCAGCTTTGGTGGGGTCACCGCATCCCCGCCTTCTACTGTGACGACTGCGATGAGGTGGTGGTCACCAAGGAGGCAAGCGTAAAATGCCCCAAGTGCGGCAAGGAAATGTATCAGGACCCCGATACGCTTGATACCTGGTTCTCCTCTGCCCTCTGGCCCTTCTCGACCCTTGGCTGGCCCGAAAAGACCGAGGATCTTGACTATTTCTACCCCACCAATACCCTGGTCACGGGCTACGACATCATCACCTTCTGGGTGTCGCGTATGATCTTCTCGGGACTGGAGTACACGGGCAAGGAGCCCTTTGACACGGTGCTGATCCACGGTCTGGTGCGCGACGCGCAGGGCCGCAAGATGTCCAAATCTCTTGGCAACGGCATTGATCCCCTGCAGATCATTGACGAGTTCGGTGCCGACGCGCTGCGCTTTGCCCTTGCCACGGGTAACTCGCCCGGAAACGATATGCGCTTCTCGGACGAAAAGATCGAGGCGGCGCGCAACTTTGCCAACAAGCTCTGGAACGCCTCCCGCTTTGTGCGCATGAACCTGACCATCGACAAGGTAACCCTCCCCGCAAGAGAGCAGCTTTCCAAGGAAGACAAGTGGATCCTCACTGCCTTCAACAACACGATTACAGGTGTACGGAATGCGCTTGACAACTACGAGCTTGGCATTGCGCTCTCCACCCTTTACGATTTCGTGTGGGATGTGTTCTGCGACTGGTACATTGAGCTTTCCAAGGCACGCCTTGCCGACAAGGAGAGCGCAGGCAACGCCGTGGCGCAGAATGTGATCGCTTATGTGCTTCTCGGTATCCTTAAGATGCTGCATCCCTTTATGCCCTTTATTACCGAGGAGATCTACCAATCCCTCCCCCACGAGGCCGAGAGCATTATGATCGACACCTACCCTGTGGCAGATGCCGCTCTTGACTTTTCTGCCGATGCCGCTCATATGGAGCGCGTGATCGCCGCCATCCGTGCCATCCGTGCACGCAGGAATGAGATGAATGTAGTTCCCTCCCGCAAGGCGAAGGTCTATATTGCCACTCGCTATGCCGAGAGCTTTGGCTAGGAGACCGAGCCCTTCTTCTGCCGTCTGGCCTCTGCCTCGGAGATCGAGGTAGCCGAGGGCTTTGACCCTGCCGTGATCTCCGCCGACAACGCGGTGCAGATCATCACCGACTCGGCCACCATTCTGCTGCCGCTCTCCGATATCATCGACACCGAAAAGGAAAAGGCTCGCCTTACGGCCGAGCTTGCCAAGATCGAGGGTGAGATCGAGCGCGTGGAAAAGAAGCTCTCCAACGAGGGCTTTGTGGCAAAGGCCCCTGCCGCCGTGGTAGAGGGCGAGCGCCAAAAGCTTGCCAAATACCGCGAGACCCGCGAGGGTGTGGCTGCGGCGCTGGCAAAGCTCGGTTGACCGTGACAAAACAGAAAAGCAAGCGTAAAGGAATCTTTACGCTTGCTTTTTGATTGAAATTACATTTTATGAAGCAGCTCATCAAAGTTGTCGCAGAGCTTGTAAAGGGTCTTATAAAAGATCTCCAGCTCCTCGTCGCTGATGTTTTTGCCGACAGCACTCTGAATGAGGTCGGTGGTGCGCTTCACATCCTCGGCAACCGCCCTGCCCGCCTCGGTCAGGCGGTATTTTTGCTTGTAGCGGCGGCCGTCGTGGTCGTCACGGTAAATATAACCCTTTTCGGAAAGCTCTGCCATACAGCGGGAAACCTGTGCCTTGTCGATCTCACCTCGCTGCGCCAGCTCGGTGGCGGTGAGGCCGTCCGCGCTTTCCAGCACCTGACAAAGGCAGATCGCGTTGGTACCCTTTAATTGGTATTCCGCCATTTTGCGCGTTTTGATATTTTGCACATTTTTGACCAAATTTCCAATCGCGGCAGAGAAAATTTCGAAACGATTACTTCGCATGTCGGGCTCCTTCCAAAAAACAACGCAATCGCATGTGTAATATAGGTATATTATACAAATTTTTTATCCATAAAGCAATCGTTTTTGCAAATTGTTTTCTGCAAATATTCAAATTTGACATAATTTGACTTTTTTTGAATTTGACAATAAAAAAGGCAGACCTGCACGATTTGGCGCAGGGTCTGCCTTTTTTCGTTCAGATGATACAGAAAAATTGAATGAGAAGCAGGAACACCACATAAAGAATGGCGGTGGCTGCCACGCGGCGATGGAGCTTGCGGCGCAGGAAGGAGAACACAAATGCGAGAAGATACGCCACCGTGGCAAGGATCAAGGCGATAAGCGCAAGGATGGCCAGCGCCCGATAGGACGAGGAAAGCGCGGCCGCACCTGCCGAGATACCCAGCAGGATCTGCCACACGGTAAGGATCGCCAGCACGCCCGAAAGCACGCGGGCCACCACAAACCAAAGAGAAATTTTGCCGTCCCGATCCTCGCGGATCGTGTAATACCGCAGCAGCGAAAAGGCACCCGAGAGGACAAACCAGATCGCCAGCACAAAGAGGAGGCCGAGCATAACGGTTACAAAGCCGTATTGGAGATAGAATGGGATCTTGACATAGCTCTCCTTTTCAGTGCCCGTGATCGAAACCACCTTTCCCTCCTCGTTCATCAGGAAGCGCACCACGCTACCGGACTCGGGGTCGGTGCTCTTGAAAACGCCGGGAGCGATCTGGACATATTTGAGGCTACCGATGAGAAGCGTGCCGTCGGTCTTGTCCACCGAGACCTTCAAATTCTGATTGGCGGTGAGGTAGCGACCGACGAAGGTTCTTGTCTCCATATCGGCGCTTACATAGGTGCCCTTGAACTTTCTGATGTCAGGCAGGCTGCCTGTGGGCAGGTTGCCCGTTATGGTGGGGGTCTTGGCGCCGACAAGCGTCCGAGGCAGGGTCAGGAGGCCGCTTTCGGCCGTGTTGGTCAGCACCACGGCGCCGTTCCCCGCGGCGGGGTCAAGCCAGAGGGAGGCGCCGAAGGAAAGGGTGGAGGTATCTGTGCCAAAGGCAGACTGTGCAGCCTCAAGGGTGAGTGCGGACACGGGGAAAAGGCCGCCCGAGGCAGTTGTGGCAAAAAGCTCTGCACGCGCCGCATCCGAGAGAACGGCGCCGTTTTTGCCGTTGAGAACAAACTCAAGCAGCAGGCAAAGATCGGCGGCGCTGGAAAGTGCGCCCGAGGCGGGATAAAGCCCCGCATAGCTGCGGCCGCCTCCCGCCTTTACTGCAAAGGTTCCCTCTGTTTTGAGGGAATACCCCTTGGCAAGCTCGGCGGTGATGACCGTTAAGGAGGGATTCAGCACGGTTTCGTTCATTCCCAGCGGGAGCAGCAGCGTATCGCGGGTATAATCGGCATACGAGCCCGTGATATGCTCAATGGCATATGCCACCAGCGAAACGGCATACTCCGAGGGATGATAGCAAGAGAGCAGGCCCTCCGACTGCTCGGGAATATCGGCAAGCAGCGCCTCCTCAAGATCGCGCGGACGATGGGAGCTGTTGTCAAAGCGCAGATCCAGAACGCGACCGCCAAAGCCGGAATAGCCCGACAGCAGCTGTCTGGCGGTGCGGGAATAGGTCAGGTCCAGCTTCTTGACAAAGGAGGCAGGCAAAAAGGTCGTGATATCGGCATCCAGGTCAAACCGCCCCGCCTCATCCAGCGTAAGAGCCGACAGCGCCACAAGCAGCGAGGACAGCTCACCGATTTCAAAGACCGTATCGGGAGTGACCAGCAGACGGTCCTTCAGATCGTAATAGCCAAAGCCCTCCAGCATGACACGCTCTCCGCCCTCGATCAGCACCACAGCGGCACCGGGCGTATCCTTACCGAGATAGGTATCCAGTGCGCCCTGCACCGTAAGAACGCTCTGCCTCGGAGAGGCAGCGGTGATCGGCAGAGTCGACAGCACCAAAAAGCAAAGCGCCAGCAAAAAAGCAAACAGCCGTTTCATACATCCTCCACATCAGACTTCAGCGTGGGCGAGGTCTCGTCCGCGCAATTTTTTCTATATTTAGTATAGTATACCATATTTTTTGTGATTTGGCAAGTTCTTGTCGCCCTTTTTCAAAAAAAGATTTTGACAGCACCCGACAAAAAGCAGCAACCCCCGCGGGGGGGGGGGGTTTTTTTTACACCGGGGGGCCTCCCCCCCGCCCCTCTTTTTCCCCCT